>CAYUGC010000088.1:0-13426 GCA_964444085.1 uncultured Bifidobacteriaceae bacterium | reverse complement strand
CCCAACCCCGCCCGGTCTTTCCTTCGCCGTGCCGCTGGTCATCGATGGCGCGTCGGGCTCGACGAACATTGACAATTCCACCAGCGTGGCCGAAATCGCTGATCCGAGCATCGCGGGCGTTGCTCCGGTCTCACCGGTGTGGTTTTCGTGGAAAGCACCCGCCGATGGCGAGGTGACGGTGGACACCCTTGGCAGCGCCGGCACGAATGGCGTGAAGCTGGACACCGTGCTGGCGGTCTTCACCGGCAGCAGCCTTGCCACCTTGAGCCAGGTGGCGGCGAATGACGACCTGTATCCGAGTTTTCCGATGATACAGAGAAACGAAGCCGTCCAGAATATTTACAACACGAACTCGACGACGATTACCAACATCTTTAATTTCTCCGGCTTTATTCCCGGCTATGGTTTCTACAGCTATGGTTACACCAATGTGATCAAGTATCCACCGTCTTTCTATAGTTTGAACACCTATTATTACCAGCCTTTCGCGGGGCCGAGCGGCCTGCGTTTCAATGCCAAGGCGGGCACGACCTATTATTTTGCGGCGGATTCCAAGCTGAGTTACAACTCATATTATTCGCCCTATCCCTTGGAATACCAGACTGTTGCCGCCTCTACGGGACTGATTCAATTAAACTGGGCCTATCATCCTTCCGGTGTTTTCCGGTTCGCGTCCGAGGAAGTGGATCAAACTGGCATCACGGACACGAACGGCAACGCCATGCTGCTGTATCACAGCGCCGAAACCGAAGGCATCGGCACGTCCGGGCTGGGGGGCGGCAGTTCTTTCCGCGGCGGCATGAACCACGGTGTTGTCGGGCCGGTGAATGCCACCGAATGGGATACGACCCAGGGCTCATATTATGTCTCCGATGTTTACGGTATGCTGGTCACGATTACGCGTGTGTCCGGATCGTCAGGCCGCGTGCTGGTGGACTACGCGACGGCGGATCCCGGTACGAATTTCCTGAAGCAGGGTGACATTTCCGCGGTGGCGGGCATTGATTATACGCCGCTCGCCGGCACGCTCATTTTTAACGACTTTGAAATGAGCAAGACGATTTATGTGCCCATCTTTGACGATGGCGGCGAGTCCCAGCCGAACCGCGACTTCATGGTGGTGCTCTCGAATCCGCGCCTCGACACCAACGAGTCGGCGAGCGTCTCCGCCCCGCGTGTGGACAATTTTTTTGGCCAGGCGGTGTGCCGGATTCTGGACTGCGACATTGATCCGAAGGGGGCCGCCATATCTCATGACACAGTCACCAACAACGTTGGCTTGATCGTCACGAACACGACGATCTCCCTGAATCCGAGTAATGGGATCTTCAATTTCTCGAAGGCCAACTACCGGGTGCCGCGCGACATTCAAAGTTGGGCGGGCAGCACGCCGGTCACCGTCTATGTCAACCGCATGGGCACGAACGTGGATTCCGTCACCGTGCATTACCGGTTCGACAATTATTTCTTGAGCAAATACGGCGCGGACAACGAGAACATTTATTTTCCGCTCCAGCCGGGTTCGGACTACGCCACGCCCACGCCGGCCAGCAGTGGCGGTGTTTTGGGCAGGAACTCGGACTTCGACGGCGCGGATGGCACGCTGACGTTCCCCGGCGGGAACAACAATCCGTTCCAGTCGCAGCCGGTTCATTTCACCGTGGCCAACAACCACCTGCCATCTTTCAACAAGGACATCCGCATCGGGATTTATGTCGAGGACTCCAAAGGTAATCCGTTTCAGTGCGGCATGGTGGCGGAAACCACTGTGACCATTCTATTTGACGACACGGCACCGCCCGCCGGTTCGGTGGACGAACTCTACAATCCCGATTTTGCCTCGGATATGATCGCCTGGAGTACCAGCAGCTTCGTGTTCGGCTCGGGGGCATCCAATCCCGGCCCGGATCCGTATAGCGAAGTTCGTTCCGTCGCCCTCACCACCAACAATCAGACGGTCATCGGCGGCTCTTTCTTGACTTATGCCGACGGCACCAACAACTATACTGTCAACGGCCTCGCCCGGGTGAATTCCGACGGCTCGCTCGACACCACTTTTAATCCCGGCGGCCCCGGCATCACCGTGCTGAATGGCGAATTCATCAGTTCGGTGGGGTTGACGCCGGCCAACGAGGTCGTCATCGGCGGCGATTTCAACTCGTACAACGGCGAGCAGCGCAACTCCATCGCGCTCGTCCATGCGGATGGCTCCCTGGATACGTCGTTCAATCCCGGCTCCGGTTTCAACGGCACGGTCTGGAGCGTTCTCGTGCAATCGGACGGTACCATTTTGGCGGGTGGCGATTTCACTTCCTACAATGGCTCACCTTGTTATTATGTCGCCCGCTTGTTGCCCACTGGCGTACTGGACACCACCTTCAATGCGAGCAACGTCCTGACCGGCCCGGTCAGCGCGGTTTATTCCATGGCGCAAGTGCCGGCATCGATCTTCAACCTCAACCGCACTTCATCCAGCACCAACGAGGATGATCAGACCATCAGTTTGGGCAGCGTGACTGCCGGAACGCTGGCCGTCAATTACAACATGGGGAGCAATACCAATGCCCCCAATGAAATGCGGGTTTTCTATGGCAATACCAATACTGCGGCGGGCACCGGCGTGTTGATTTATGACACGGGCAGTGTCAGTGGCTCCGGCTCGTTTGCGGTGCCGTTTGCCCCCGTCCTCGGTGTTGCCACCAACCTCATCACGATTGTGATGAATCAGGGCGGTTCCACCAACCTGTTCACGACTTGGTCATACACCGCCTCGGTCAGCGTGCCGCAATCCTCCAGCGGCGTGATGGTCGGTGGCAAATTCAAGGTGAAGGGGCAGCTCTATTCAAACATCGCCCGCCTTCAGTCCAACGGCGCGTTGGACACGAGCTTCAATCCCGGCTTCGGCCCGGATTCATCGGTGAGGTCGCTCGCCTGGGAGTTGAACAACCAGATTGTCGCTGGCGGCGAGTTCAAGACGGTCAATGGCAGCGCGCACAGCCGCATCGTGCGCTTCAACGCCAATGGCGCGATTGACAACCTGTTCTACGACGGCACGGGGGCGGACGGCACGGTGTGGTCCATCCTGCCGCAGTTGGACGGCACGCTGTATCTCGGCGGCTCGTTCACCACCTACAACGGCACGCATCGCCTCGGCTTCGCCCGTCTTTACGCCAACGGCACGTTGGACACGACATTTATGGATACGGCTTACAACCAGTTCGCCGGTCTGTCGCGCATCCTGTTCAAAGACGCGCCGGGAACGGTCTATTCGGCGGCGGTGCAGGGTGATGGTAATATCATCATTGGTGGCGCGTTTCAGCGGGTGGGGGGTGGTCAAGCGGACACGAATTGCTGCAACAGTCTCGAAATTGAACGCGGTCTGGCACCCAGTTTCAACGATCCTAATTTATGTGTGTCCTGGGGGGGGCGTAAAATTGAGCCGAAAGCTCGCGACGGTGTCCGCAACCGCAGCAACCTCGCCCGCCTGATTGGCGGTGTGACGCCCGGCCCCGGCAACCTCGGCATGGTGTCCACCAGCTATCAGGTCAACAAGACGCAGTTGAGCGAGCCGATCACGCTCGTGCGCGCCAACGGCTCGCTGGGCTATGCCTCCGCGAATTTCTCCGTGACACCCGGTCTCGCCCAAAGCGGCGTGGATTATTCGTATAGTGCCGTGGCACCGCTGTATCCGATTGACTGGGAATATTCCGGCCCCACTCGGATGCACAGCGACGGACTGTATGGCCCCGCCGGTCTGATGAGTGATATTTATGGGGAATTGTGGAAATATGGTTTCGCCGGCCCGGCCTCCATTAATATCACCATCATCAACAATAGCCATTCCTCCGGCGATTTGAGCGCCGGCCTGCAATTGGCCAACCCCGCCGGGGCTGACATTTTCTACCTCGGTGGCCAGAACATCCCGATCGGCGTCGCCCTCGGCGAATCCACCGCGCCGCTGTCGATTGTGGACAACGACCATCAGGACGGCACGTTCGGCTTCACTGCGCCGTCCTACACCGTGACGAATGCTTCTGCTATCATCGGCGTCGTCCGCACCAACAGCACCATCGGCACGGTCACGGTTTTCTATCAGACCGTGACCAACGGCAGCACGGCGGTGGTGGGCACGGACTACCAGTCCTCCAGCGGCTCGCTGCTCTTCAACCCCGGCGACACACAGCAAAATTTTGCCGTCACCATCCTGCAGAATGGCAACATCTCTGCCGTGGAAAAAACGGTCAGCCTGCGGTTGAACAACATCCAGGATTCCAGTGGCGGCTTTGCCTTCCTCGGCTTGAGCAACGCGGTCTTGCGCATCATCAATCCAAACTACCAGGGCTACCTGAACCTGACCACGAACTTCTACACCGCGAAATTGAGCGCGCGCGCCATCAACTTTACCGTCACCCGCACGGTCGGCGGCAAGGGCTCGCTCGCCGTCCAATATGCCACCGCCAACGGCACCGCCGTGAACGGCACGGATTACATCGGCACAACCAACACGCTTTTCTGGTCCAGCGCCGACGTCTCGCCGCGCACCATCACCATCCCGCTTATCACCAACAGCCTCGTCGGCGCGGCGGACAAGCAGTTCACCGTCACGCTTTCCCATCCGACGCTGGACGGCACCAATACGCCGGCCCTCCTCGGCGCGACGGCCAGCGCCACGATGAACATCGTGGATGACAACAGCAACGGCACGTTCCAGTTCAGCCGCGCCGCCTATCAGGTGAGTGAAAGCGGCGGCTACGCCACCATCACGGTCACGCGCACCGGCTCCGGCCTCGGCGCGGCGACGGTCGGCTTTGCCACCACGAACGCCACCGCGTTTGCCAACACGAACTATCTCGCCACCAACGGAATCTTGAGCTTCGTTGGTGGCCAGTTGGCCAGCAGTTTCACCGTGAAGATTTTGAATGACGGCTTGACCAATCGGCCGCCGTCCGAATTCTTCTTCACTGTGAATCTGTTCAGCCCGAGCGCCGGGGCCGCGCTGGGCTTGCCCATGACGTCCCCGGTTCACATCGTCGACGCCCAGTCTAACAACGAGCCGCCCGGCTCGCTGGATACGTCCTTCACCGGCGATATCGACAACACGGTTCTCGCGCTGGCGCTGCAGACCGACGGCCAGATTGTTGCCGGCGGCGACTTCAGCCTCGTGGACGGTGCGAGCCGCAGTCGCGTGGCGCGCCTGAAACTGGACGGCTCGGTGGACACCGGCTTCCTCAATGGCCTCGCTGGCGCGGACGGCACGGTGAATGCGCTCGTCAGCCAGACGGACGACCATGTGCTCATCGGCGGCGCGTTCACCAATGTGGACAGCACGGTGCGCCACCGCATCGCTCGCCTGATGACGGACGGCTCGGTTGACTCCAGCTTCAGCCCCGGCGCGGGTGCGAATGGCTCGGTCTTCGCGTTGGCGGAAACCTTCATCAACGGCGACCGCGAAATCTATGCCGGCGGCGCGTTCAGCACGTTCAACGGCTTTGCGCATCCCGGCCTCGTGCGCCTGTTCGACAACGGTGCGATTGACACGGACTTCGTCACCGGCCCTGGCGCAAACGGCACGGTCTATGCCGTGGCGGCCTACCCGACCAATTCAATCTACAACGCCGGGCAGTTGGTGGTGGGCGGTGCCTTCACGAATTTCAACGGTGTCACCGTCGGCAACCTCGTCCGCCTGAACGGCAACGGCTCGGTGGACACTAACTTCGTTCTGAACATTTCCGCCAGCGCGACGGTGCGCGCCATCGCGTTGGAGGCGGACGGCGGCATCCTCATCGGCGGCGATTTCACGAATGTGAACGGCACGGCGGTCGGCCACCTCGCCCGGATCAACGCCAACGGCTCGCTGGACCTGGCGTTCGTGGCCGGTTCCGCCGGCGGCCTCAACGGCACGGTCTCGTCCATCGCCGTGCAGGCGGACAACCGCATCGTGGTCGGCGGTCAGTTCTCGTCGGCCAACGGGGTCACGCGTAACAACCTGACGCGGTTGCTGCCGACGGGGGCGGCGGATTCGACGATCAACTTTGGTCTGGGCGCGAACGGTGCTGTCAATGCCGCCGTCGTCCAGCCGGCGGACGGCCTGATTGTCATCGGCGGCGCGTTCACGCAGTTCAACGGCTTGGCGGCGGACCATATCGCGCGGCTTTACGGCAATTCCGCGACCGGTTCCGGCGCGTTCCAGTTCGCGGCGGCGGACTTCTCAGCCGCCGAGAGCGCCGGTTTCGGCATCATCACCGTCCTGCGCACCGGTGGCTTGAGCGGCCCGAACGCGGACGGCAGCGGCATGGTGTATGTGAACTTCACGACCACGAACGGCGGCAGCGCCGTGATTGGAACCAATTATCAGACGGTCACCACCAATCTGGCCTTCCCGGCGGGCGAGGTGCTGGCACGTGTGTTTGTGCCGGTGCTGGATGATCAGGTCATCACCACGAACCTGACGGTGAACCTGGCTATCAACAATCCCACCGCGCCGGCGACCTTGGGCGACCTTTCCGCCGCCACGTTGCACATCGTTAACGTGGACAGCTTGGTGAGTTTTAGGTCGGCCAACTATTCGATTGGCAAGAACGCGCTCAACGGCCTGGCGTCCATTGACATCATCCGTCAGGGCACGACCAACGGCAGTTGCACGGTGAATTTCACGACCACCACCAACGGCACGGCGGTGGCGGGCGTGGATTATTATCCGACCAACGCGCTGGTCACCTTTAATCCGGGTGAGACGACCAATACCATTCAGGTTGCGATCATCAACAACAGCATTCCCGAACTCAATCCCACGGTGGGGCTGGCGTTGACCAATGTGGTCGGGGCGCAATTGTATAGTCCCTCGAACGCCACGCTGACCATCATGGATAGCGTGACCGCGCCCGGCCAGTTGAGTTTCAGCGCCACCAATTATGTGGTCAACTCGTCGGACGGTTATGCCTATCTCACCGTGTTGCGCACGAACGGCTATGCCGGCACCGTGGTGGTGGATTACAATATCACGTCCGGCTCGGCCGCCCCCGGCAGCAACTATTTGGGCACGGCGGGCAGCGTCACTTTGTTCGACCATGATCCGTCGGGCAGCGCGACCTTTGGAATCCAACTGATCAACAATCCGCTCGTCTTCCAGAACACCTCGTTCTCGGTGTGGCTGGCCAATCCGTCGCTTCCCGGCGTGACGCTGGCCGCCCCCACCAACACGACCGTGACCATCGTGAGCGCCAGTTCCGGCGTCGCGTTCTCGTCCGTCACGAATTACGTCAGCGAGACGAACGCGGTCGGCCTGGTCTTCGTCCAGCGCATGGGCCGCACCAACAACGCCATCACGGTGAACTTCGCCACGACCAACAGCGGCACGGCGGTCGCCGGCTATAATTATCAGCCAGCTAGCGGCACGATGACCTTCAGCCCGGGCGAGATTCTTAAGGCAGTTTCCGTCCCGCTTTACAACCATCACATCGCGACCAACGTCTCGTTTGGCATCAACCTGTCCGGCGCGTCCGCTGGCACCACGGTGGTTCCGCCGGCCAGTGCGCTGGTGTATATCCAGGGCGCCTTGTGTGGCCTCAGCTTCGAGACCAACGCGGTCACGGTGTTGAAGAGCAGCACGAATCTGCTCATCAATGTTATCTGCTCGAACCCGGGCGCCGAGCCGCCGGTGAACAGCACCAACGACATCCCGGTGTCCGTGAAATACTACACCACGAACCTCACGGCGGTGGCCGGCACGGACTATGTCCCCGCCAGCGGCACGCTGGTGTTCACCAACGGCCTCGGCACGAACACCATTTCCGTGTCGATTATCGGCAACGGTTTGCTGGAGGGCAGCCGCTCCTTCGGCGTGGTGCTCGCCAACCCCACGGCCAATGCCGTGTTGCTGGCACCCAGCAACGAGGTCGTGACGATCACTGAAGCCAATTCCGGCATCAAGTTCTCCCGGCCGAATTACACGGTGCTGAAATCCAACATCGTTGCCAACATCACTGTCCTGCGCACCTACTTCACCAACACCACGGTGTCCGTGGATTATTCCACCGCGAACGGCACGGCCATCGCCGGCCAGAATTACCAGTCCACCAGTGGCACCTTGGTGTTCACCAACGGCGAGACCAGCAAGACCTTTGGGGTGACCATTCTGGACAACACCGCCATCCAGCAGGATTTGACCGTGTATCTGCAGTTGTCCAACCCGACCAACGCAACCTTGGAGAAATATCCGGCGTTTGCCACGCTGACCATCCACGACATCAGCGGCAGTCTCGTGGTGCCGTCCGGCGCGGTGCTGACCCATGAAGGCTTCTCGCCGGCGAACGGCATCATTGACCCCGGCGAAACCAACACCGTGGTGTTCGGCTTCCGCGCCAGCGCGGGCGTGAATGTGCCCAGCCTCACCGCCACGCTCATCGCCACCAATGGCGTGACCTTCACCAATGGTGCGGCCAGCGTGGCGGCCGGCTACGGCCCGCTGACCGTCGGCGGCGCGGCCAGGTTCCAGCCGTTCACGTTCATCGCCAACGGCACGAACGCCCAGAACATCATCGCCAACTTCAGCCTGTCGAACGGCAGCAGTAATATTGGCACGGCCATCTTCACCTTCACGCTCGGCACTTGGAAGACCGTGGTCTCCAACACCGCGGCCATCATTGTCAACCCCAGCGGCGTGGCTAGCCCGTACGCGTCCTACATCACCGTCAGCAACCTGGCCGGTGTCGTGGTCAAGAGCACGGTCACGCTGACCAATTTGAGCCACAGCGATCCGCAGCAGATAAGCGCCCTGGTCGTGGCACCCAATCAGTCAGACACGTTACTCATGTCACGCGTCGGCGGGGGCAACAACATCACACACGTTACGCTGACCTTTGACGACGCGGCTACGACCAGTCTCCCCCAGAACTCGAGCGGCAACACGATTGTCACTGGCACCAACAAGCCGACGCAAGGGCTGACCTATCCGATCTTCCCCTGACCGGCATGAAAAGAAATCGCATTCGCATTATGAGGAATTTAATTCGCAACAGTTTTTTGACGACGGGCCTGCTGCTGGCGCTGGTCGGCTCCGGCGCGCTGGCGGCTGACGCCGGACGGAAAGTCCTGCCCGGTCACCGTCCGTCCGCCGCGGCGCACCTGCTGGAAAAGGGGCAGGTGGCGGACGCCGCCGGCCTGAACCTCGCCATCGGCCTGCCGCTGCGCAATCAGGGCGTGCTCACGAACCTGATCCGGGAAATTTATGATCCGGCCAGTCCGAGCTACCATAAATTTTTGTCGCCGTCGCAGTTCGCCGAGCAGTTTGGCCCGACGGAGCAGGATTATCAAAAAGTGATCCAATTTGCGCACCAGCATGGCTTGAAAGTCACCGCCACGCATCCCAACCGGATGGTGTTGGATGTCAGCGGCGCGGCGGCGAATGTCGAGCACGCCTTTCAGGTCAAGTTGAAGACCTATCATCACCCGTCCGAGAATCGCGACTTCTTCGCGCCGGACAGCGAGCCGTCCGTGCCGGCGGGGTTGGCCGTGCAGGACATCAGCGGTTTGGACAGCTACCGCCGTCCGCATCCGCATATCAAGACCAGCCAGCTGGTTGCCGCCCCCAACGCCGTGTTGAAGGGGACGGTTCCGATTCAGCCGGCCAACACCAAGCCTCACACCGGTTCCGGCCCGCTTGGCTCCTACATGGGCAATGACTTCCGTACCGCCTATATTCCCGGCACCACGCTCAACGGCTCCGGCCAGAGCATCGCGCTGGTGCAGTTCGACGGCTATTTTGCGAGCGACATCGTCGCTTACGAAACGGCCGTTGGCCGCACGAACATCCCGCTGCAAAATATTTTGCTCGATGGTTTCAGCGGCACGCCCACCGGCAACGGTGGCGAAGTCGAAGTTTCGTTGGACATTGAAATGGTGCTCTCCATGGCACCAGCCTTGTCCAAAATCTATGTGTATGAAGGCGATCCCATCAACTTCCATCCCAACGATGTGCTGAATAAAATTGCCACGGACGATGCGGCCAACCAGATCAGTTGTTCCTGGGGCTGGACCGGTGGGCCAACGGCCACCACCGACAATATTTTTCAACAGATGGCGGTGCAGGGACAATCCTTCTTCACTGCTTCCGGCGATAGTGACGCCTATCCCGCCGGCACGGTGGATGATCTGTTTGGGTTCGGCACGCCGTCGGACAGCGCGTATGTCACCTCGGTTGGTGGCACCACGCTCACGATGACGCCGGGCGCGACCGCCAAGGTTTCGGAAACCGTTTGGAACTGGGGCATCGAATACAATGCTGACGGCATTGGCAGCAGCGGCGGCATCAGCACCTATTATGCGATTCCGTATTGGCAGACGAACGTCAGCATGACCGCCTGCCAGGGTTCCCCGACCTTCCGCAATTTTCCCGACGTGGCCATGACTGCGGACAATGTTTTCGTCATTGCCGATGGCGGCGTTCAATATCCCGGCGTCGGTGGCACCAGTTGTGCCGCTCCGTTGTGGGCGGGCTTCATGGCGCTCATCAACCAGCAGGGGAAGAATGTCGGTCACGCTCCGATCGGGTTTTTGAACCCGGCTATTTATCATCTCGCGGCGGTGGCCACCAGTTATACGAATGCCTTCAACGACATTACCACCGACAACAACAAGTGGAGCGGCAGCCCGAATCTGTTCAATGCCGTGACCAATTACGATCTTTGCACCGGCTTGGGCACGCCCAACGGCACCAATTTGATCAACGCCCTCGTCAGCGGGGTGGTTTACTCGGTTCATGTCTCCCCGCCGAAAAAAGATACCAGCATTTATCCGGTGATTGGCTACGGCCCGACCCTCTCGGTTTTGAATGGCGGCAGCCCCAACGGCACTTGGACGTTGTTTGTGATGGCTGATTCCCCTGATAACGGAAGCGGCATGATCTCCAACGGTTGGTTCATGACCCTGACCCTGGCCAATCCCGTTGGCCTGATTGCGGACTTGGGGCTGACCATGACCGCCAGCCCGACCAACCCGCTGCCCGGTTCCAATGTTGTTTACACCATCACCGTCACCAACAACGGCTATTGTACCTCCACCAACGTGATTGTGGGCGTCAGCCTGCCGACCGGCTCCACGCTGCTCTCCAGCAACGCCACTTTGGCCAACCAGATTCTGCTGGAAGGCTCGCAGTTGGCGTGGGCGGTGACTGGCGTCACCAATGGCCTGACCACCGGTTCGGGCGCGCAACTGACCTTGACCGTCAAGATGCCGGCGGCCGGCGGGAGCGTGCTGACCACCGCCACCGCGCAGTCGGACACGCCCGACCCCAATCCTGACAACGATTCTGTCTCGATTGTCTCCAATGTCGCCTATCCGCCGGCCCCGATTCTGTCCGCCATCGTCGGCGGTTCGGGTGGCGGCTTCCAGTTGACCATCACCAATTCGCCCGGCCAGTCCGTCATCATTCAGGCGTCCACGAACCTCCTTTCGTGGGTGTCCATCCTGACGAACACCGAGCCGTTCACGTTCACCAATTTCGATTCGACCAACTTCCCGCAGCGGTTCTACCGCGCGGTCACCGGCCAGTAACTCCGGAGTCCGGCATGAAGCTCCTCGGTTTGACCGGCGGCGTGGGGATGGGCAAATCCACCGCCGCCGGTTTTCTTTTGCAACATGGCGCGCGCGTCGTGGATACGGACGAACTCGCCCGCGAACTCGTCCAGCCCGGCCAGCCTGCGCTGGTGGAAATCCGCCATGAGTTTGGCGGTGAGGTTTTTCTCCCGGATGGCTCGCTCAACCGTGTGAACCTTGCTGAAAAAGTTTTTGCCGATGCTGCCGCGCGTGAAAAACTCGAAGCCATCCTGCACCCGCGCATCCGCGAACGCTGGTCAGCGCAGGTGGCAGCCTGGCGGAAGGAAAATGTTCCGCTGGCCGTCGTCGTCATCCCGCTGTTGTTCGAGACGCAGGCCGAGGCTGCGTTTGACCAGATCATCTGCGTCGCCTGTTCGCCGCCATCGCAGCGCGAACGCCTCCAAGCGCGGGGTTGGACGGACGTCCAAATCTACCGCCGCATTGCCGCGCAACTGCCGGTGGAACAGAAGCTGGCGCGTTCCCATTTTGTTATCTGGTCGGAAGGCCGGCCTGAAGTTCACCGCTGTCAGATTGCCCAAATCCTTCATAATCTTTGAGTTTTCCCTGTCCCCCGCTTGTCCCCCGCGTGTAACCACAACTGGGGACAAGCCAAAATCCGCCGCTGTGTTATGCTTTTGTCGTTGGAAGTAGTGACTCCAACGGAAAAATTTAAAGTGTTGTTGAAGAGGCCGGAGTAGTGTCCGGCCTCTTTTCTTTTTCTGAATCGTCTTCCCCGCAAAAATTCCGCCGGCCCAACCGATTCTTTATCGTGCCTTGTGGAAAACACTTTGCTAGAGTCGCGGCATGATTCTGACGCCTGACGAACTTCGCAGTCTGGTTGACCTGACCCATCAATCGCCGCATTCGCTGCTCGGAATGCAGCCGCTCGGCAACCAAGCCGGCCTCGTTGTCCGCGCGCTTCTGCCCGATGCCCAAAAGGTTGAAATCCAGCCGGTGCATGAAAAAAACAAACCGAAGTTCGCGCTCGAACGCATTCCCAACACCGACATCTTTGAAGGCGTCACCAATGACGCGCACAAGGTTTATGCCTACGACTTGGTCATCACGGACAAAGCCGGTCAGACGCGCCGGACGCGCGATGCGTATTCTTTTTTGCCGACGCTCGGCGAAGCCGACTTGTTTCTGTTTGGTAAAGGCGACGAACGGAAGATCTACGACAAGCTCGGCGCGCAACTGCGCACCATTGACGGCGTGCCTGGCACGAGCTTCGCGGTCTGGGCGCCGAACGCGCAGCGCGTCAGTGTCGTCGGCGATTTCAACGGCTGGGACGGACGGGTTCACGCGCTGCGGTTGCTTGGTGCGTCCGGCGTGTGGGAAATCTTCATTCCCGGCGTGGGGCAGGGCGCGCATTACAAGTTCGAGATTCGTGATGCGCACGGTCACATCAAGCTGAACACCGATCCGTTCGGATTTTTCTTCGAGGTCGCGCCCAAGCAGGCGGCCATTGTCTGGGACACCAAGAAGTTCAAGTGGAACGATGCCGCGTGGCTGAAGCAGCGCCGCGAACGCGACGCGCTGCGCTCGCCGATGAGCGTCTATGAGATGCACGTCGGCTCATGGCAGAAAAAGACGGCGACGGAATCGTGGAGCTACCGCGAGCTGGCCAAGCCGCTCGTCGAATACGTCACGAAGCTGGGCTTCACGCACATCGAATTTATGCCGGTGGCCGAGCATGCGTTTTATCCGTCATGGGGCTATCAGGTCACCGGCTTCTTTGCGCCGACCAGCCGCTTCGGCACGCCGGAAGATTTTCAATTCCTCGTCAACGCGCTGCACGAGGCCGGCATCGGCGTCATCGTGGACTGGGTGCCCG
>CAYUGC010000087.1:0-13460 GCA_964444085.1 uncultured Bifidobacteriaceae bacterium | reverse complement strand
CCCATCGGCTCCGCAGACTCCGCCGACGCGGAGAGGGAGAAACGCTCCCTGCGTCAAGCCGTTGGAATGCGCCGGGTGGTTCATGGCGAGGGGGAAGACGGCGTCCACTCCAAACACGGCCACACTTTTTCTGAAAATGCTCTAACTGAACCGCACGGTTTGATTGCCGTCGAGGCGTTTGGTCAGGTCAATGGCATCGCCCACGGAAACCTGCCGCGGATCCACCTGATACGCCCAGACTTCAAAATGCGTGAGTTGGGCCTCGCCGTAAATCGTGGCAAACGCGCCATCCACCGCGTCCGCGCCGTGCGCAACCTTCACGCGACCGATGCGCGGGACGTTGAAGCGCGGATCGAAGGTCAGCCATTCGTTGCCGAGATAGACTTCGCAATAGGCATGAAAATCCATCGGCGTGCCGGGGTCAACATAGCCGATGTCCGGCAAATGGCCGGTGACGTAGCGCGCGGGCAGATTGAACGCGCGGCACAACGCGATGGCCGCATGCGCGAAATCACGGCAGACGCCGTGGCGCCGCGCGATGACTTCCGACGCGGACAAGTCCGGCCGGCCGGAGCCGAAGCGATATTCGATGTTGTTGTGAACCCAGTCGCAGATGGCCTGCACGCGCGGCAGGCCGTGCTGGATTTGGCCGAAATGTTGCCACGCAAAATTCAGCAGCTTGTCGGAATCGCAGTAGCGGCTCGGCAGCGTGTAGCGCAACAGTGCAAACGGCAGTTGTCCCACAGGCAGAATGTGGCCGAAAATTTCCCGGCTGTCCGGCAGCGACGCTACGGCCACGAGCGCATCGTGGCGGATTTCGTTTCGTCCCGGAATGAACGTCGAGCGATAAGTGATGTTGCCGTGGCTGTCCTGAAATTCATACGACGGCAAACCGATGCCGAACGAAAGCCGTTCCTGCATCACGAGCACGCGGCCTTCGAGCCGGGGCTTGAGCACGAACAGCACGGGCGTTGGCACGGTGGTTTCGTAGGCGAGGTTGCAGCCGACGCGGACGGTGAGGTTGAGCGGAGTCCAGTTCATGAATCAGACGGTTTGGGTTGCGGGGCTGGCCGCCGACGGCCGGCCGGCAACGGAATCTTCGCGCGCGACTTTGGCCAACCGCTCGAAGCGCGCCTTGATGCGGTCGAGGTCGGCCTCGGACAATTCCTCGATGTCCAGCAGCGCGTTGTGTGCGGAGTTCGTGGCGCGAATCAGTTCGTCGAGCTTCAACTGCACGGCCTCGCTCTCGCGGTTCTGCGCGTTGCGAATGAGGAAGATCATCAGAAACGTGATGAGGTTGCCGACGGTGTCTATGACGAGCAGCCAAGTGTTGCCAAAATGAAAAAGCGGGCCGGTCAGCAACCAGATGAAAATGATGGCGAGCGCGAGGCCGAACGCCATCGGATGTCCGCTCGCGCGCACCACCGTCCGTGCAAATTTTTGAAAGCCGCCGAGCAGCCGCGCGCCCACCAGCCGTTCCAGCTTTGGCCGATCGCGGTTTTTCATTCGTCGTTTTTGGCGGCGGTTCTGCCGGCCTGACGGCTCCGGTCTTTCTCCGCGTCGGCACCGCCGGACTCGACCATGGTTTCATTATCGCTGCGGCCTTCGTCGTCCTCGTCCTCGCTCGCCGTCACGGGAGCCTTGAGTCCGGTCGAGCCGGGCAGCGGATCCCAGCGCTCGGATTCGGGCGCGGCTTCGAGAATGGTTTCCTTCGGGTTTTCATCCCGCTCGCCGGTGGCTTTCAGTGGGTTGGAGTTCATGGGATAAATCACTGTGAACGGGGGAATGACCGGGCGTTCTGTGTCGTCTTCATTTCCCGCGTGCCACGGTCTTCCCGCGTGTCTCGGGATTGGGAAAAGACATTGTCCCGCTTGGCCGGCTTGGGATTGGTGGCGGCTCGGGGAACCGGCCGGAACTGGTGTAGTGTCTGCGGATACACCGGGGTTTGCAGGATCTCCGCGAATTTGCTGGGGGTGGTTTTCATAATAATTCTTTTCGTTGGCCGGCACTCATTAATCGGATTGCGAGTTTAATTTAGCGGACGGGTCGTTTGATTCGGAGCCGTGATTTTCGCGCCACTGGTTGCTGACATCCTCCAAAATTTTGATTTGATCCGGGGTCAGCACCTGTTTGACTTGCCGGACGGATTCATTCCGGTATGTCTGGAGCCCGGCCCAGACATTTTGCAACTGTTTGCGCGCGGCCTGGATGCGCTGCGCGTCCTTCGACTCACGCGCCAGGCGGCCCGCATCCAGCGCGGCGTCAATCCGGGGTTGATTGGCGGCCTGATATTCCAGGGCGGTTTTGGCGAAGTCATCCTCGATGGGTTTCAGTTCCGAGCGCTGTTCGTCGGTGAGCCGCAGCTTTTCCTTGAGACCCGGCGGCAGGAGCGAACATTCGCCCAGGTTGCGGTCCTGCTCCACCGCCACCTGATATTTCAAGGTCTGGGTCAGCGGAACGGAATTCGTGTTGGTATTCGTGATCTGGGCGAACAACGATGGCCCGCCCATCAACAACGAACTGCCGAGAACGAATAGTGTGAGTCTGGTTTTCATGGGGATCCTTTCTATTTTGCGGCCTGCGAATGTGCTTCCACAAACCATAGCCACTTGTCTATGCCACGCGAAACCTCGGTGAACAAATCCGCCGTGTCGGCGTCGTCCAAGCCGTTGGCCTCATCAATCGTGCTGCGGGCTTCCGCGCCGAAGGTGGACAGCGCGCGCGCCACGCCCTCGACATGCGCCATGCCGTCCGCGATCTCCGGGGAATATTCCGTGAGCCGCGAACTCGCCGCCGCCATGCGCACCGTGCCCTCGGCGATGCCGCCGAGCTGGACGATGCGTTCGGCAATCTGGTCCACATAGTTCTCCACCGCTTCAGCCACCTTGTCGAAGAGTTCGTGCAGGCCGATGAAGCACGGGCCTTTCACATTCCAATGCGCCTGCTTCATCTGCAGTTGCAGATCCACGGCCGACGCCAGCCGCTGGTTCAGCAGCGCGTTCAATTCCATCCGGCGCGCCTTGGGAATATCATTCTCGGTTTCAAACATCGCGGGAGCTTCAGTGCGGGTGCCATTTAAAGTATTCATAGGGTTAAAATGCTTTCAGCTTGGTCAGGTTAAGAAAAAAATTTACCGCTGGTCGTGAAAACTGTGGGTGCGCGTGCGGTTGCGTTCCGCGATCAAATCCGCCTCCGCCGTCAGCCAGTGCTGCACCTCGTGGCCGGGCTGCGAGCCTTGGTTTTCGTAGGCGAAGAAAGCCCGGCGGGCCACCTCGTCCGGTGACGGCGTGAAATTGTTTTCGTTTCGGCTCAAGGCCGTCGGCGCGGGCGGGCGGGTGGCGGTGGGATTCTGGCTTTGGCTTTGATTTTTGGGAGAATGATTATGTTTCATCAAGGAACCATAGGCGGAACCGGGCGCATCCGATATGGGGTCTTCACCCCATTTAATGAACATTTCTGGTGGCCGTCTGCCGATTCGAGCCGGTCGCCCACCTATTTTCGCCGAAGTTTTCTGGCAAGCTGCCGCGTCCAATATCCGGCCACGGAATGTCTGAACAGCATGCACAGAACGAGGAGGATTATCCCCGCAAAAACCAGGTAAAGCGCCGTGGGTCCCAGCCAGGCTTCGAGCAGTTTCCACTTCTTCCCGAAAAAATATCCGAGCAGAGTGTAGGTGGTGGCATAGGCCGCCGACCCCGTGAGGTTGTAAAACAGAAAAGTGCGCCACGACATTTTCGACATCCCGGCCAGCAGGTTGACCACAACCGGCGGAAACAGAAAGATGAACCGCGCGATGAAAACCGTCTTGGCGCCATGCCGTTCAAAAAAGTGTTCCGGCCACTTCAATCGTTCGGAGGTGAGATGAAGCCAGCGGATTTTTTCCAGACCGCTTAACCCCAGCCGCCGACCAAACCAAAAGGCGCCGCTGCCACCCAGAAAACAGGCCACCGTTCCCGCCACTACCGGCGACCACAGCGAGTCCGCCGTTTTTCCCAAAACAAACCCGGCACCCAGCAGAATCGTTTCGCCCGGCAGCGGCACGCCGAGGTTGTTCAAAAAAACGACGATGAAGACGAGCACATATCCGTAATGCGGGATGTGCGGCAGCAAGGAATGCAGCCAGTGGAGCATGTTCACCGTTCGAAGCCGCATGCGGCCAGCCTAGACGATGGTCACCTGCACGCTGCTCTCGATGACGCCCGCGCCGATGGCGTAGCGGGTGAGTCCGGCGGTGTCGTGGATGTCGAGCTTTTGCATAAGATGCTCCCGATGTTTCTCGACGGTCTTGATGCCGATGCCGAGTTCGGCGGCAACTTCCTTGTTGGCCTTGCCCTCGGCGATGAGCTGGAGCACTTCCATCTCGCGAGAGGTGAGCTGGACCGCTTTCGTGTTGAGCTTGCCGGTGCGATTGGACAACTGCGGGTTGAGCCGGTCGAAATGTCTGGCAATGGAAGCGGTGAAAAAAGTTTTGCCGGCGGCGACTTCGCGGATGGCCCGGCACACCTCATGCGCGGAAGTCTGCTTGAGCAGAAAACCCACCGCGCCGGCTTCAATGGCGGTGGAGACATAGGCATCATCGCTGTGCGCGGAGAGCATGAGAATCTTGGTGGCGGGAAAATCCTTGAGAATCTGCCGGACCGCTTCGATGCCGTTGAGCCGCGGCATGGCGATGTCCATCAACACCACGGCCGGCTTGAATTTTTTGACCATGGCCACCGCTTGGCGGCCATCCTGCGCCTCGCCGACGATGGTAAAATCGCCTTCCAGTTCGAGCATTTTGCGAAAGCCTTCGCGCACGATGGTGTGATCTTCCGAGAGGAGGACAGTGATGGGTTTCATAAACACTGAGCCACGGGATTCACTATTTTCCCCCGGCGCGACGTCTGCCCCCCCGGGGGGGGGGGGAGCGGAACCTGCGCCTCGATGGTGGTGCCTTTGCCGGGTTTGGATTCAATCGCAAAACTGCCGCCGATCATCTCCAACCGTTCTTTCATGCCCAGCAGGCCAAGATGCTTGCCGCCGCGGTGCCGGAGAAAATTTTCCAGGTTGAACGCCCTGCCGTCATCCGTGACTTTCAGGCAGAGGCGGTCCGGCTGTTTCTGAAGGATCACCTTCACCTGGCTGGCGTGGGCGTGGCGGGCGACGTTGGTGAGAGCCTCCTGCGCCACGCGAAAGAGGACCGTGCGTTTGGCGATGTCAATTTCCTCCACTTCCGCAAAGGCGGTCAGCCTGACCTGAAGGCCGGTGCGCGCGGCAAAATCGTTCAGGAAGGAATGCAGCGCGGGAATCAAACCAAGATCATCCAGCACGGCCGGGCGCAGCTCGCGGGCGAACTGGTGGACGATGGCCACGGATTTGCCGACGATCTCCTGGGTGCGCGCGAGGTTGCGCTCAAAGCTGTCGCCGGTGCGTCCGGCCTCCTTTTTCAAGGTGGCGAGGCGGACAGTGATGCCGGTCAGCGTCTGGGCGATGACATCGTGGAGTTCGCGGCTGATGCGCTTGCGCTCCTCCTCCTGGGCGCGGAGAATTTCGCGAGATAACTGCCGCAACTGTTCCTGCATCTCGCGCGACTCGGCCAGCAACTTGCGCTGGTGCTGCTCACTTTGCTTGAGCGAGGCTTCCAGCACCCGCCGCCGGACGATTTCGTTTTCCAGTTTCAGGTTCGAGCCGGCCAGCACTTCCACCCGGCGCTGGGCGGTCTCGGCCAGTTTGCGCGCGGTGATGTCCGTGATGGTTTCCAACACCGCCGTCGGGTGGCCCTGAGGGTCGCGGTCCAGGGTCATGCGCGCCAGCACGGTGATGCGCTGGCCATCGCGTTTCACATGGCTGATTTCACCGATCCAGCGGTCCGTCTGGTAAAGCTCCTTGAGCATTTGCTTGAAGGGAATGGCAAATCTGGTTTTCAACAAACGCGTGCTGGTTTTCCCCAGCGCCTCCTGGCGCGACCAGCCGTAAAGCTCCTCCGCGCCATGATTCCAATACCGGATCCGGCCGGCGACATCGCGGACGATGATGGCGTCATGGCTCAAGTCCAGCAGCCGCGCCTTTTCCGCCAGCTCCTGTTCGGTGCGCTTGCGCGCGGTGATGTCGCGGACGTTGCACTGGATGACAGCCCGACCGTTTTCCTGATACAAGTTGGCCACGACCTCGACTTCCTGATGCCGGCCGTCGCGGCTTTTCAGCGGCAAATCTTCATAGCGGACTTCGTGGCTCCGCTTCAGTTTGCGGAACATGATCTGGCTGTCCGCCTCATCCTTGAGCAGGCCGATCTCGAACAGTTCCTTCCCCACCAGTTGATCGTGCCGGTAGCCGAGCAGCTTGGTCATGAACGGATTCGCATCGGTGATCTTGCGCGTGGCGGGGTCGAGCAACAACACGCCGTCGTGCGCCGCTTCAAACAGGCGGCGGTAGCGGATTTCCGAGACGCGCACGATGTCCTCGGCCCGTTTGTGGGCGGTGATGTCGCGCGCCACCTTGGACGCGCCGATGATCTTGCCATTCCCGTCCCAGATGGGCGAGACGGTCAAGGACATGTCCAGGGGCCGGCCATCCTCGGTCAGGCGCACGGTCTCGTAACTATCCACGCTCCGGCCCTGCCGGATGCGGCGCATGATGCTCTCTTCCTCCGACTGCCGGTCGGCGGGAATCAACCGCGTGACCGGGCTGCCGACGATATCGCTGGCCGCGTAGCCAAAAATCTTTTCCGCTCCCGAGTTCCAACTGGTGATGATGCCGTTCAGATCTTTGCCGACGATGGCGTCGCTGGAGGAATTCACCATCGCCGCCAGTTGCGCGGTCGCGGCCTCCGCGCGCTTGCGGTCGGAGATGTCCATCACCACGGCGCGACAACCCGGCTCGGTGAGCAGGCGTTGGGCCCTGATATTCACGGTGCGGGCCGGGCCACCATGGCTCAACAGATCGACATCCAGCGATTGCCGGGTATCGCCCGCAAAAACCTGTTTCAGAAAACTGGCCAGCCGCGGCCGATGCTCCGGGCAGACGAGCGTGCCGAAATATTGTCCCACCAGTCGCGAACATTCGATCCCGGCGAGATGCGCGCCGGTGAGATTGGCCAGCTGGATGGTGCCGTTGGTCGTGAGCGTGAAATAGCCCACCGGCGCGAAGCCGTAGAGGTCGGTATAATTCTCCAGCACCAGTTCCAATTTATCCCGGGTCTGCCGCAGTTCGGCGTTCTGCATCTCCAGCTCGATCTGGTGGACCTGCAATTCGTGGAGCAGCCGGAGCGGGTCGGCGGCGGATCGGGGAGCTTCGTTCGCGGCCGGCGGTGTCTTCGGTTTCTTCCGCAACTGGACTTCGGCGCGACGGCGCAGCCGGGCGGCGGCGGGCGAGCTGGACGGTTTTGCATTCATGGCGCGGAGCGGTTGTCCATTAGCCGGGAAATCAGCTTCTGGAGCTGGTCGCGGTTGAAAGGTTTGGCCAGAGCGTCCTTGAATCCATGACGTTCCGGTTCGAGCAGCACGGGATCGTTGAAATATCCAGACATGACAACGGCCTGCACGGCGGGATCAAACTGGCGCAGCGTTTCGAGCGTCTCCCGGCCGCCGAGGCCCGCGTGAACCGTCAGGTCCAGCATCACCACATCAAAGGGATTTCCCTCGCGTTTGGCGTTTTGGTAGGCCTGGATGGCGTGTTCCCCATCCGCCGCCAGTTCCACCGTATGGCCCATCTGTTGAAAAATCGTCCCGATCACATTGCGCACCGTGTCCTCGTCATCCATCACCAGGATTTTCCCGGGCAGCGGCTGGGAGGCCGGCCCGGAGATGGTTTTTTCCGGCGGCGGCAGCTTCCGGGAGGCGGGCAGGAGTATCTGGAAGGTGGCGCCCGCCCCGGCCTCCGACTTCACGGTGATCATTCCTTCGTGTTTTTGAATGATCGAATGGCAGATCGTCAGCCCCAAACCCATGCCCTTTTGGCTACCCTTCTCCTTCGTCGAGAAATAGGGATCAAAGATTTTTGGCAGCACCTCCTTCGCGATGCCGCCCCCCTGGTCGGCAATGCTCACCTGCACATAATCGCCCGGCGGGAGCGAAGACTTTTCGCCGGCTGGGAGAACGACGTTTTCCGCCCGGACGGAGACCACGCTTTCACCGGGCATCGCCTCCCGCGCATTCTGGACCAGATTGCGGATGACCTGTCCGATTTGCTCCGCGTCCGCCGCCACCGGCCAGAGATTGTCGGCCAGGGAAAATTCACAACGCATCCGGGAGCCGCTCGCCGCCGCCCGGCTGGATTCCTGAATCACCACGGCCAGATGAACCGGTTTCCGGACCGGCGCGCCGCCGTCGGAAAAGGTGATGAGCTGATGGGTCAGGCCGCGGGCGGTCCAGCCGGCCTTTTTCGCCTCCTCCAAAAGCTGCGTCAACCTTGCGCCGGGAACAGTGGATTCCAAGGCCAATTCCAGGTCGAGCAGGATCACCGTGAGCAGGTTGTTGAAATCATGGGCAATGCCGCCCGCCAAAATTCCGGTGGACTCCAGCTTGTTCAGGATGAGCCGGTCCGCCTCGGCCCGTTTGAGTTCGGTGAAATCCTCCAGCACCACCCGGCATTCCTGTCCCGAAACCGCCGCCGCCTCGATCCGCACCACCACCTGCGGCTGGCCGTCCTTGAGCAGTTTTACTTCGCAGAACTCCCGGCCCTGGTCCTGGCCGGCAAAAATCTTGGCGAGAAAGCCGGCGAAAACGGGCCGGTCGGACGCGACAACGGAAAGCCCGAAGCGCCGCAGGTGCAAACGGGAACGGGCGATCCCCAGCAAACTGGCCGCTGCGAGGTTCGCCTCCTGAACCATCCCCTCGCAGTCGAGCGTCAAATAGCCCACCGGGGCAAAATCATAGAGGTCCCGGTATTTTTCCAGCCCGGCCTCCAGCTCGCTTCGCGCCTGCAGAAGTTCATCGTTCTGCATCTCCAGTTCGATCTGATGGACCTGCAATTCATGGATGAGGCGTTGCGTGTCGGTCGCACTCTGGATGAAATCCGTTACCAGTGGCTGCGCTTGCAGGCGCTTTTCGGCCCGCCGCCGCAATTCGCCGGCCTTGGGTGAGGATTCCGGCGTGGTCGGGGCGGTGGTTTTTTTCATGGTTCACTTGGTTTGAGGTTTCTTCCTTGCGCCACCAATGCGCCTTGTGGTTTTGGCGGTATTGGCCGGCGCGGCGGGTTTGGCCAAGGTCTTTACCAGCAGGTCATGTTTTTCCCGCAACTTCACTTCCAGCGTCCGGGAGGCCGAGATGTCCGCAAAGGTGATGACCACGCCGTCAATCCGGTCGTCCAGCGTGCGGTAGGGCATGATGCGCACGGTGAACCAGCGGCCGTCGCGCGCGCCGATCGGTTTTTCCGCCGAGGCCAGCGTCCGCAAAACCTCCCGCGCATCGTCGGCCAGTTCCGGATAGCGCAGCTCCGAGGCCAGGTCGGTGATGGGCCGGCCCGCGTCGCCCGCGATCAGCTTGATGATTTTGGTCGCCTGCGGGGTGAACCGCCGGACATTGAGATCCTTGTCCAAAAAGAGGGTCGCGATGTCCGTGCTGTCGAGCAGGTTCTTCATGTCGTTGCTGCTCCGCGAAAGCTCGTCCACCTTGGACTGCGACTCGGTGTTGACCGTCTGCAACTCCTCGTTCAGCGACTGCATTTCTTCCTTCGAGGTCATGAGTTCCTCGTTGGTGGACTGCAGTTCCTCGTTGGTGGATTGCAGCTCTTCGTTGGCCGACCGGAGTTCCTCCTGCGAGGTCTGCATCTCTTCGTGGGTGGCCCGCGCCTCGCCGCGAACCTGCAACAGTTCCTGCTCCAATTCCGCCACGCGCGGGCTGCGGGCATCCGGCTTCGTGGGCCGGCCGGTCAACTTGGCCGCCACGGGCGCGGCCACGTCGGTGAAAACAATCATCATCAAACCCTGCAACGGCCCGGATTCATCCAGCCGCCGGACGGTCACATCCACGCACTGCGTGCCGCCGTTCGTCCCGACCTTGAGTCCGTGCAGGGTCACGCCTTCTTTTTTCCGCAGCGCTTCCTTGAAGGCGTTCGCCAGTTCATAACGCAACCCTTCGCGGGCCATGGCAAAAATATTCCAGTTGGCCTTGCCGGCGGCGGGTTCCAGGTATTTGCCGGTCCGGCCGCTGACGTAAAAAATATCGCCCGTGTCATTGGTGAGCACGGCGGGCGGGGCGTAACTTTGCAGCACCAACTGATCCGCCAAAGTCTGGAGACTGGCCGGCGGATTGGTTGCCGGCCGCGCCTCGGAAATGACCGGTGGCCCGGCGGTAAAGGACGAGGGAAAAACAATCTGCTCCGGTCGCAGCACGGATTCCGTCCGCCGGAAGAGCCGCGATTTGGCATTTAACGGGGCAAAAAGATGGGTGAAATCCCCGACCGTCTCCGCGCTGCCTTGAAACAAAATACCGCCGGGCAAAAGGCTGTAGTGAAACAGCGGAATCAGTTTCTTCTGCACTTCCGTGGTCAGATAAATCAGCAGGTTGCGGCAGCTCAAGATGTCCAGCTTGGTGAACGGCGGGTCCATGATGAGATTCTGCGGCGCAAAGATGACCATCTCGCGAATCTCTTTGCGCACGCGATAGCCGTTGGCCTCTTTGGTAAAGAACCGTTTCAACCGCGCTTCTGTCACGTCGGCGGAGATGTTTTCCGGGAAGACGCCCTGCCGCGCCTTGTCAATCGCGTCGCGATCTAGGTCGGTGGCGAAGATTTGAATCGCGAATTTATCCTTGGGCTTCAGCTCCTCGACCGCTTCCTTGAGCAGGATGGCCAGCGAATAGGCTTCCTCGCCGGTGGAGCAGCCGGGCACCCACGCGCGCAAGGGCTGGCGGGGCGAGCGGCTCGCAAGCAGCGCGGGAATGCCCTGGTCACGCAACTGTTCCCATGCGGCGGGGTCGCGGAAAAAGTTTGTCACGCCGATCAATAATTCGCGGAACAGCAGATCCAGCTCCTGCGAATTCTCCTGCAAATAGCGGACATAATGCGCCATCTTGCCAATCTGGTGGATACCCATGCGCCGCTCGATCCGGCGATACAGCGTGTTCCGCTTGTAGAATGTAAAATCGTTGCCCGTGTGCGCGCGCAGCAGGACCACCACTTTTTCCAGCGCACTCTGGGTCTTTTCTTCCAGCACCGTCTCCTTGCGCGCGATCAGCGGGGTGCGTTGCAGATAGGCGAGGATTTTTTCCGGCAGTTCTTCCGCCGGGGCCACGATGTCCGCCAGCCCGGCGTCAATCGCGCTGCGCGGCATGGAATCAAATTTGGCCGTCGCCGGTTCCTGCACCAGCACCACGCCCGCTTTTTCCTTGATGGCGCGCAGGCCCAGCGTGCCGTCGGAACCCATGCCGGACAGAATCACGCCCACGCTGTGCTCCTGCTGGTCCTGCGCCAGCGAGCGGAAGAAAAAATCAATCGGCAGCCGCAGCCCGCGCGGCGAGGTTGGCGCGAGCAGATGCAACACGCCGTGCAGAAGGGACATGTCTTTGTTCGGCGGGATCACATAGACGCAATCCGGCTGCACCTGGGTGCGGTCTTTCACCTGCATGACGCGCAAGCCGCTGGCGCGCTGGAGCAGTTCGGACATGAAGCCCTTGCTCGTCGGGTCCAGGTGCTGGACAATCACGAACGCCAGACCGCTGCCCGGCGGGACATGCTTTAAAAATTGTTCCAGCGCCTCAAGCCCGCCGGCAGACGCGCCGATGCCGACAATCGGAAACGAGGCTTTCACGGGGGTGCCAGCGGCTTGGGGGCGGACCGCTTTGGTAGGAGTTTTCGACCGGCGTGAAGGGGAAGCTTTCTTATTCATGCGCTTTTATTTCTAGGCTTGAGCATGACAGCTTTGCCGCCGGCTGCATAGCGCGGCGTTGCGTATTTTGCCGGGCCGGGCGCAACCGGTTGGCGACTATTTTTCAGTTTCTTGCCCGCCCAAACCAACGCAATCAGCGTAGGTGCAATCTCGTCCAGCGGCAGGATAAAATCAACGTCGCCGGTGTTGATGGAAGTTTCCGGCATGGAGAAGTTTTCCGAGGTGGGCCGGTCTTGCGCGATGACCAGGCCGCCCTGGTCCTTGATGATCTGCACCCCGAAGGAGCCGTCGCCATCGCCACCGGTCAGGACCACCGCGATGGCGCGCTGCCGGTAAACCGCCGCCACCGTGGCGAACAATGGCTCGGCGGAAGGCCGGGCAAAATGAATTTTCTCCGCCTGGGCCGAGGACAGTTCCAAGCGGCCATCTTTGGCCACCAACAGATGATGGTTGGGCGGGGCGATAAAAACCCGTGACGGACAAAGCTGATCGCCATTGTGCGCCTCCGTGACCATCAGATGCGAGCGGCTGTTGAGAATCTCGGCGAGCAGGCTTTTATGATCGGGCGCCAGGTGCATGACGATGGCGATGGCCGCCGGAAAGTTCGGCGGCAAGTTGCCCAAAATGACGGACAAAGCCTTCAAGCCACCGACCGAGGCGGCCATGGCGATGACCGGAAAGACCGGGCTCGTGATGGGCGGAACCGGAGCGGACACGCAAGCGGCGCTGCCAGTCTTTTTCGGCGGTTGTGCCCCGGTAGATTTTTCGCGCGCGAGCCGGCTGGCCGAGACCCGCTGAATTCGCGACCCGGACGCCACCACCCGACGGAGCGCGGCCACGGCGGGAATGTTTTTGGCCGGCGGCTGGAGGTCGAGTTCCCGCGCGAACTGGCGCACCGATCGGGCTGATTTCACCACCAATCGCTGGGTGCTGGCGATTTCGCCCTTTAGCCCGATGACGTTGTTCCGGGCTTTTTGTTGCATGGCGATCAAACGGACATTGATGCCCAGCAGCGTCTGGGCGATTTCATTCTGAAGTTCATGGCTGATCTTCAGGCGTTCATCTTCCTGCCCGGCCATCACCCGGTGGGTGAGCTGCCGCAGATGTTTCTGCAATTGAAGCGACTCCTTCAGATATTTATCACGGTGATTTCCGCTTTTCTCGGCGGCATCCTCCAGAAACTTGCGCCGGACGACGCCGCGTTGCCATTGCCGCTGGCTGGCGGCCAGCGCCTCCGTGCGCCGGCCAAGCGTTTTCTTCAATCGGCCCATCAGCGACCGGTTCTGGCGCGCGGTGTGATGGGTTGCCACAATCGGGGCAATGGCCTCGCTAAAAAACATCTCCGACCGCTTGATGACTTCTTTTTTACATCGGGATAAATCGAGCGTGGCGAAGGCCCGCTCGTGGATGCGCGCTAGTTCCAGCGTCTCCAAACCGAGGGCGACGGCCTGCCGCCCAAGTTCCACCGCCGCCGTCAGACTCCCGTGCATTCCGGTCAGCAAATGCATCCGCAACGCCGCCACATAGTCCTGTGATAGCCGGATGGTTTTTCGCTTCATAATGTCAGGCTGGTGACGACGGGATGATTCGAAATTCATTGGTGCCTGAGGACAAGCCATTAATTGATAATCAGCATCCGGCAAAAATCCCCCCGCGT
>CAYUGC010000086.1:0-14264 GCA_964444085.1 uncultured Bifidobacteriaceae bacterium | reverse complement strand
AAAGGCAAATACGCCCTCGGCGCTTTCAACGTCAACAACATGGAACTCATCCAGGCGATCGTTGAAGCCTGCGAAGAGGAAAAAGCCCCGCTGATCCTCCAGATTTCCAAGGGCGCACGCCAATACGCCAACCCGGTTTACCTCAAGAAACTCATCGAGGCCGCCGTCAGCCTCTCGAACATTCCGATCGCGGTCCATCTGGACCACGGCGACACGTTCGAGCTGTGCAAACAGTGCATTGACGAAGGTTTTACCAGCGTGATGATTGATGCCTCGCACGAGTCGTTCGACAAGAACGTCGAGATCACCAAGAAGGTTGTGGAATACGCGCACAAGCATAATTGCTCCGTGGAATCCGAACTCGGCCACCTGGTCGGCGCGCAGTTCGACGAAGGTGAAGAGGGCGGTGCCCATTCCACCAGCGGCCATTACACCGATCCCGCCGAAGCCGTCAAATTTGTCAAGGAAACCGGCTGCGACTCGCTCGCCGTCGCCATCGGCAACAGCCACGGCGCTTTCAAGTTCAAAGGCGAACAGCACTTGGATTTGGAACGTTTGAAATTGATCAAGAAAGCTTTGATGGAAGCGAACCTCGGTGACTACCCGCTCGTGTTGCACGGTGCGTCCAGCGTGCCGAAGTATCTCGCCGACGAGATCAACAAATACGGCGGCAACATGCCCGACTCGCAGGGCGTGCCGGAAGCCGACATCGAAGTCGCGCGCCGCGTGGGTTGCACGAAGGTCAACATTGACACCGACCTGCGCATGGCCATGACCGCTGGCATCCGCAAGGTGTTCGCGACGAACCCGAAGGAATTCGACCCGCGCAAATACATGGGGCCGGCCCGCCAGATGGTCAAAGACCTCGTCCGCCACAAGGTCAAAGACGTGCTGTGCTGCTCCGGCCACGCGTTCGACTGAAATTAAGTTTCAACGAAAAATCCCCAAGCCGGCAACGGCTTGGGGATTTTTATTTCATCGTTGCGGTTTTGAGTTTTGACAATTCGTGCTAGGCTGAAACCGATGCGAGCCTTCACCCCAATTTTGTCCGCGCGCTTTGCGGCGCTGTTTCTTTTCACGGCGGTGGCCGTTTCAATTCACGCCGGCGGGCTGGCGGTCGGCGACACGGTTCCGGCGTTTTCAGCGAAGGACCAGTTTGGCCAAGAATTCAAGCCAGCGGCCGGTTTGCGTTTTTTGCTGCTGGGATTTGACATGGGCACCAGCAAAACCGCCAACCTCAAGCTGGCGGATTTGGGCGCGGGCTGGCTGGAAAAACATTCGGCAGCCTATGTGCTGGATATCCACACCATGCCCGGTGTCGCGCGCCTATTTGCGCTGCCGAAGCTGCGAAAATATCCCCACCGCATCGTCCTCGGCGACGACGAAAAAATGCTGGCCGCCTTTCCGCATCTGCCGGAAAAAATCACGGTGCTGGTTTTGACGCCCACGGTAAAGATTTCCGAAGTCCGTTATTGGAATCCCGCCAACGAGACACTTGATGCCGTCTTACGTTGAAACCCCTTCGCGTTTTGACGGCTGCCGGCCCGGCCACGAAGCCACCCGCTAACCGCCGATGGCCGTCATCACACGTTGCGGCTGGTAGTTGTTGCGGAACAAATGCTCGGCGGGCTTTTGCCCCAGCGTTTCATAAATCAATTCCCGCAAACGCGCGGTGTCAACCTGCGGACGCAGGGCCGGTTTCAAATCCGTTTCCAGGTGGTTGCCAAGGCATGGACGCAGCTTGCCGTCGCACGTCAGCCGCAGCTTGTTGCAGCGCTCGCAAAAGTGCAGGTCACTCAACGCGCCGATCAAGCCGACCGTCACGCCGCGTTTTTTGAGGCGAAAATATTTTGCCGGGCCGAAACCCAGCGGTGCCGTGAGCGGCTCCAGTTCATCTTCGCGGCGCAATCGGGCGAGCAGTTCCGTGACCGGGAAGAAATTCTTTTCGCTCAACATTTCCGTCAGGCTCACCGGCATCAGTTCGATAAAGCGGATCGCCAAATCATGTTCCGCCGCGAAGTCGAGCAGCCGGAATATTTCGCCGTCGTTTTTCCCGCGCATCAGCACCGTGTTCAGCTTCACGGACTCAAAACCAAGCTCCTTCACCAGCCTGACACCGCGCAAAACCGGAGCAACATCGCCGTTGGTGACCGCGCGGTAAATCGCCGGGGCGAGCGCGTCGAGACTGATGTTGATCCGGCGCAATCCGGCGTCAAACAACGGCTTTGCGAGTTCCGGCAAACGGGTTCCATTCGTCGTAAGCTGCACGGATTCAACACCCGTGGTGGCAATCAGATCGCGGATGAATTCCACCACCCCCGGACGGATCAGCGGCTCGCCGCCCGTCACGCGAAAGCGTTTGAATCCCAGCGCCGTCGTCGCGCGCACGATGGCAAGCAGTTCGTCGTAGGCGAGAATTTCTCCGCGCGGCAACCATTCCGCATAATTCTCCGGCAGGCAATACAGACATCGCTCGTTGCACCGGTCAGTGATGGAGAGGCGCAAATAATCAACCGTGCGTCCAAACGGATCTGTGTGGTTCAAATTCATTCTTCGAGCGATTATTTTCCATGCGGGTCTTCGCCGCGCAGATGAGCCAAGCCTTCGCGGATGGCCGGCGCAAGAATCTCCAGGCACTCGCGCACCGCCGACGGCTTGCCGGGCAGGTTGACGATCAAAGTTTTCCCGCGCGTGCCCGCCGTCGCGCGCGACAAAATCGCCGTCCGCACCCTGGCGAAAGACTGCATCCGCATGATTTCACCGAAGCCCGGCAATTCCTTTTCCAGCACCGCTGTCGTCGCCTCCGGCGTCACGTCTCGCGATGAAACTCCCGTGCCGCCGGTCGTCACCACGAGATCGCACTTCAACTCATCGGCGAATTTTTTCAGCGCCGCCGAAATCAATTCCAGTTCGTCGGGAACAATCACCGCCTCAAACTTTGCACCGGCAAAAATGTCGCGCAGCGCCTGTTCGATCTCCGGCCCGCTGCGATCCGCGTAAATGCCCGTACTCGCCCGGTCGCTAATGGTGAGGCGTCCGATTTTCATGCCTTGATTTTCTCCACCAGGCGCACGGATTCGATGCGCATTGTTTTGTCCACGGCCTTGCACATATCGTAAAGCGTCAGCGCCGCCACGCTTACACCGGTCAGCGCCTCCATCTCCACGCCGGTCTGGGAACTCGTCTCCGCCGTACAAAAGATTTCAATCACATTGCGCCGCACCTTGAAGCTCACTTCCACATGGCACAGCGCGAGCGGATGACACAATGGAATCAACTCGCTTGCGCGCTTGGCCGCTTGGATGCCGGCGATCTGCGCCACGGTCAAAACGTCACCCTTCGGCAGCGCGTTTTTTTTCAGCGCGCGGATGGTGGCCGGCGCGCAGACCAGTTTGCCCGCCGCCACGGCGCGCCGCCGTTGAATCGGCTTGGCACCGACGTTCACCATGCTCGCGTTGCCACGCTCGTCCAGATGTGAAAATGTTTTCTTTCGTGTCATTCGGGTGTTTCGTGGTTCACAAATCCGCCGGCAAAAAATCCACCACCGCGCCCGCTGCCAGGGAATCGCAGTTCGCCGGCACGCGGATCAATGCATTCGCCGCCGCAAAACACGTCACGTCGCCGGAACTCGCCCACGGCAGCGGCCGTAATTCTGCCAGTTCCAGCCGCGCCGGCCAAAGCGTTTCACGCGGGCAGTCCGCGTCGGCCAGCGCCACCACCAGCCGTCCGCGCATAAACTGTGGCGGGGCTTCGCCGGTGAGTCTGGCCAGCGCCGTGGCCACGGCAAACTGAAAACAGACGAAATGCGACAGTGGATTCCCCGGCAATCCGAACGCCACGCGGTTTCCGCTTACGCCCAAAATCAGCGGCTTGCCGGGACGCACATTAACCTGCGAAAAAACAGTTTCAAAGCCGAGCCATTCCAGCAACGGACGCGTGAAATCCTTTTCGCCCACACTTGCGCCCCCGGAAACCAGAACGAGATCGGCCCGGTCAATTTCCGCCTTCCGCTTTCCGCACTCCGCTTTCGCCTGTTCAAAATCCTCCGGCAAGTGCGTTTGAAAGACGTCGCACGGCCAGAGTTGCAGCAGACTGCGGATCAAAATGGAATTGCTGTCGCGCACCTGGCCCGGCAGCGGCGTTTGCCCCGGCGGAATCACTTCATCGCCGGTGGTGAAATGCACTACGCGTAGGCGCGGACTCACCAGCGGCTGCCCGCAACCCGCCGAGGCGAGCAGCGCGAGTTTGCCGGCGTCCAGCCGCGCGCCGGCTTGCACCAGCGGTTTGCCGGTTTTCACGTCCTCGCCGCGCCTGCGGAGGTTCAAGGTGTTCTCGCGGCGGATGATTTTCACTGCGTCGCCGCTGCGCTCGACGTGTTCCTGCATCACCACGCGCAAGCCGCCGCACGGCAGTGCCGCGCCCGTTGCCACACGCACGGCTTCGCCGGGCTGAAGCGGGCGCGGTTTCCAGCCGGCGGCGTGAATCACATCCACAACTTGAAAACTTTCCGCCGCGTCATTTAGCAAAATTGCATAGCCGTCGCGCGTCGAACGGTCGCACGCCGGCAAATCTTCCGGCGCGCAGGCCGTCTCGTGCAACGTGCGCCCAAACGCTTCCTCCAGCGAAATGCGCACTGGCGACAGCGGCTCGCAGCACGAATGGATTTCCGCGATGGCTTCGTCCAATGAGCGGAGCGCGTGTCTGTGGCCCGCAGCAGCTTGAACAAGCTTTTGGCTTTCCGAAGTGCTGCGGCTCACAGAGCCGCGCTCCAGTTTGGTAACCAGCAATGCCCGCCGTTTCCAGACCGGCACGTCCTGCTTGAGCCGGTCCATGAACTCCGCGAGCAGCACAAACGCCGCGCCGCGATGTTTCGCCGCCACGCCGATGTAGATGGCCGTTTCGCCGACGGGCACAATGCCGATGCGGTGAATCACCTTCACCGCGAGACACGGATGCTTCACGGAGATTTCTGCGAGCAGTCGGCGGATTTCGCGCTCCGCCATTTCGGGATACGCCTCGTATTCCAGTGCGGAAATCGGCCCGCCATTTTCCTCACTGCGAACCATGCCGCGAAATTCCGCCCACGCGCCAGCAACGCCGGATGCCGGCGGCGGAATCATTTCCGCAATCGGCAAGCTGGTAATTTGGACGGTGATTTCCATGAAGCAAAATGCTCAGCCACCCGAAACCGGCGGAATCAAAGCCGCCTCGTCAGCGTGACTAAAAAGCGTTTGCGGGCCGGCGTATTCCAGGTTGCGCGCCAGCCGCACGCTGGCGCGGTGCACGGCGAGCGCGGGAAATTTTTCCAGCAGTTCCGCCCAGAGTTGTTCCAAACTCAACGGCGCGGCGACGGCGAGTTCAACCGAGTCACAGCCGGTCGCATCCTTGAGCTGGGCAAAAAATAAAACGCGCATGACGAATGAAAGTTTACGTAGCGGACTCCAGCAACAGTTTTCCGCCGGCAAAAAACCGCCCGCCCGCCACGCCCGCGACGAGGACGTTGGCGGTCAGCAACCGGAGCCACTGGATTGTATTCAGGTCAGGCATGACAGGTCGGCGGGCGAGTTCAGATTTTTGAACAGCCGCGCGAAGTCGTCGGGAACGTCCTCATAGGCCGCCAGTCCGGCCTGCACGCAGGCGCTGGCGAATGACTGCGCGGCGTGATCTCCCTGCGCGAGCATCTGTTCGACGAGCGGCAGGGCCGTGTGGGGATAGACCGCCGCCAGCGGCTCGACGCGACCGCCGACGCGTGGCACGATGCCCTGGCCCGCCGTTGCCGCCATCAGCAGGCTGCGCAGAAACATCGCGTTCATCTCCGATAGGTCCACGGCGAGGACGAGCACCAGCGGCTGCCGGGAAACCTTCAACGCCTCGTGGATGCCGGCGAGCGGGCCGGCTTCGGGCAATTCATCCGTCAGCACCCGGCAGCCGAAGGCCGAGTAATCCACGCCCGGCCGGCCGGAAATCAGGATGTCCTCCGCATCGGCGGCGACGAGCGTGTCAATCTGGCGGTCCAGCAAGGTCCGTCCGTTAATTTTCAGGAATGCCTTGTCGCGGCCCATGCGGCTGGATTTTCCACCGGCTAGAATGACGGCGCTGAAGTTCATGTTTCCACTCGAAGTTTGCCGTCCGTCAGGATTTTTGCGCGCAATCCGCCGCGACCTTGCAACGCCGCTTCCGCGCCGGGTGCGATGACGTCGTCCATCCAGTGACACGGGCTGCACTCGCACACGCCTTCGAACTCGACGCCTTGCAGCGTGAACTTCTGGCCGATGAGCGCATTCAAGTCCCCGCCGGCGGTGATGACGTTGCGCCGCGTGAGGCCGGGCGATTTGCCGGTCACGCCGAATTTCTGGCAAACATCGGCAAAAACTTCGCTGGAAAAAAACGTGATCTGTCCCTTGTAGTTTTCCTTAAAGCCGAAAAACCGGTCGCCAACCAATCCTTGGCCAGCGACGCACTCTACTTCCGCCACCTTGACCGTCGGGTTTTCCCCGGCGGGCTGGCCGTGATGGCCAAAGAAATTATGGCCGGGCGAAATGAACAGTTGGCAGATTTTCATGCGCGGAAAAGGTTAGCTCACTTCCCCGACGACGCAAGCAACCGGGCGATGAACTCGCGCTGCGCCGGCGTGAACGGCGCAGTTTCCGGCACGCGCTGCCCGCGCGTCGGGGCCTGCGCGAGTTGGCGCAGTAGATAATTTTTCTGCTCGGCCGAAAAATCCTCCGGGACGGCGTCCGCCACCTTGCTCAACGTGACAGCGGAATACTTGAACTCCGGCTGCAACGAGATTTCGTCCACCGCCTCGGTGGTCGTCGCATTTACGCAGAGGTTTTCGCCAAACAAATCGTTCCAATGGATCGGCGCGAAACACTCACCGGGCCGGACGCGCGGCGTCACCGCCGCCGGATAAATCGCGAAACCGCGTCGCGAGCTGACCTTAACGAGCGCGCCCTGATGCACGCCCAGTTGCTCGGCATCGGCAGGATGGATTTGCAGAAACGCGCCGGGGTTCAGTTTGTTGAGTGAGGCGACCTTGCCGGTCTTGGTGAGCGTATGCCACTGGTGCTCCAGACGGCCGTTTGTGAGAACAAATGGAAATTCCGCGTCTGTCTGTTCGGCCGGCGGGAGAAATGGTCGCGCTAAAAAATTCGCCCGGCCATTCTTCGTCGGGAACTGGAGAGAATCACCCGTCAAATAGCGAATGGCCTTGCCTTGTCCGGTATCCGGCGCAAAAGGCCATTGGCACGGGGCTTCGCGCAATTTTGAAAAATCCATGCCGCGCAAATCGTAGCCAGATTTGGGATTCCACGTCTGCCGGATTTCGTCGAACACCTCGCTGGCGTCCGCGAAATTAAAATTATTTCCGAAGCCCATCCGCTGCGCCACCTGTGCGATGATTTGCCAGTCGGCGCGGGCCTCGCCCGGCGGCGCGACGGCGCGCGGCATGAACGTGACGTTGCGCTCGGAGTTCACCATCGTGCCCTCGGCCTCGGCCCACAGCGCGCCCGGCAACAAGATGTCGGCATAACGCGTGGTTTCTGTCGGATGAAATGCATCCTGCACGATGACCAGTTCCGCCTTTTGCAGCGCCGCGATAATGCGTGCGCGGTTTGGCATCGAGGCGACGGGATTTGTGCCAATGATCCAAATCGCCTTCACTTTGCCGGCTTCGATTTTCTTGAACATCGCCACCGCATCCAGTCCCGGTGCCGGTGAAATCGTCCCCGCCGGCACGCCCCAGATTTTTTCCACGGCGGCGCGGTCAGCGGCGTCCGCCACGGCGCGCTGGCCGGGCAGCGTGTGGCTCAAGTAACCGACTTCGCGTCCGCCCATGGCGTTGGGCTGGCCGGTGAGCGAGAACGGCCCGCTGCCAGGCCGGCAAATTTTCCCCGTCGCCAGATGCAAATTACAAATCGCGTTTGTCTGCCAGGTGCCGTGCGTGCTCTGGTTCAGGCCCATCGTCCAGAACGTCGTGAATTCCGGCGCGTCGCCGATCCACTGCGCTGCCAGGCGGATGTCCTCCTCGCGCAGGCCGGTCAGATGCGCGACGCGTTCCGGCGGATAATCTTTCAGCAACGCGCGCAGTTCCACCCAGCCCTTGGTGTGGCGCGAAATGAATTTTTCATCCACGCGCCCGGCTTTTTCGAGCAGATGCAAAATCCCGTTCAGCAAGGCGAGATCCGTTCCCGGCTTGATCTGCAAAAACAAATCCGCCTTGTCCGCCGTCGGCGTGCGGCGCGGATCCACGACAATGATTTTCGCGCCGGAAGATTTTTTCCGGTCAAGCAGCCGCAGAAACAAAATCGGATGGCACTCGGCCATGTTCGAGCCGATGACCAGCGCGCAGTCCAACTGGTCAATGTCCTGATACGAACCGGGCGGGCCATCTGCGCCAAGCGACAGCTTGTATCCGCTGGCCGCGCTCGCCATGCAAAGGCGCGAGTTGGAATCAATGTTGTTCGTGCGCAGAAATCCCTTAGCCAGCTTGCCGGCGAGATACTGCGCCTCCATCGAAAGCTGGCCGGAAACGTATAGCGCCACGGCGTCCGGGCCGTGTTCGGAAATGATTTTTTTCAGGCGGGTGGCGGTCTGCGCCAGCGCCTCGTCCAGCGGCAAAGGCAGAATTATTTCCGCGCGGGAATTTCGCAGGAAGGCGGAAGCCAGCCGGTCAGGTGCGGTCAATGGTTCGGCGCAGGTAAAACCTTTGCTGCACAGCCGGCCGAAGTTGGCGGGATGATTTTTGTCGCCGGTTACTTTGGCGACGCGACCGTTTTCCACCTGCATGACAATGCCGCAGCCGACGCCGCAATACGGGCAGACGGAGCGGACGTTTTGCGCGGCAGTTTCAGACATCGGCCTCCGACGAAAACATGGTTTGCAATGCGTTCAAGTCATGGCGCGTGGAAAATTGCAGGAACGATTCGCGGCCGGCGCGGTGCTTGAGATAGACGCGGAGCATTTTTTCAACCGTCGCCGGCAGTTCGCCCGCGCTGACGCCGGAAAAAACCTGCCGTCCAACCGCCTGGTTTTTGCCGAAGCCGCCGCCGACAAAAACATGGTAGGCATCCTCGCCGCGATTTTTGGTGCCGAGCAGGCCGATGTCGCCCATGTAATGCTGCGCGCAGGAATTCGGACAGCCGGTGAGATGGATATTCACGGGCTGGTCGAGCTCCAGTTTTTTCTCCAGATGCTTGATGAGCGAGAGCGCGTGTCCCTTGGTGTTGGCCTGCGCAAACTTGCAGTAGCTGTTGCCCGTGCAGGCGATGACGCCGCTGGCGAGGTTCGATTGCTTTGTCGCAAAACCGGCTTTTTCCAGCGCACGCTTGAGCGTCGGCACGAAAGCGTCCGGCACGTTGGGAATGATAAAATTCTGCCAGACGGTCAGACGGACCTCGCCACTGCCGTAAAGTTCGGCAAGTTCTGCAAGCCGCGTCATTTGCTTCGGCGTGATCTGGCCGACGGGACAGGTCGCGCCGACGTAATTAAAACCGTGCTGCTTCTGCGGAAAATCGCCGACGTGTGAATGTGGCAGCTCCTGCGACGCCCAGCGCATTTGCCCCAAATCATAAGGCGCACGCCGGAGCAACGTGCCGAGCTTTTTCTCGACGAGCGCAAGATATTCGTCAAACGACATTGTTTCGAGCAGATGCTTGAGCCGCGCTTTTTTGCGGTTTGTTCGGCACCCTTTTTCAATGAACACCCGGACGATGGCGGCAACAACCTTGTTGATTTCCGATTGCGGAACGATGACTCCAAGATCATTCGCAAACGCCTTGTGACCCGTCGCGCCACCGAGCGCGATGCGAAAAAAAACTTCCTCACCGACCTTCACGGCTTTCACGCCGATGTCGTTCGTGTCCTCGACGGAACCGATCAAGCCGCCGCCATCGTAGGCGATGTTGAACTTGCGCGGCAGATCATAAAACGCGCGGTCGTTGATGATGATTTGCGCCAGCGCCTGCACGAACGGCTGCACGTCAATCAGCTCAACGGGATCAATGCCCGCCGTCGGATTCATCGTCAGGTTGCGGATGTTGTCACCGCCCGCGCCACGCGTGTGCAAACCGATGGCCTGGATGCGGCGGAGAAATTCCGGGCAATCCTTCGGCTGGATGAGCCGCATCTGAAAATTCGCCCGCGTCGTGATCTGGACATATCCGCTGGTGAGTTCTGCCGCAATGCGCGCGAGTTCGCGGAGCTGGTGCGTCGTGACCACGCCGCCGGGAATCCGCAGCCGCGACATGAAGGCGTCCTTCACCGGCGTCAGGAAAAACAAGCCATGCCACTTGAACCGGAACAAATCTTCCTTGTCCGGCGCCTTGTTGCCGATGGCGTTTTCCGCAAGCTGGTCGTAGGCGTCGAGCGGATGCAGCTCGCGCTTGATGCGTTCCTCGAGAATCAAATCCTCATTTTGCGGAGCCGGCTCGACATCGGCAAAAGTCTTTCCCCGCGCGGCGACGCCGGCGAACAGGCCGGACAAATATTCCTTCTGCTCCGGCGTGAAACCGGCGCTGGCGAGTGGTTCTGGAAACGTGATGCTCATCAGTAAACGTCGCGTTGATAGCGCTTCTCCGACTTCATTTTTTCGACATAAGCCTTCGCTTCGTCCGCCGATTTGCCGCCGGCGGTTTCAATCACCTTGTGTAAAGCGGCATCCACATCCTTGGCCATGCGGCTCGCGTCACCGCAGACATAGAAATGCCCGCCGGCTTCCAGCCACGACCACAGTTCACCGGCACTTTCCAGCATCCGCGTCTGGACGTAAATCTTTTCCGCTTGGTCGCGGGAGAACGCCATATCCAGCCGTGTAAGGAAGCCGGATTTCTGCCACGCCATCAGTTGCTCCTCGTAAAGAAAATCGGCGGAACGTTTTTGGTCACCGAAGAACAGCCAGTTTTTTCCTTTTGCGCCGGTCGCTGCGCGCTCTTCGAGAAAGGCGCGGAACGGCGCAATGCCGGTGCCGGGACCAACCATGATCATCGGCGCGTCGCCATTCACCGGCGGACGGAAACCGTGCGACGGATTCACGAACACCTTCACGATGTCGCCCGCGCGGTCGGCGAGAAAGGTCGAGGCCACGCCTTTGCGATGGCGTCCGTGTTTTTCGTAGCGCACCGCGCCGACGGTCAAATGCACTTCACCCGGATGCGCCTTGGGCGACGAGGAAATCGAATAAAGGCGCGGCGACATTTTCCGCAGCAGCGGCATCAGTTCCGCGACCGAAATGCTTTTTGGCGCGAGCAGCAGCATGTCCAGCACGTCGCGGCCGTAGAGCCACTTTTTCAAATCGTCGGCCTTGTCCGGCGCGAGCAACGGCGCGAGTTCGCTGGCCGGCGCATGTTTGGCGATTTCGGCGAGCAGTTCAGACGTCGGTTTGCCCAGTTCAAAATTCTGCGCCAACGCCAGCCGCAGCGGAACAACAATATTTTCGATGACCACCGGTTCATCACCGGTTGCACCGAGCGCGGCGAGAACTTCCGTGACCAAGGCGTCGCAGTTCGTTGGCAGGACGCCGAGCGCGTCCCCGACTTCGTAGGCGAGGCCGCTGCCGCCGAGCGCGATTTCGTAGTGGCGTACTTCCTTGGCGGAACCGTCACTATTGAGAGGCAGGTTTTTTAGCAGTCGCGCCGGAAACGGATGCGTTTTGCTGAAGGTTACTTTTGCCGGTTCAGTCGCAACGGTGGCGGCCGCGGCGGTCACGGCCACACCGGCTCCATTCGCACCGCCAAGTTTTTCCCACAAGCCGTCCATCCACTTTTTGGCGGCAGTTTCGTAATCGGTGTCACATTCGCCGCGCGGCAGAATGCGTTTCGCACCGAGAGCCATGAGGCGGTCATCGAATTTTTTCGAAGCGCCGCAGAAGTCGGAATAGTTTTTATCGCCGAGACCGAGCACGGCGAATTCAAGGTGTTCGAGGCGCATCGCGGTGTCGGCCTTGAGCCAGTTCCAGAAATTCACGGCATTGTCCGGGGCGTCGCCGTCCCCCCAGGTGCTGGAGATGATGACGGCCTTTTTCGCCGTCATAAATCCGGCGGCTTCAAATTCATTCAGCGGATGCAGCTTCGGCGCAAAGCCGCGCTGCGTCGCTTCCTTCGCCAGTTTTTTGGCGAGACCCTCGGCGGTGCCGGTCTGAGAACCGAAGCAGATGAGCAACGGTCCGGCGCTGGCGACGGGCGCGCTGTTGGTCTGCGGCGCAGGGCCGTTAGCGCCGGTGGAAAACATCCCGGCGAGAAAGCCGTTGAGCCACGCGCGCTGCTCCAATGAGAACGGCGCAGACTCGGGAATGAATGGCAAAACTGGCTGTGTCATTTTGTTATTTTAATCAACTGCGACCATGAATGCTGGAGGCGTGCCAGTCGGCAGACAGCGAGACGATATTTCTACTCATAGTTGTCATGCGTCATATGATTCTAATTCATTATCCGTGCTGCACGCGGTAATTGCTTGATTTTAACTTTGGTTTGCCTTGCGTGGCTGTGGCGTGCTGAAAACCAAGGCGGTCAGCGCGCAGGTATTAGCCGCGCACCCGCCGTGCGGCATTTTTTGCAGCCTGATGATTTTTTGCCACCAGCAAAAATGCGCCCCGTCTTTCGACGGGGCGCGGCGACGGGAGGAACAACGTCGCAACCAAAATCAGAACTTAATCGTGGTCTGGACATACACCCAGTCGGCGTCGCGGTGATTGGACTTGAGCGTCTGGTTCACATAGGCGCCGGTAAAGAAATGCGCATAGCCCGCCTCGACCTGCGCGAACCGCGTGACCGCATAGCCGGCGACGGCGGTGAGTTCCGTGCCGACAAACGCGTCGTTGCCCGGCTTGATGCCGTAGCCGCCGGTCGCGCGCGCTGCGCCGGTCACGTTGTAAAACGAGTCGTGCGTGTCGGCGAGCCAGAGGGCGTTGCCCATGAAGGCGACGCTCATGCGCGAGGTGGGTTTCAACGTGATGTTCGCTCCGAGATCCTGGATGTTTTGCAGCGAGACGAGATCCATCGAGCCGTAAAACTTGTGGTTCGTCGGGAACAAATTGTCAAAGGTTCCGTGTGTGCCATCCTTGGAATTGCTGTCGCCGGAGGAGTAGTCAAACTCCGCGCCCAAGCGCGGCGTGGCCCAGAGCTTGTCAAACGTGTAACCGCCCAGCACGGTGAACATATACGCGGACTGCTTCAGCCGCTTCGTCGTGGCACCGGTGGCGAAATCGCCGAACTGATACGCGCCTTCCACCGTGTAGTCGAAGCCGGCCAGCTCGTTGGGTTTGGACTTCACGCGGGCACCGACGGTGTAAACATCGCGCGCGGTCGGCTGCGGAAACTGCGGATCATCAAAATGGCCGATGGCGTCGCGATTGGCGTTGCGAGCGAGGAAATAGCCTTCCAAAATCGTCTTGGAGACTTTCGTGCTGGTCAGATAGGCGCCGGAAAGCCAGTCATGCGGATTGGGCATGTCGAACCGGTTGTCACGCGGCACGACCGGCTGGCCGGTGAACAAGTCCACGCCGAACCAAGCGTTCTGCCAGCGGATTTTCACGGCGTCGAACGAGCGGCCAATGTTGTTCCAACCAAACGCGCCGACGAGCCGCTCGTCGCCGTAGCTTAATTCCTGACGGCCCACTTTCAGCGACAGCGGGAATTCCTTGTGGTTGCCCAGCGTGACATACGCCTGGTGCAGGTCAATAGTGTCGGACTCCGGGCCGTTGCCGATTTTTTTCTTCGTGCCGGCGATGGCGGGCACGTTGGCGTAGGCGGCGCGCTCGTCGCTCAACGCCACGCTGCTCTGCCCTTCAACGTAGGCGCTCCACCATTTGTCCGTATAGCCAACGTGCAGACGGGCGCGCGTGAGGAAATATTCGTTGCCCACATCCGCGCCTTTTTTGCGGAAATCCACCGAGCCGGTCTTGCCGGCAATGCCGATGTTTTCCTTGGCCTCGAAGCGCTCGCGCACGTCGCCGCCGAAATCCCACTGGCTCATGTAGGGGTCGCTCTTCCGCAGGTATTCGTTGAGGAAACCCGGGAACGGCGAGGGCGGCGGCGGCGGTGTGTATTGCGCCTGGACTTGGTTGAGCGCGGCGAGCACGAGCGCGCCAGCAGTGAGGTGTTTGAGTTGGTTTTTCATTAATTATTGGCTTGGTTGGTTTCTATGTTTTCGTCAAACGGGGACAAAAATGGTGGCCGGTTCCGGCGGGGCGGAAAGAACCGGACTGGCCGGTTTTCGGTGTGCGCGGACTTCGAGAAATTCAATCAACTGCTCGCGCAGCTTGTAATAAT
>CAYUGC010000085.1:0-14361 GCA_964444085.1 uncultured Bifidobacteriaceae bacterium | reverse complement strand
CCTCAACATCGTCAAGGAAACCGCCGGCAACGTTATCATTGCCAACGCCGTCCAGAAGGTTCACGAAAGCGTGAAGGAAGGCGAAACCATCACCGCGCCGCTCGAGGCCTCGCGCGTGTTTCCGCCGATGGTCATCAGCATGGTGGACGTCGGCGAGCAGACCGGCGCCTTGCCGGAAATGTTGCTGAAAATCGCCGACAACTATGACGAAGAGGTGGACAACGCCGTCGCCGCCATGACCTCGCTGCTGGAGCCGATCATGATCGTGTTTCTGGCCGTGCTCGTCGGCAGCATCGTCATCGCGATGTTTTTGCCCCTGATTGCCATGATCACCAACTTGAGCGGTGAAGGCGAAGGCAAAAAAGGCGAATAACCCCTGAAACGGGGCTTAATCAGAATTTTGACCTCAAACTTGACAAAACCCGGCACTGCGAGTAAATACATTGTATTCACATTGCATGGCCGAATTATTTACATCTGACCCATTATGGAGTTCGATTGGAATAATCCGCCATTTGAGCTTGGTTCTTTGAGCCATCGGGAAATAGAAGAGTCGTTTGAGGATCCGTTTGCCGTGCGGCTGATGCCGGACACGCCGCGATTTGGCGTGCAGGCGCGGTTCTTCAACTTGGGAATGTCCGCCGGCGGCATCGGGATTTACAGCGTCTATCGCACCAACGGCAAGCAGGTGCGCGTGCTGCTGGCGCGGCCGTTCGAGCCGGAGGAACGCTTCTTCTACCAGCGGAAAATGGACCAGACCCTGGCCTAGAGCATTGACAGAAATGATGAAGCGCGGCGGAGCGAGGATTTTTGGTTATGGGCGAGGCTTTGGCGAAGGCGCAGGTTTGAAAACCCTGCAACTGAGCCGAAACGAAGCCCAAAACCAAAAAGACCGCTGCCACGGATCTGATTCCGCCACGCTACAGGATTTATGGAAATGCTCTAATGAAGCCATGGAATCAAAATTGGGTCTGGTTCGGTCTGGTTCGGTCTGGTTTGGTCTGGTTCGGTCATCTCGGCCGGCCGGAAAACTGAAGTTGCGGCCCTGGGAATGGACTGGAGCGCCGGCTTCCCGCCGGCTTTGGACGTGGTCGAAACCGGTGGGTTTCGCGGGTCCGGCAATATCGGATGTTGGTGGGCCGCCGTGATCAGAGTGACACAATTGAAATTTTAGCCGTGCAAACTTTTGCCAACTGGGAAGACGTGCCGATTTTCGACAGCGAATCGGCCGAGGCGGCGTTCTGGCTGGAGAGCCGGCCCGACCTGCGGCTCATGGAGACGGCGGTGGCGGGAGGCGCGGAAGGTTCCGAGTCCGTGACCATCACGCTGCGGATTGACCCGCGGATGCTGGCGCGCATCAAGCGCATGGCGCGCTCGCGGTATTTGAACTACCAGAGCATGATCAAGCAATGGTTGAGCGAACGGATGGAACAGGAACTCAAATGAACATGAAAACAACTTTGAACATCAAATGTGACCAGTGGCGGGTGACCAGTGACCAGCTGGCGGCACCGCGCGGAAATAAATCCCGTCACCTGTCACCCGTCACCCGTCACGCGTTTGCTTTCACCCTCATTGAGCTGCTCGTCGTTATCTCCATCATCGGCGTGCTGGCGGGCCTTACCATCCCCGCGCTGGGCATGATCAAGAAGCAGCAGTATCTCAAGACGGCGCGCGCCGAAATGGAGTTCCTCGAGACCGCGCTGGAAAATTACAAGGCCAAGTATGGCGCGTATCCGCCGGGCAACCAGCTTACTGCCACCGCCACTTATGCCCCCGCGCAGTTCAACCAGCTTTATTACGAACTGGCCGGCACCGTTCAAATTAACAACAACAGTGCCTTTCAGACTTTGGACGGCAATTCAACCATTCAGTCGGTTGACGTGAACACCGCCTACAAAGTCGGCGGTTTTGTGAACTGCACCAAAGGCACCGGCGAGGACGACCTCAAGGCAAAAAACTTTTTGTCCGGCATCCGGCAAAAGGATGTTTACAGCCCGGTGACGAACAACGGCGTTGCCACCACCATCCTTGTCACCTCTGTCGGCGGCCCGGATGACAACTACCAGCCGTTGAGCGCCTCCGGCTTGAATCCGATTCGCTACGTTTATCCCGGCGTGAACAATCCCAATTCCTACGACCTGTGGGTGCAGTTGGTCATCAGCGGCAAGACCAATCTCCTCTGCAACTGGAGCCGGTCGGTCATCATCAACAGCCCGCTGCCCTGACTATGTTTTCCGACTCCGCCATCAACGGTCCCGACTGCTGGAAATGCTCCCTGGCGGTCGAGTGGCATGATTGCTCGTGGTGTCCTTCCATCAACCTGCGGTCGGGCATCACGGCGCGGCGCGGCACCGCCACCAAACCATTGCCCGCACCGGCGCTGCTGCCGCATCCTGACCGTCGCCAAAACCTGTTCAAACCTATGAAAAAAATCGCCAATCGGCCAACTGCACTCCGCACTCCGCACTCCGCACTCCGCACTTCCCAAGCCTTCACCCTCGTTGAACTGCTCACCGTCATCGCCATCATCGGCATCCTCGCCGCGATGCTCATGCCGGCGTTGACTCATGTCAAGGATGCCGCCAAAAAGGCCAAGGCCAAGATGGAGATGGCCGACATTGTGAACGCCATCAATGCCTACGACACCGACTATGGGCGGTTTCCCATTTCGACGGACGAGCAAAGCTGGCTCAATGACAGCACCCGAAAAGGCGCTTATGATTACACCTGCGGTTTAATGCCATCTCCCCAATCGGGGATTACCTGGTCACCCGGTGCGACCAGCCACGCCTCGGTGGCGGATTCGGGTTACAGCCTGAATAACAACAGCAACGTCGTGGCCATCCTCATGGATTTGACGGCTTATCCCAATAGCGCGCCGACTTGCAACACCAACCATGTCAAAAATCCTAAGCAGATAAAATTTCTCAACGCCAAGCTGTCCGGTGATCCGGGGACAGGCGAGCAACCGCCCGGCGGCGTGGATAACAACGGCATTTACCGCGACCCGTGGGGCAACCCCTATGTCATCACGATGAACACGAGTTACTCCATGGAAAGCTCTCAAACCGCCCAAGGCACCAGCGATCTGTTTTTCTGCCAGCAAAAAGTTTCGCAGCAGAACGGAGCGAGCGGTTATAACGGTCTCTCTAATCCGCTGGATGCGGGCGGCAATGGCGATCATTTTCTCTATCACGGCAAAGTCATGGTCTGGTCCGCCGGCCCCAACAAAAAAATTGACTCTGGCGATCCGGCCACCGACCGCGAAAACCGGGACAACGTGATGAGCTGGCAGTAGTATGAAAAGTGACACGAGACAAGTGACAGGTGACAAGCCAACGGTGGTGCCGTGCGAAAATAATTCGTGCCACTCGTCACCCGCCACCCGTCACCCGCCCGGCTTCACCCTGCTGGAGCTGCTCGTCGTCATCTCCATCATCGGCATCCTCGCCGCCCTGTCCGTGCCGGCGCTCAAGAACCTCGGCAAGTCCAACGTCCAGGTCAGCGCCTCGCGCCAGTTGCTCGATGATGTTGGCCACGCGCGGCAGATGGCCATCAGTCAGCACACCACGGTCTATATGGTCTTCGTGCCGCAATATTTCTGGACGCCGGGCGGCAGCATGGTGTGGTGGAACAGCCTGTCGCCCGCTGCGCGCGCTGCCGGCATGAACCTGCTGGACAAGCAGTTCACCGGCTACACTTTTGTCTCGCTGCGCTCCATCGGCGACCAGCCGGGGCAGGGCACGACCAATTATCTCAGCGAATGGAAATCGCTGCCGGACGGCGCGTTCATCGCCAGCAACAAATTTTACACCGCCTATTCCGTCATCAACGACTATGTGGCGAACGCGACCTATCCGATTTACGCGTTCAATTACACGAACCTGTTTCCGTTCCCGCTCCAGACCAACTATGTCGCCGGGCAACCGGCGCTGCCTTACATCGCTTTCAACTATCTCGGCCAGTTGACGGTGGACGGCGTGAACATGGCGCAGCAGGACGAATATATTCCGCTCGCGCAAGGCACGGTGTTTTATGCCGCCGACCCCACGACCAAGGCGCTGCTGCTTTCCGCGCCCGACGTCTCGGAAAATCCGCCCGGCAACAGCACCAACTCCATGTTCAACGTCATCCGCATTGATCACCTCACCGGCCGCGCCGTGTCGTTGCACCAGAAAATCCAATGAAATTTCCAAACCACGTGACGGGTGACGGGTGGCGGGTGACAGGAACCGGCCGCGCGGAAAATTTTGGCTCGCGTCACGCGTCACGCGTCACGCGTCGCGGTTTTACGATGATCGAGATTGCGATCTGCCTCGCCATCATCGGGTTTGCGCTCGTGGCCATCATCGGCGTGCTGCCGCTGGGCCTGAACACCCAGCGCGACACCCGCGAGGAGACCGTCATCAACCAGGACGCCACCGTGCTGCTCGGCGCCATCCGCGACGCCGCGCGCGGCGCGGATTACCTGACCAACTACGTCTATGCCATCACGAACTACTGGACCCACTATGATGACAAGGGCGGGGTGATCAAGGCCGGCACCGATGGCTTCACTTACAGTGCGGCTACGTTTGACGGTGTCGCCAATAACTATTATAGCCTCACCAACGGCGTGAACATCATCGGTCGGTTGAGCGTCCCGGAATTCACCGATGGCGTCCGTCCGGTGCCCAGCCTGAGCTTTGGCGGTTACAGCAACCACATCACCGCCTATGTCCGCTCCCTCAGCGGGCTGGCGGCGGACCGGCCACCTCAAAACAATGACCTCATGCTCGGCGACAGTTTTGGCTACCGTGTTTTGTGCGTGAACGCGCCACTGGCGGTGGATACCAATCTGTTCTACCTCTATCCCCAGTGGCAGACTCAGGCCTACAACAAGGGCGACAAGGTTTTTTATAACTGGTCCTACTGGCAGGCGGCCGCCAACACTCTTGCCGCCGACATCCCCGGCCAGGCGGCGCTCTGGGCGAAGGTTCCCTTTTATCCGTTGGAGCTGGGCGTCAACCAGCGCGAGCTGCGCCTGACGTTCCTCTGGCCGCAACTGCCCAACGGCAATTTGGGCAATGGCCGCCAGACGTTCCGCACGACGGTGGCCGGGCAATTGGTGCCTCAGTTTAACAACATCCAGTCAGTCTATTTTTACCAGCCGCAGTTCACCAACGCGCCATGAACACAAATTTGCCAATGGCCAATGGCCAATTGACGGTGGTAGGGCGCGTCACTCCGTGCGCGCCGGCGGCTCATCCCGTCATCCGTCACGCGTCACCCGTCACCCGCTCCGCCTTCTCGTTGGTGGAGATCCTTGTGGTCGTCTCGCTGCTCTCGCTCATCGTGCTGGCGCTGATGGCGGTGTTCAGCAGCACGCAGCGGGCGTTCCGCGCCGCCGTCACCCAGACCGACGTGCTGGAGGGCAGCCGCGCGACGATGGAACTGATGACCGCTGATTTGCGCACCATGACCCCAAGCGGCGGCGTGAGCAACGGCCCGGTGACGGTCAATGGTTGGGTGACCAGCTATGTTCCGGTGAATTTCTTCGCCCTCGACAACAACTATTCTCCGGCATTGTATTATTTTCCGTTGCTGCAAACGTTGCCGGGCAGCGGCACGTTGCGGACGAACGTGTTGAATTATTTCTTCCTGCTGGGCCGGGACAATATCAATGGCCGCGATAGTTGGACCGGCATCGGCTATGCCGTGAACTGCACGAACAACGCCCCGCTGTATCCGCTTTACCGGTATTACGCGAGCGTCAGCCTTTCGGTGCCACCGCTCACGCTGTTCACCAATTTTACGGCCATCATCAACAACGGCCAGTGGACCAACGCCAGTCTCAGCCACGTCATGGACGGCGTGGTGCATTTGACGGTGCGCGCCTATGATCCCAATGGTTATTGGCAGACCAACGGTTATATGTTGAATCAAAAACTTCCGGCCAATGTCTGGTATTCCGCGCCGGCGAATGGCGAGGTCGGTTTCTGTTTCTTCAGCAACACCGTTCCCGCCTCCGTGGAACTGGAACTGGGCGTGCTGGAAGACCGCATCCTCGCGCGCGCGGAATCGCTTTCGCAAAATCCCACGGCGCAGAGCAATTACCTGGCGCAGCAGTCCGGCGCGGTGCATGTGTTCCGCCAGCGCGTGAACATCCCGAACGTTGACCCCTCGGCCTACTAATGAAGACGAAACAAACAAGTGGCAAGTGGCAAGTGGCAAGTGACAGGTGGCATGGCACGCAATTCCGTCACCCGTCACCCGTCACCCGTCACGCGCGTTTAGGCATGGCGCTGATCATCACGCTCATCCTGCTCTCGGTCACCCTCATCATGGCGGTGGCGTTCCTCGCCATCGCGCGGCGCGAGCGCAACGCCGTGTCCACCACCACGGACACCGCCATCGCGCGGCTCGCCACCGATTCCGCCCTCGCGGCGGCGGAGGCGCAGATGGCCGCGAACGTCTTCGCCACCGCGAACCAGGGTGCCTACAACTACGGCCTCCTCGTCTCGACGAATTACATCAACCCGCTCGGCTATGTGCCGGGCAGTCAAAGCCCGACGAATGTCAATTACGACAACCGTTTCGGCGGCGGCGCGCTTAATGCCGCCGATCTGGAACAGAACATCGCGAATCTCTGGCTGCTGCCGCGCGCGCCGGTGTTTGTGCCGACCAACAACGGCCCCGGCTATGATTTCCGCTTCTGGCTCGATTTGAACCAGAACCGCCGTTTTGAAGGCAACGGCCCGCAGCCGCAGATTGACGCCGCCGGCTTCTTCATCCACACCGATGGCACGGTGGACAGCGCTAATCCGGTCAACGTGGCGACCAATTTCATGGTGGGCGACCCCGAATGGATCGGTGTGCTGGAGCGGCCCGACCAGCCGCACAGCCCCAACAATCATTTCGTGGCGCGCTACGCCTTCATCGCCCAGCCCATCGGCAATTCACTCGACTTGAATTATATTCACAACAATGCCCGGCGTTCGCTGGGCGGGGCGAATGACGGTTATTTGCGCAACCAAGGTGTTGGTTCGTGGGAATTAAACTTGGCGGCGTTCCTAGCCGATTTGAACACGAACCAGTGGTTTGAGGATCCGTCCGGCCTGCCATCTTACTACGACTACGAGCCGTTTTATATTTCCGGCCCCATTTCCCAAAACCGCGCGTTTGACGAGTCGCTGGCCTTGTTGAACTACCGCTATGGCGGTAACTACGGCAATCTCGCCAGCGTGAACAACACCTTTTTCAACACCGCGAATTATCCCTTCAACATTGACGGCTACAGCGACGGGCCGTTGCAGACCACGGTGAACACCAATGCGGCCTTTCCGTCTGACCCGATCGCTGTTTCTTGGTCGGGGGCCGACAATACGAATCGTTTTTTTAATCTGGCTTCGGATTTGTTTGATTCCAGCAAGACCGCGACCGGTGTTTCGCCTGTCGCGGTGGCCGCCGGCAATTATTTTTCCGGCCATCTCGCGGCGGCGGGCAGCGGCAACGCCACCTACGACCGCTACACCTATTACCGGCTGTTTGACCAGTTGGGCACCGGCTCCGCAGCGGACAGCGGCAAGCTGAACCTTAATTACTCCAACGCCGTCGTGAGCTATAACAGCCTGGGCGTGGTGACGAATATCGCCATCGTTCCCGGCGCGGAGACCAATCTGGTGTCGTGGAGTGCCACGAATTTTTTCCATGCCGCCGCCAACCAGCTGCTGCGCGCCTATACGGCGACATGGTTTCAGTCCGCCCCGCGCAATTACGTCGCCACTTACTACGGCACCAACCTGCCCGGTTATCTGGCCGCGAACGGCGTGGGCGTGACCAACCTGCAATATCTCGGCCAGCTCAACGAAATCCCGACATTTGGTGCGACCAACATCCCGGTCTATGTCAACGGCCAGTTCGTCTATACGCCGGCGGTTAACCGGTTGTTGCAACTTGCGGCCAACATGTATGACGCCACCACCACGAATTTTTACCCGTCCGTGTTCCGGCCCATATTGGAACGCACCGGCACCAATATTTTTATTGCCGGCTTTAAGCAGGTTGTCAGTGTTATTGGGCCGAATGATTTGGTGTTTACCAAGCCGTATAACGTCGAGGCTTTGGCGGGTTCGGGTTCCCTCCCGCAGAATACGCCTATTGTGGACGCCGGCGGGAACCTTGTGAACGCCTATGGCGTGCCGTGGGTCATCGGGGCGAAGAAAAATATGCCGGGCCTCAACCAGTTTTCCATGCTCAACGCCGCCCAGGTTCAGCGTGCGCTGGAGGTGGTGCGGGCCACGGTGGCCGGCCGGCCGGTGGCCACGAACCAGTTGGTGCAAATGGACATTCATAGCGGGATGGGGGTTTCCTTTTGGAACTCGTATTCCAATGATTATGTCGGCAGCGGTCTGCTCTCGGCCACGGTGGTCAGCACGGTGCAGATGGCTTTGACGAATTCGGATTGGACAGCGCTGGCCACGACCAACTTCACCGCCAACTGGTATTTTCCGTTTGCCAACAACCGTTGGCCGGGGTCGATGTGGGGGGCTGGCGGCAGCGGCCAGCCGGCGGTGGGGTCGTTTGCGTCGGTCGTTTGGACCAACAGTTGGGCTACGACCAACGAGGCTTATAATTTTGCGACCAAACGATTCACCTCCGACATCCAAAGCGCGTGGGATCCCACGCTGTCGCCGCTGCCGCAGTTGGGGCTGCTCGTCACCAACCAGCTTCAGGCCTACATCGTGGACGGCACCCATGTGCTGGATTATGTCCAGTTGCGCGACCCGATTGCCGCTGTCAACGTGAACAGCGTGCTCAATGATCCGTCCATCGGCGGGGCGCCCAATTATTATATGTGGGCGACGACCAACTATAACAACACGTGGCCGAGCTGGGGGATCGTGGATCAATTGGAATATTCACGCAAAAACCTTACTGTCATCAAGGGGATCTGGAATATGGCGGGTGCCCCTGCGGGGACGGATCCCATAGCGTGGTCACGGGCCTATTTTGATGCGGCCTGGAAGCCGGCTCCCCACTCCTTTACGCTTGATGGCAAAATTTACTACAATACAAACCAGTTGGTGTCGCAGGCGCCGTTCACGCCCGTGCGGACGGTTTATGTGCCGTATCTTTATCAGGTCAATGATCCGTTGGTGCATTATCTGGCCAGTGACCTGAATGCCGGCGATGGTGCTATCTGGGCTGATAGCCAAACTCGGGCGAACGGAATTTGGCAAAAGGATATTAGCGGTGGATTAACCGACACAACTTACAATCCTGTGCCGACCGTGCCGAATGTTCTCAATCCTGGCATCGCTGCCAGTGGGATGGATCCCAATAAGTCCGCCAACAGCCGTTACCAGCCGTGGGGTCAGCCGGCTTCTGGAACGGTCAACGACAACAATCATAATTTTTCCAACCCCTACAATCTGATTTACAAGGATCCGCTGGTCTGGGATTCGGACTATTGGGATTTTCCGACGAATACGTTGCCGACCGTCGGCTGGCTGGGGCGCGTCCACCGCGGCTCGCCGTGGCAGTCGGTCTATCTCAAAGACCGCGATGTGCAGACCGACAACCTCGTTGGCAATGCCCAGCGCGGCGCTAATACCTGGGCGGCGTGGACGGGCGATAACAACATCGACGCCGCCAACAGCGTGCCGGTGCAGGACCGGCAGTTGTTTGATCTGTTCACCACGCGCTTCAATGATAATGCGGTGCACGGCGCCTTGTCCGTCAACCAGAAGAATCTGGCCGCCTGGTCGGCGGTATTCAGCGGCCTGGTGGTGCTTTCCAACAATTTGCCGGACTCCAGTCTGAGCGTCCTAAACGCCTCAACCACGCCTTTGGTGATTGATCCGGCCGGTGCGGCGGGTGGTGGCTCGCAGTTGGGGCAGATTGTGGCTGGAATCACCAATGCCCAGTCAGGTTACGCCAATGTGGACGGATTGAAGGGCGTGTTTGAACACGTCGGTGACATCCTTAACACGCCGGCGCTGACGGAGTGGTCGCCGTTCCTCCATTTGAGCAATTATGTGAACAATGCCTGGGTGGAAGATCTCCCGCAAAAAAAATACGGCATCTCGGACGAAATGTATGAATGGCTCCCGCAGCAGACGCTCGGCCTGCTGCGCGTGGGCGACACGCCGCGCTTTGTGGTCTACTGTTTCGGCCAGACGCTCAAGCCTGCGCGCGACTCGCTGGTGCTGGATAACGGCACCGGGGAGTTCGGCTTGTGCACGAATTACCAGGTTACGGCGGAAAGCGCCGCCCGCGCGGTCATCCGCCTGGAGCGGCACATCACGGCCACTGGCACGAATTACACGCCGGTGATTGAAAGTTACAACCCGCTGCCGCCGAACTGACCATGAAGACGAATCAGCCATTTTGCCGGAGCCGGGGTAATGAGGCGCAATTGTTTGGTAGGGACGGAGCGCTGCGCCGTCCGCTGTCCGGCACTTCCCCGTCTTCCGCCGGACAGCCTCCCCGGGACGGTAGGGCGCGTCACTCCGTGCGCGCCGTCGTGGTAAATCGCCACCACCCCGCACCCGGCCAGTCCATGAATGTCTCTAGCCCACAACAATATCCAGAACTCCACCGCTTGGCCATGTCACCTTTTGTCCCTTTTTGGCATTTTCAAAACAGGGTGACAAAAAGGGACAAAACGTGCCAAAACGTGCCAAAAAGTGACATGCGGTCATTTCAACAGTTCCAGTTTTCGGCAGGAAAGGGGTCGGAATTGGGTTCTGACATCTTGACCCGGTTCTTGCAGGGTAGGGACGGAGCGCTGCGCCGTCCGCTGTCCGGCGCTTCCCCGTCTTCCGCCGGACAGCTTCCCCGGGTTGGTAGGGCGCGTCACTCCGTGCGCGCCGTCGTGGTAAGTCGGACGGCAAAAGGTTTGAAAATCTTTGCGCCTTTGCGTCTTGGCGTTAAAAGAATATGCCGATGGCGGTTTGGCGATTTCAGTTTTTAGATTTATAGTGAAGGACTTTTTTTATGCGTAAGACAGTTTTAGTTCTGTGCCTGCTGTCACTGGCAGCCGTTTGGTGGTTGTGGCCGCGTGGCGGCGACGCCTCGTCGCCGTTGAAAGCGTCCGCGCCGCGCGCGAATGCCGTGGCGTCTGCCGCTGGCTCCACCACGCCCGTCGCGCCCCGGAAAATTTCCTCGCTCAATTTCACCAACCCGCTGGCGTTCCGGCTGACGAACACGGTGCTGACGCTCCGCGAACTCGCGCTCAAGCCGCACGCGATCCTGCTCCAAAACGCGCTGGTGGATACGGACGCGCGGCTGGACCTGGCCATCCCGGCGCATTTGAAATCCACCGGCCGTCCCGGCGCGTATCTGGTGCAGGCGCGCGGCCAGTTGAACGCGGCGTTCCGCAGCCTCATCGCTTCGGCGGGCGCACAGGTGGTTTCCTACATCCCGAACAATGCCTATCTCGTCAACGCCACCGTGGCGCAGGCGGGCGCGCTGGCGGGCAGTCCTCTGGTGCAGGTGGTGCTGCCGTTTGAGCCGTATTACAAATTGCAGCCGTCGCTGCTCGGTTTGGCCGTGACGCAGTCACCGCTGCCGCCCGGCACGGCGCTGAACGTCGGCCTCTTCGCGTCCGACGCCACGGCGGAAGCGCAGGTGCGCAAAACCGGCGCGACCATCATCGGCCGCGACCGTTCGGCGTTCGGCCCGGTGCTGCGTGTGACGCCGCCGGCCAATTGGACGGCGCTGGCGCAACTGCCCGGCGTGCAGGCGGTGGAACCGGCGTTCCGGCGTGAGACGGCGAACGATTTATCCCGCGTGACGCTGGGCGTTTCGCCGGACACGACTTCGGGCAGCACCAACGACTGGCTGGGTTTGACGGGCTTGAACGTGCTGGTGGCGGTGAATGATTCGGGTATTGATGCCACGCATCCGGATTTCGCCACGGGGCGGGTCGTTGGTTTGGGAACAAACGACCTTGTGGACACGGACGGCCACGGCACGCACGTCGCGGGCATCATCGCGGGCAACGGTTCCCAAAGTCTGTCGCCGGTGAATGTGGGGGCGAACGCGGAAGGCTCGATCACGAACGCGGATTTTCGCGGCAAGGCACCGGCGGCGAACCTGTTCTCACTGAACTACGGAAACTCGGACTATGTGTTGCAGACCAACGCCGCCGTCATCGGCGCGCTGATTTCCAACAACAGTTGGGATAACGGCGACGCGGCTTACGACTTGGCGGCGTCCAGCTATGACGCGGCGACGCGCGACGCGCTGCCGTTCACGACCGGTTCGCAGCCGGTTTTGTTTGTTTTTGCGGCGGGCAATAGGGGGGGTGGCAGTGACAATGGTTCGGGCGGCGCGGGGGATACCGTCATGTCGCCCGGCACCGCGAAGAATGTCATCACCGTGGGGGCCATTGAGCAGTTGCGCAACATCACGAATAAGGTGACGACGTTCTATTCTGACGGCACCAGCAACTCGGTTGCCGTCTGGCTGGCGGGGACGGATTCGGGCACGCAGGTGGCGGCCTATTCCTCGCGCGGCAACGTGGGCATCGGCACGGAGGGTGCCAACGGCCGGTTCAAGCCGGACGTGGTGGCACCGGGGACATTCGTCATTTCCACGCGTTCCAGCCAGTGGAACACCAACGTGTTTATGGGCCCGACCACCAACGTGACCGTGATCCCGTCTCCCGGGCAACTGGTGCTGACCAACCTGATCAGCTATTACAGCGTGTCGGTGCCGGCGGAGGCCGTTGCGGTTTCCATCAGCATCACGCCGAATGCCGCTTCCCCGAATCCGTTCCCGACGAACCTGATTATTTACGCCCAATTGTCGGACTATCCGGATCCGGTCAACGCGCCGGGCAGCATTGACATCACCACGCATAACAACAGCCTTTCCATTCCGCCGGATAGCGGCGGGGCTATCACCGGCATCCAGGCGATCCAGAACAACGGCTTTTATTTTGCGGTGGCCGACAGCACGAACTTTCCGGTGAACTTTGACCTGACGGTGAGGATTTACACGACCAACAGCACCACGAGTGATTATTATCAAGTCCTGTTGGGCATGGACAATCAGTTGGGGCCGTATTACCGCTACGAGACCGGCACGAGTATGTCGGCGGCGGCGGTGTCCGGCGTGCTGGCGCTGATGCAGGATTACTTCACAAACAAGTTGAGCCTCACGCCCAGCCCGGCGTTGCTCAAGGCGCTGCTCATCAACGGCGCGCGGCAGGTCGGCGGCAACAAGCTGGGCATCACCAACCAGATTAGTTATGACGGCTGGGGGCTGGCGAACCTGCCGAATTCACTGCCGCTGACGACGAGCAACCTGAATGTCTTGCCCAACGGCGCGAGTCCGTCACCAATGTTCTTCGTGGATCAAAGCCCCGCCAGTGCGCTGGCGACCGGCGACCGCCATACTTACACCCTGAATCTTGCCACCAATGCGGATTACCTGCCGCTGCGCGCGACGCTCGTTTGGACGGATCCGCCGGGCGACCCGAACGCCGCGATCAAACTCGTCAACAACCTCGACCTGGTTGTCACCAACCTCGATACGGGTGCGGTTTATTACGGCAACGACATTCCGCCCAATCTCGGCTACAGCCAGCCCGCGAGCACCAATGCCCCGCCCAACCTCGATAACATCAACAATGTCAAACAAGTCATCCTGCCGCCGCTGCTGGCGGGCAGTTACTCGGTCACCGTGCTGGGCCGTTCGGTGAATGTGAATGCTGTGACCGCGCACACCAATGACACCGTGCAGGATTTTGCCCTCGTGGTTTCCATTGGCGCAGGCGAGGAACCGGCGGCCATCAGTTCGGTGACGGATGCCGGCTTGGTCAGTCAGCCGACGTCCGGCCAGAACATCACGTTCGTGACCTCCACCAATACACCGCTGTTCAATCAGTTCGCCGGCGAGAACACGCCGCTGCTCGGCACGAACAATCTGCCCATCGGCACCAACACCGTTTGGGGTTCCAGCGGCGTGGTCACTCTCGGCATGACGAACCAGTGGCATTTCTATGTCGTCACCAACAACGCGCTCGACGCCGCCGGCAGCAGTGCGGATGTGACCAACGCCGCGGTCATCGTGTTCAATTCAGACACGCTCTCGATTCCGCGCCTGGGCACGCTGGCCGGCAGCACCGCTAACGCCACCCGGCCGGAGGCGGACATTGACCTGTATGTCAGCACCGACCCGTCGCTGACCAACCTGAATCCAGCGGTCATCTCCAACTGCCTCGCCGGCACGGTCACCGCCACGGCGAACAGCTTCGGCGCCTCGCTCGGCCGGGGCGGCACGGAGTTTGTGACCTTTGCCAACTCGCAGCCCGGCCAGGTTTATTACGTCGGCGTGAAATCCGAGGATCACATGGCGGCAGAATAT
>CAYUGC010000084.1:0-14449 GCA_964444085.1 uncultured Bifidobacteriaceae bacterium | reverse complement strand
CGCCGAGCCGGATCACAGCCTGCGCGATCAACTCGCCTCCCTGCTCGATCAGGCCAGCGCCGAAATGCCGGCGCACACAAAAAGCCCGTGACAAAAACGCCAAAACGCGCAAAAACGTGACAAAACACACAAAAACGACCTATGACAGTTTCCATCAACCTTGGCCCCAAGCGGATCAGGACGGCTGGTGCGGATGGTGCGCTGCGCCGTCCGCTCTCCGGCCCGTCCCCGTCTTCCGCTGTAGCGCAGCCATCTTGGCTGCGGGTTCACGGAGCTTCCCAGCTCCGTGTTTCTGACCGGTTTTTCAGAAAGCCCCTCAGAGACTGTCTGAAAGTGAAGTTTTGCCGCTCCTCCTCGTCCTCGTCCTCGAATCTGGGCTTAAAAAAGGCGCCAAAGCTTTCAGTATGTCAGTATGTCAGCATTTGGCTTTTCCGTCCGTGTCACCTTTTGTCACTTTTCTACACTTCCAAAACCGGGTGCCAAAAAGGGACAAAACGTGCCAAATCGTGCCAAAAAGTGACATCCAGCCATTTCTTACCTGTAGCGCAGGCGTCCCCGCCTGCGGGTTCGCCGGGCGTCCCGCCCGGTGTTGTGACCGGCGACGGGATGCCGTCACAATCCGCCAATCGTAAATCGCCAATGAAAAATCTGCGCTGCATCACCACTGCAAACCTGTAAACACTCTAATCTCATGAACTCGACACCTCCAATGGCCCGGGATTTTTCGGCCTTGCAACACGGTTGCCCTCTTACCGGATTTTCCGGTCCAGTGTTCCTGTGGGCGTGGATTTCCTGCTGCCCCTCCGGCAGGAGTGCCCGCCTGGCCGGACCTTTACCTTTCAAAAAATTATTTTGGTAAAAAAAAGGTAAAGAAAAGGTAAAGCGGATCGGTGGGGCGATTGCCAGTGGCGCTGCCACCGTCCCCGCGAGCCGTCTTGGCCCGGGCAGTGCGAGCAGATCCTCGCCGCCGCCGGCGCACACAAAAAGCCAGTGACAAAAACGCCAAAACGCGCCAAATCGTGCCAAATCGCGACAAAACACACAAAAAACGACCTATGACAGTTTCAATCAACCTTGGCCCCAAGCGGGTCGGGTCGGGTGGTGCGGACGGTGCGCTGCGCCGTCCGCTCTCCGGTCCTTCCCCGTCCACCCTCTCCCCCTCGGGGGAGAGGGCCGGGGTGAGGGGGTTCTGGCTGCTCCATCCTCCATCCTCGCCCCCCACTGCCAACTGCCTTTATTTTTCAGCATTTCAGTATGTCAGCATTTCAGCGTTTGGCTTCATGCTCCTCGTACTCGTCCTCAAATCTTTATGGGAGGAAGGGAGGAAAACTGGTCAAAGGCATAATCGTAATATTCTGATAAATACCAACGCGCCACCGCCTTTCTTGGTTTTGAGAAATGAGACAGTCATTGTCTTGAAATTCAAACGCTTCGGTATTCTTGTCTTGAAAATACGACGATTCGTGCCTCCTCCCCCCGCTGTCCACCGTCAGTTTTTTTACGTGGTTTTTCTACGTTTTACCGGCGGTTTTCTGAGAAAGTTTCCAGCGGGGTGAAAAATGTTCACAAGTTGGTTCGGGAGTTGCTTGGGCAAAAGCTCCGTTCGCCGGGATGGCGGGCGGAATAATCAGAAGCATTCAGAAGTAAAAAATGAAACCTTTGACAACAGCCTGGAAACGGGCTGCGGCCGGACTCGTCTGCATTGTGATGAGCCAAAATTTTTTAATGGCCGCCGCCACGCAACTTTCTTTCTTCGCCCAGCCGCCGAACACGGTGGTCGGTGCCGGCATCACCAACGTCGTGGTGCAGCTCAAGGACAAGGCCGGCACGAACGCCGCGCAGTCCGGCGTCGTGGTTTCACTCGCGCTGAACAAGGGCGGGGGACTTGCCGGCGTCACCAACGCGACGACCGATGCCACGGGCCGGGCGGCGTTCACCAATCTGGTAATCTCGCCGGCGGCCAACGGCATCAGTCTTGTGGCCAGCGCCACCGGCTTGAAAAGTGCGAGCAGCAGCGCGTTCAACGTCAGCAAAGGCGGCACGGTCACGACGCTCGCGGCCTCCACCAACGCCTTGATTTACGGGCAAAGCGTGACGTTCACTGCGACGGTCAGTGCGGCGGCCCCTGCCAGCGGCCTCGCCACCGGCGTAATTACCTTCAAAGATGGCGCGACGATTTTAGGAACGGCGGCGCTCAACACATCCGGCCTGGCGACCTTCAGCACGAACCGGATTTCCGCCGCGACGACCAACCGCACCATCACCGCCGTCTTTGGCGGCGACAGTAATTTTTCCACGAGCACGTCGAGTAATCTTTTGCTCATCACCGGCAAACTCGCCTTGACCGTGGCGGGCGTGGTGGCGAACAACAAGATTTACGATGGCGGCACGAATGCCACTTTGATTTTCAGCAACGCCACGCTCGCCACAATTTTGAGCGGCGACACGGTGACGTTGAACAGCGCGGCGGCCAAGGGCGCGTTCGCCAGCAAAACCGCCGGCACCGGCAAAACCGTGACCATCACCGGCCTGGCACTGGCGGGTGCGAGCGCGGGAAATTATTCCGTCACGGCCCCGACCGCGACGGCCAATATCCTGGCGCGCAGCCTCGTCATCACCGCGAAGGGCGTGAACAAAATCTATGACGGCACGACCAGTGCCACCGTCACGCTGACGGACAACCGCGTTGCCGGCGACAGCTTCACCAACCGCTATGCGGGCGCGGCCTTCGCCAGCAAGAATGTCGGCACCGCGATTTTAATCAATGTTTCCGGCCTCGCCAGCGTCGGCACGGACGCGGGCAACTATGCATTGAGTAATTTGACGGCGACGGCCAGCGCGAACATCACGCCCGTCGCGCTCACGGTTTCCGGCCTCAGCGCGGGCAACAAGATTTACGACGGCACCACCGTCGCCACGCTGAATTTCACGAACGCGACGCTCGCCACTATTTTTGCCGGCGACGCGGTCACGTTGAACAGCGCGGTCGCGAAGGGAATCTTTGCGAACAAAAATACCGGCACGAACAAAGCCGTTTCCATCTCCGGCCTGGCGCTCGCTGGCACCAACGCGGGCAATTACACGCTGGCTTCGCAAGCAACCACGGCCGCCAGCATCACGGCGCGCGGCCTCATCCTCACCGCGAAGGGCGTGAACAAAATTTACGACGGCACGACCAATGCGACCGTCACGCTCACCGATAATCGCGTCGCCGGCGATGCGCTGACGGACAGCTATGCGTCCGCCGCGTTCACCAACAGGAATGTGGGCATCGCCATCTTGATCAATGTTTACGGCCTCACCATTGCGGGAACCGATTCCGCCAACTACGCTTTGACGGCGACGAACGCGACCGCCGCCGCCAATATCACCAAGGCGACGCTCACCGTTTCCGGCGTGGCGGCGAACAACAAGATTTACGACGCGACGACGGCGGCCACGCTAAATTTCAGCAACGCGGCGCTCGTCACCGTTTTCAGCGGCGACTCCGTGACCTTGAACACGAGCACGGCGAAAGGTGCGTTCGCCAACAAGGCGGTCGGTACCAACAAGACGGTTTCCGTCTCCGGCCTGACGCTCGGCGGCGCGAACTCCAACAACTACGCTTTGACGCAACCGGCGACGATGGCGAACATCACGCCCCGCGCGCTCGCCATCACCGCGAAGGGCGTGAATAAAATTTACGACGGCACGCCGGCGGCGACCGTGACGCTCACGGACAACCGCGTGTCCGGCGATGCGCTGGCGGACAGCTACGCGTCCGCCGCCTTCACGAACAAAAATGTCACCACGAACATTTTGATCAATGTTTACGGTCTGGCCATCGCCGGCACTGACTCCGGCAATTACAATTTGTCCGCCACCAACACCACCGCCACGGCCAACATTACCGCCGCCACCTTGACCGTCACGGCGGATCATCTTTCGCGGCCTTACGGCGTCACGAATCCGATTTTGACGGCGACCCTGGCCGGTTTTGTCGCCGGTGAAAGTTTGACGAACAGCGATGTGGCCGGTTCCCCGGCGCTGGCGACGACGGCTAGGACGAACAGCAATGTGGGTTCTTATCCGATCACCGTCGGCAAAGGTTCGCTGGTCGCCACGAATTATGGCTTCAAGTTCGTCAGCGGCACGTTGACGGTCATGCCGGCGGACACCGCCGCGCTGCTTTCCACGACGTTGAATCCGGCGCGCACGAACCAGAACATCACTTTCGCCGCGCAGATCAAGCCGCTAACCACGACCGTGCTGCCGCTGGTCGGCGTCATCCAGTTCAAGTGCAATGGGACGAACAAGCTGGGCAACGCCGTATCCGTGGCCAGCGGCGCGGCCAATCTGACGGTGCTGGCCGCCAATCTCGGCCAAAGCAACGCGGTCATCACAGTGGAATACTCGGACCCGGCGGGAAATTTCAGTCCCAGCACGAACAGCCTGACGCAGAATATCCTCGTCGCCGTCACGCCGCCGCCGCCGAGCAAATTGTCGCTCGCGCCGGCCCTGGCCAACGGCGTGGTGGCCGCGCAGCTTGCCGGCGTGTCCGGGCAGACTTACATCATTGAGGTCTCGGCGGATTTGACGCACTGGTCGCCGTTATCCACGAATGTTGCGGATACGAACGGCATCGTGTTGCTCATTGATGCCAACGCCGTGGCTTTCCCCAGCCGCTTCTATCGCGCGTATTCACCGTAGGCTTGCAGCGCCACTGGCCTATGATTGCAGCAAGTTGACAGGTAAACCGGAATAGAGCTTGATGTTTTTCATTGACCGCCCCCAGGCTGGCGGGCATAAATGAGCACCCCCTAAACCTGCCCGTATTTTCTTCGATTTCGAGCGGTGCTTCAGGCCGGTTTGGGGAAATTGCGTGAGATATGGCAAGCCCATCGGATTGTTTTCGGGCGGAATTCTGGCCATCGCCATTGCTGGCGGTTGCGACCAGAAGCTGACCGGACAGATGGAGTTTGCCCATGTAACGCCCGCGCCCGCGCCGCTGACGAACAAAGTTTTCCCCGGCAACACGACCAATCCGGCGGCCATTTCCGATTTGGAGCCGCTGGTCAATATCCGTTCCTTGAACGCCCGCCCGACGGAATCCACCACTAACACGGTGCGGATCCGGGGAAAAGTTTTGGACGAGCAGCCCGGGGAATTTATCGTCATTAATGATGGCACGGGAACCATCCTGACGGAAACCCATCAGGCCACCCTGCCGCCGGTGAACGAACTGGCGGATTTGTCCGGTCAGCCGTTTTCAGACGGTTTTGCCGTCAGCCTGAAGAATGCCACGGCCTGGCCGGTGACCCATCGCAATGGGACGAACCAGGACAACGCCATGTCCTTGGTTCCATCAGCCAGCCTGCCCCGGCTGACCAAAGTCTGGATGGTGCGCGATTTGTCGGCGGAAAAAGCGGCCTGGCATTATCCGGTGCGGCTGCGGGCGGTCGTGACCGTCAACGCTCATTACCATAATTATTTTTTTGCCCAAGACGACTCGGCCGGCATCTCCGTGCGGATGCCGGAAATTCCCGCCAGCCTGAATCCCGGCGACTTGGTGGATATCAGTGGCGTGAGCGATCCCGGCGGATATTCGCCCATCGTGCTGGCTTCCAACGTGACCGTGATCGGCTCGGCTCCCTTGCCGGAGGCGCGAGCGGAAACCTTGTTTCAACTGGCCACCGGCCAGGATGGCAGCCAATGGATTGAAGTGCGCGGAGTGATCCGTTCCGCAACTTACAACCCCACCAACGGGCTGGCGCAGCTCTACCTGAAAGACTTGAGCGGGGCAATCACCGTGAACGTCCGCGTCGACCATGAACCGCTGGAGCTGCTGGACGCCATCGTCCGCATCCGGGGGGCCTGCGGCTCCAAGGCCAACGAAAAACGGGAGTTTGTGGCGTCCGAACTCTGGGCCTCTTCGCTGGCCGAGGTGCAGATTGAGGAACCGGGACTGATGGATCCGCTGAGCCAGCCGGCACAACCCATCGCCAGCCTCAACCAGTTTCATCCCCGGCAGACGTTGCAGCACCGCTTGAATATCGCCGGCGTGGTGACGCTTGTGGACGAGGAATTCTTTTTCATGCAGGACACGGATTCGGGCGTGCGGGTGCAGGTGGTGACCGGGGGCAAGGTCAAACCCGGCGATTATGTGATTGCCGCCGGTTATCCCAGCCTGGGGGAATATGGCAATCTCCTGCAAAATGCCGTCTTCAAGGTGATCGGCCACCGGCCCGTTCCGGCCCCGCTTCCCCTCTCGACAAAAACCCCTCTCGACCCGCAACTGCACGACCGCTGGGTTCAAGTCCGGGCGCGTTTTTTGCATTACAGCAAAATCGGATCGGTGGATATGCTGACCCTGCAGTTGGGCAACCGGATTTTTGACGCCCGATTTATCGCACCGGTCTCGCCGCGGATGAAAACCCTCCAACCCGGCAGCCTGCTTCAGGTGAACGGCATTTACCGGCAACTGACCGATGCGGCGCGGGTGCCCAAATCACTCCAACTGGCCGTGCCGGCGGAGGAGGATGTCCGGATTCTTGAAGAACCAAGCTGGTGGACGGTTTCTCACGCCACCACGGTGATCGGTCTGATGGGTGCCGCCATCGGAACGGCCATTCTCTGGGTGCTGCTGTTGCGCCGGAAAGTGCAGGAACAGACCGCCAGCCTGAAACAAAGCGAGCAGCAATTCCGCTCGCTGGTCGAACAGTCGCTGGTGGGCATCTACATCCTTCAGGACAACCACATTGTTTATGCCAACCCCTGTTTGGCGGATATTTTTGGCTATGCCCCGGAAGAAATCCTGACGCCCAGCCATTGGGACGATTTGGTTTTCTGGGAAGACCGGGCCAAGGTGCGGGAACAGATCCGCCGGCGGGTCGCGGATGAAACGGATTCCACCCATTACCATTTTCGCGGCCGGCGCAAGGACGGTTCCTTGATTCATATTGAGGCGCTCGGCTGCCGCACGGAATTCAAGGGCCGGCCCGCCGTGCTGGGCATGCTGCTGGACATCACCGAACGCAAGCTCGCCCAGGACAAGATCGCGGAACAGGCGCGGATGCTGGACCTCGCCAGCGACGCCATCGTGGTGTGCGACCTCGAAGGCCGGATTCAATACTGGAACCAGAACGCCCAGCGTATTTACGGCTGGACCGCCCCACAGGCCATTGGCGCACCGGCCTTTGAAAAAATGTGCATCCCGCCGGACGATTTCCAGCAGGCCCGGAAAGCCTTGCTGCTCGACCACCAGTGGCACGGCGAATTCATCCATCGCGACCCGCATGGCGGCGAACTCATCGTGGCCGCGCGCTGGACGCTGGTGCTGGATTCACAAGGAAAACCCGGTTCGATCCTCACCATCAACACCGATATCACCCAGCAGAAAAAACTGGAGGCGCAGTTTCTCCGCACCCAGCGGCTGGACAGCATCGGCGTGCTCGCCGGCGGCATCGCGCACGACCTCAACAACGTCCTCGCGCCCATCCTGATGTCCGGCCAGTTGCTGGAGCTGGACCCGGACATCCCGCTGCGCCGGAAAATGATTGCCACCATCCTGGCCAGCACCCACCGCGCCGCCAGTCTCGTCAAACAAATCCTGACGTTCGCCCGTGGCTCGGGCGGAGTCCGCCACGCCGTGTCACCGAACCGGGTGCTGGAGGAAGTGCGGAAAATCCTGCATGAAACGCTGCCCAAGTCCATCAACCTCCAGATCACCAAGGCCACGGAACCGCGGATGATCACCGCCGATGCCACCCAGTTGAACCAGGTGCTGATGAACCTCTGCCTCAACGCCTGCGACGCCATGGAACAAGGCGGCGAACTGGTCGTGACCGTGACCGACGTCGAACTGCCGCCGCACGACCACGCGCTCGGGCCGGGTGCCAAACCCGGCGCATATGTGGTTTTCAGCGTCACCGACACCGGCACCGGCATGGCGCCGGATATTCGCGAACGCATCTTCGACCCGTTCTTCACCACCAAGCCCATCGGCAAGGGCACCGGGCTGGGACTGTCCACCGCCTTGGGCATCGTCAAAAGTCATGGCGGTTTCATCCAGGTTCAAAGTCAGCCGGGTCGCGGTTCCTGTTTCAAGGTATATTTGCCGGTTCAGTCCGACCAACAGCCGGACACGGAAAAAGCGGCGCCGGAAGCGCGCCTCATTCACGGCAAGAACGAACTCATCCTGGTGGTGGACGACGAGGCGCCGCTCCGCACCATCGCCAAGCAAACCCTGACCATGTTTGGCTATCGCGTCCTCACCGCCAACAACGGGCAGGAAGCCGTCGCCCTTTATCAGCAGCACCAGAACGAGATCGCCCTTGTGCTCACCGACATGATGATGCCGGTCATGAACGGCGCGGCGGTCATTGACGCGATGTTCCGGATCAATCCCCGGATCAAGATCGTTGCCGTCAGCGGTCTGGATCTGAAAAACCAGGTCAGCCCGTCCAGTCGTCCAGCCGTTCGGGCCTTCATCGCCAAACCTTACTCCGCTGAAAAACTGCTGAACATCATCCGCGAGGTGCTCAAGGAAGAAAACGAGGAAGCCCCGGCCGCCGCTTGACCCGCCGGCGGGTGGTTGCGAGTTGCCAGCAATCCGTTCCGTGCGCTTGCGACAATTTTGGACAAGCGCATTTTTATTTGTTAGTCTGCGCGGGATTTTATGAGCTTGGAAAATAAAGCACCGGCCGCGCCCGCCGCGCCGTCCGATTTCATCCGCGACATCGTCGCCGGCCACGTTACCGAGAACAAATATCCGCGCATCCACACGCGCTTTCCGCCGGAGCCGAATGGGTACCTGCACATCGGCCACGCGAAAAGCATCTGCCTAAACTTCGGCATTGCCCGCGAGTTCGGCGGCGTCTGCAACCTGCGCATGGACGACACCAATCCCGCGAAGGAGGACATTGAATATGTCGAGAGCATTCAGGCGGACGTCAACTGGCTCATCTCCGCGTGGGCGGATGACCAGCTCGGCCTCAAGCCGAAGGGCAAGACACCCGAAGTCCTCGCGGCGGAAGGTAAACGTGATTTTTATCTGCCCGCCGTCACCAAAGCGGAGCGCGCGCAGCGCCAATCGGAAACCTTTCAGCCGTTCTACGCCTCGGATTATTTTGACGAGATTTACGACTACGCCGAGCAGTTAATCGAGAAGGGCAAGGCCTTTGTCTGCGATCTCACGCCGGAACAGACGGATGAATACCGCCGCAACGGATTGGAAAGTCCGTTCCGCAACCGCAGCGTCGAGGAAAACTTGGATTTGTTCCAGCGCATGAAGGCGGGCGAATTTGCCGACGGCATCCGCACCTTGCGCGCGAAGATTGACGCGTCCGCGCCGAACATCTGGCTGCGCGATCCGCTGCTTTACCGCATCAAACACGTTGAGCATCACCAGACCGGCAAGAAATGGTGCATCTATCCGATGTATGATTTTGCGCATTGTTTGAGCGATTATATCGAAGGCATCACGCACTCGATTTGCACGCTGGAGTTTGAGGTGCACCGTCCGCTTTACGATTGGATTCTGGAGAGCCTCGACTTGCCGCGGCCGCTGCCCCACCAATATGAATTTGCGCGGCTCGCGCTGGGCTACACGGTGATGAGCAAGCGCAAGCTGATGCAGCTCGTGGACGAAAATCTCGTCACCGGCTGGGATGATCCGCGCATGCCGACCATCTGCGGCATCCGCCGTCGCGGCGTGACCGCGCAGGCTTTGCGCAACTTTGCCTACAACATCGGCATCACCAAATACAACGGCCTGACGGACGTGTCCGTTTTGGAATTCGCCATTCGTGACGATTTGAACAAACGCTCGCTGCGCCGGCTGGCCGTGCTGCGCCCCATCAAGGTCGTCATCACGAATTATCCTGCCGACAAGGTTGAGGAACTCGACGCGACCAACAATCCCGAGGACGAAACCGCCGGTAAACGCAAGGTTCCCTTCAGCCGCGAACTTTTCATCGAGCGCGATGATTTTGCCGAAGTGCCGCCGCCGAAGTTCTTCCGCCTGAAACCGGGCGGCGAAGTGCGGTTGAAATACGCCTATATCATCAAGTGCGACGAAATCGTCAAGGACGCCGCCGGCAACCTCACCGAGCTGCGCTGCACCGCCGATTTGGACAGCAAGATGGGCGGCGCGACGTCCGCCCGCAAGGTGAAGGGGACGATTCATTGGGTGAGCGCGCCGCACGCCGTGGACGCGGAAGTGCGCCTTTACGACCGGCTGTTCACCGTGCCCGATCCGGGGGCGGAGGACGATTTCAAGAAACATCTCAATCTGCACTCATTGGAAGTCATCACGGCCAAGTGCGAACCGTCTTTGAAAGTCGCGACGTTCGAGCAGCGTTATCAGTTTGAACGGCTTGCGTATTTTGCTTTGGATTTGGATGCGCAGCCCGGCAAGCTGGTCTTCAATCGCACCATCACGTTGAAGGATGCTTGGGCCAAGGAAGCGCAGAAGGGATGACTTTTGCTTTTGTCCGCCGGGGTATTTCCACCGGAGTGTCTCATGGCGCATCTGGCCGCATTTAAAATCAAGACAGTGGCCGCGCAAAAGCAGTGGTGAAACGGTCGTCCCATTTCTTCGGCTGGTGGCGGGCGGCGATTTTTTTGCCCAGCCCGTGGTTGGTAAAAATTTCGATGCCATGGCCATCTCGTTGAGACTGTCGCGGGTGTACCGGAAATTTTCCCCGGCCTGAAATCTGCCGGATGAATTTGCGTTCCGCGCCGGGTTAAATCTTTCAATTCATGCCGGCTTGGCATGGCGCATGCATTAGGGAAATGCGTGAAGTTCCCAGTGCCAGTTTGGTTCGTTCTAATTACCTTGCTCGCCGGTCTGAATCACGCCGCCGCCGCGAATGTGACCTTGAGCTGGGATGCGAGTCTCGACCCGGACGTGACGGGCTACGCGGTTTATTACGGCACGACCAGCGGCAATTACACCCACAAGGTCGCTGTCGGGCAGGTGACAAGCGTCACCCTTTCCAATCTGACCGCCGGCGTCACCCATTACTTTGCCGCCACCACGCTTTATGGCCCGAATGGGGACGAAAGCGCCTTTTCCAGCGAAGCGACCTACATTCCCGCCGGGGTTTTGGCCCTGAACCGGAACGCGCGGGGCGGCGGTCCGGCACAAATCAATTTTCCCGTGGAGCCGGGCCACTGGTATGAAGTGCAGGCCACCACCAACCTCCAAACCTGGACGACCATCCAGCAGACCGGCATCGCCACTTCCAACGACTGGGTGCAGGTCAGCGACCCGGACGCCGGCACCTTCAAGGCGCGTTACTACCGGCTGGTGCTGCATTGAGCGCCGCGCTCGCGAACACGGCCACGAGCAGGCCGGCGATGAATTGCAGATGTTTGTCGCGGGCAAAGCGGTCTTTCCGTGGGAAATCCGTTTGACCAGCCAGCGCGTCAGGAAGAAATCCTCTTTTCCGTCGGCGACATCACCATGAAATAGAGGCACGGCACGCACACCACCACCGCGACGATGGAGAAAACAAGGAATTCGCGGAAATCTGACCGGCTGCGGCGCGGCGATCCATGGCGGCGCGACCGATTTGACTTCGCGGTCACAAAAATGCGCGCCGGCGGAAAACTTCGCTCGCCTTGTCCGCCGGGACTGAGTTAACATCGCGGCAGATTTCCGCATGACGACGCCAATTTCAACGCGCCTTTTGGGCCAAAACTGATGGTCGCCAACCCCAACTCCTGGTTCTGGCAGCAGTCCGATTACCTGCTGTTCATCTTCATGGCGCTGCTGGTGCTGGTCGTGCAGGTGTTCGTGTTGAAACGGTTGCGTCCGGGGGCGCGGCTGTGGTGGCCGGTGTGGGTGTTGTTTCCCGTGGTGCTGGCGGCCGGCTGGGGGTTCACGCAGCGGGCGGGGGACGAGGCGCGCAAGAATGACGAGGCGCAGGTCAGCGCGCTCGCTCCGACCTACGCCTACGAACTGGAGCAGATGGGGCACTTTCAGCTCACCTCCGGCGCGGCGACCAACGATCCGCTGTATCTCAAGATGATAGATGCAGAAATCCAGTGGGAGAAACTCAACCCCTACGCGCATGACATCTACACGATGCGGAAACGCGCCGACGGCACGAACATTTTCATCGTGGATTCCGAGACTGATTACAACCACGACGGGAAGTTCGAGGGCGAACGCGAGCAGCGCACGCCCATTGGCAAGGTGTACGACGAGGCCGATCCCGGTTTGGAAAAAGCCTTTCAGGGCGAGACCAATTTTGACGAGGAAGTCATCACGGACGAATGGGGAACGTGGGTCAGCGCGTTCGTGCCATTGCACGCGCCGGACGGCAAGGTCGAAGGCGTGCTGGGCGTGGATTTCGACGCGGGCGTCTGGCTCAAGGACATCGCGGCGGACCGGCATGCGGCGGAGACGCTGGTCGCCCTGCTGCTGGCGCTCATTCTCGGCTCCGGCGTGATCATCGCGCTCCTGCGGGCGGACATTTCCTACCGCATCATCACCGAGGAGCGCGCGCGGCAGGCGGAACAGCGGATGCAACTGATCATCCGACAGATGCCGCTGGGCTTCATCGAATGGAACACCCAGGGCGGCGTGATGGCGTGGAACCCCGCGGCGGAAAAGATTTTCGGCCATGCCGCCGGCGAGGTGGTCGGCCAGGCGGATTTTTCAAGGATTGTCCCGCAATCGGTGCGCGAACACGTGAACCAGATCTGGGCGGACCTGCTCGGCCACACCGGCGGCACGCACACCGTCAATGAAAACCTCACGAAGGATGGTCGCGTCATCACCTGCGAATGGTTCAACACGCCGCTGGTGGATGCGAGCGGTCAGGTGGCTGGCGTCATCTCGCTCTGTCAGGATGTGACCGAGCGCCTGAGCCTGGAAAAACAGTTGCAGCGCAGCGAGCGCCTGAAGGCCATCGGCCAGATTGCCGCCGGGGTGGCCCACGATTTCAACAACATCCTTACCGTCATCACCGGCCACGCCGGCATGCTGCTGGCGAGCCCCGACCTGCCGGCCACCCACCGGGAAGACCTGTCGCGCATCGAAGCCGCCGCCATGAACGCGGCGGTGCTGACGCGGCAGTTGCTCGCCTTCAGCAGCCGGCAGATGATGTTCCCCAAGCCGCTGCAACTCGCGCCAGTGGTGGAGAATGTCGTGGCTTTGCTGGCGCGCCCGCTCGGCGCGGGCATCAAGCTCAACCTGCACATCGCCGGCGCGGTGCCGCCGGTCGAGGCCGACCCCGCGATGATCGAACAGGTCATCACCAACCTCGTCCTCAACGCCCGCGATGCGCTGCCCAACGGGGGGCAGGTCACCGTGTCGCTGGATGTTGTCAGCATCTCCCAGGAGACCGCCGCGTTGAATCCCGACGCGCGGCCCGGCACAATGGTCTGCCTGGCCGTGGCCGACACCGGCACGGGCATCACGTCCGAGCATCAGGCGCGGATTTTTGAGCCGTTCTTCACCACCAAGCCCACGGGCCGCGGCACGGGACTGGGCCTGTCCGTCGTTCACGGCATTGTGCGACAGCACAAGGGCTGGATCACTGTGGACAGCCAGCCGGGCAAAGGCACCACGTTCAGCATTTTTTTCCCGCCCACGGACAAGGCCGTCGAGGCGGCGGCGGAAAAACCGACGGCGGTCCCGCCGGCGGCAACCGGGCCGGTGGCTCACACGCCGGTGGTTCACACGATTTTGGTGGCCGAGGACGAGGAGGGCGTGCGCAACCTCGCCATCTTTGCGCTCACGCGCGCCGGCTACCGCGTGGTGGCCGCGCCGGACGGCCCGACGGCGCTGAAGCTCTGGCACGAGCAGAAAGGCAAGTTTGACCTGCTCTTCACCGACATGGTGATGCCCAACGGCATGACCGGGCGCGAACTCTCCCTGCGTATCCTCGCCGAGCGGCCCGGCCTGCCGGTCATCTACACCAGCGGCTACAGTCTGGAACTCACTGCGCCCAGCTTCCGTGAAAACAACCGCATGACTTTCCTGCCCAAGCCCTACCTGACCCAGCAGTTGGTTGAGGCCGTCAGCCGTTGTCTCCGCCAGGGCTAAACTTCCACTCGCTTGCCGGTCGGGGTTCTGATAATTTTTTCGCCCGTTTTGCCATGATGACCAGCAACCAGATCCGCCAGTCGTTCCTCGACTTCTTCAAGTCGAAGCAGCACACCATCGTCCCTTCGTCCTCGCTGATGCCGGACTCGCCGAACCTGCTGTTCACCAACGCCGGCATGAACCAGTTTGTGCCGATCTTCCTTGGCCAGACGAAATGTCCTTACACGCCCGGCCGCGCGGCGGACACGCAGAAGTGCATCCGCGCCGGCGGCAAGCACAACGACCTCGACGACGTCGGCCTCGACACCTATCACCACACGTTCTTCGAGATGCTCGGCAACTGGAGCTTCGGCGATTATTTCAAGCGCGAGGCGATTGATTGGGCGTGGGAACTCGTGGTGAACGTCTGGA
>CAYUGC010000083.1:0-14459 GCA_964444085.1 uncultured Bifidobacteriaceae bacterium | reverse complement strand
AACTCGCCGCCCTCCGCGCCAAGTGGCCCTCGCGCCCGGACCCTTTCGACTGGATGACGAACATGCCGGCCGGCCCCAAAATGTTGCCGTCGGCGCGCCCGCCAAGTCGTCCTCGCTGATCCACCCGGGCGAAACCTGGCCAGACAACCGTGGTAAACACATCCAGGCGTATCGCTTCGAATGGTCACTCGACGGCCAAAAGTGGAATCTCTATGGCGAACACAACGATGTCGTTCTCTGTTCCCCGCATCGTGATGAAAAGTCCGTTCGCGCCCGTTATCTGAAACTGACGATTCTGAAAAACGAGGCTGTAATCTGGGAGTTTCGCGTTTTCGGCAAGCTTGCCAGAGCGCCGCGATAACGGATGGATTTACCAAAACATTTCCGGGCCGTTTAACTCGCGGTCCAAGGCTTCCATCAAATAATAATCGCCCCAGGAGGTATAGCCGTTTTTGCCTCCCTGGCCGCGCTTTTGCACACCTTGGCAGGCGTCATGGAAATCAACATAATCGTCGTCGCAAAGCCGGGTTAACAACGATTGTTTGACGCTCGTTATTTCTCCATCCGCCGCTCCATGCCGGGCCAATTCTTGAAAACCGCAGATGGCAATCGCTCCTGCCGATGCGTCCCGGAGACGCCCGGGATGCGCCGTTTCATGAAAATCGTTCCGAGGCACCACTTCTTCGTCGAGACTGGCAATGAACTTCTTCGCCAGCCGCACGGATGCTTCGAGGTATTTCTCGTTGTGCGGGTAGCGGCACCCTCGCGGTTTTTAACCACACCGGTCCGGCTAAATTCAAAGAAAACCGTGTTTTTTTGAGTAATCGTCAGGGCTGAGGGGGTTCTGCCAAAAAATATAAAAATAAATGGCAGGAATGGCCGCTGTTTTCCGCAACTTCACATAGACCATGAATAACGATTGCTCATTAGTGAGCTGTGACGACAGCCTCGCCTGCCGTGAAACGGGCGGTTTGCTGAGGCATAAGCGCGTAACGGTTTACGATATTGCGAGAAACGTTGGTGTCTCCCACACCGACAGCAAAGCACCGGTTGCCGTGCAGACGGTATCGGAATTTACTTCCAATACATGAACGCCAGTTACAGTTTAGGCGGGCGTAAGGCCGTTGCTGACGCCGGTGCACCTTCAGAAAAACAATTGCGGGCTGTCTTGGATCTTTGCATTCATAAGACCCGCAGCAACATCCAGCGGTTGGCCGACGAGCCGAAATCCGCCGCGTGGGCGGAAGATGGCAATTACTTCAATTTCAAAAAAGGCTTCTACGAGATCGGGAACTGGACCTCTTCCTTTTTCACAGGCATGGCTTTGATGGCCTGGCGTGAAACCGAAGACGAAGTCTTCCTAAACCAAGTCCTACGTCTCGCGCCACACTACCGCGAGAAAGTGTTCAATCGCCATCTGGACACCCACCACGATCTCGGCTTCCTTTATTCGCTCTACTCCGTTGCGCTCTACAAACTGACCGGTGACAAGGAACATCGCCAAGCCGTGTCATGTTTTGATTTAGCCGCCAGTAATCCATCAGAACCAGCATGAAAACATTCCAACCCAAGCAATTAACCTGTGTCGAATATTTACCCGTGATGACTGGAGTCCGTCGTCAATTCCCCAGCCCCAACCCAACAAAAACTCCCATGAAAAAAAACATCCAGATATTCAGCGCGCTCTTAGCCGTCGCGCTTTCAACTGTCTCCGCCCATGCTGCCAGCGGCACCTGGACCAACAACGCCAGCAGTGTCTGGAGTGCCACCACCAACTGGTTGAACGGCACCGTGGCCGACGGCACCGATGCCACGGCGGATTTTAGCACCATCGCGATTACGGCCAATCGCACGGGCCTTTTGGACAGCTCGCGCACGATTGGAAATCTGCTGTTCGCCAACACGAACGGCACGAGCTTCTGGCAGTTGGATTCCAGCGGCGGCAGTGTGCTCACGCTGGCTAGGTCATCCGGCACGCCCACCATCACCACGGCCACCAATGGCGCGAACAATTTCGTTGCGGTCATCAACGCCCCGCTCGCCGGCACCGCCGGTTTGATCAAGGCGGGCAATGGCGTGCTGGCGCTCGGCAACACGAACAGCTATTCCGGCTCGACGACGGTGAGCGGCGGCACGTTGCAATTGACCAATTCTTTTCCCGCCAACGGACCGCTCTTGTATATGTCGTTTGACAACGTCAGCGGCAGCACAGTGATCAATGATGGATCCCTGGGCGCGGCAGCGAATGGCGTGCTGGTCGGCACCAATGCGAGCATCGTGGCGGGTGGACGTTATGGTAATGCGCTGCTCGTCAGCAACGGCCCCGTGACGAGCGGCGGCGTGTTCATCAACAACGCCGTGACGCTTTTGCACAACGTCAATAACTCGACGACTGTAAGCGCTTGGACGGTGGCGATGTGGGTGAAGACGACTACCACTACTAACGGTGGGCTTCTCTATCAAGGTGGCAACACTTGGGCTTCCGGTAACACTCGGTTTTATCTGGCGGGTAACGTCAATGATTCCGGCGGACCTTACTTCGGTGCAGTGCGCAACTCTCAAGGTTGGGAAGTCGGCCAGACGGTCATCAATGACGGGAATTGGCATTTTGTGGCGATGACTACTGCGCCGGGCAATGTCAAAAGCATTTATGTGGATGGAAATCTGGATTCTTTTAGTGGAACAGCCAATAATAATTTGTGGTCCGGCGCTGCGACCGGTAACCAGATGTGGATTGGTGGCGCACCGAACATTTCCGACAACAGTCTCGGTTTGAACGGCATGATCGACGAGGTTTATATTTACAACCGCGCGTTGAGCCAGTTGGAGATTACGAACCTGTTGAATACCAGTTCGACACCCGCGCCCCAAAATATTTTGCCGTCCGCCACTTCGCTTTCCGTGGCGGCAGGCACGAAGCTGGATTTGAATGGCATCAGCGCCACCATCACCGGTTTGAGCGGCGCGGGCATCGTGGACAACACGCTGACCAACGCCGGTGTGCCGCAAGCGACCCCGACGCTCACCATCAACAACAGTTCTGATTTTTCCTACACCGGTTTCATCACCAACAGCGCCAGCCTCGGCCCGGTTGCCGTCGTCAAAACCGGCGCGGGCGCGCTCACGCTCACCAACGTGAACGGCTACACCGGCAACACCTACCTCAACAACGGCACGCTCAACGTCAATCACGCCTCCGCCATCGGCACGGCGGGCACGCTCGTCATCAATGGCGGCACGCTGGACAACACCAGCGGCGCGGCGATTACCGTCGTCAACAACAAGGCGGAAACTTGGTCGGGTGACTTCACCTTTACTGGCACGGGCAATTTGCTCTTCGGCACCGGACAGGCGTTGCTTAGCGGCCCCGGCACGAACCGCGTCATCACGGTCAATTCCAACACTCTCTCCGTCGGCTCCGTCAACGGCACCGTCGGGCCGGGTTACGGCCTGACCAAGCAGGGCGCGGGCATCCTCGCCTTCGGTTCCGGCGCGGCCAGCACCATCTCCGGCGTCTTGAATGTCATCGGCGGGCGATTCCAAATTGGCATCAATGACTTCGCGGCGGGCGGTCTCACCGGTAATGCCATTGTGGAAAATGGCAGCGCCACGATTCGCTGGCTTACTGCAAACACGCCGGCGAACACCACAAATACTTTCACCGGTATTTTGCGCGACGGCGGCAGCGCGCGGTTGGGATTCAAGAAGCAAGGTCTCGGCTCGGTCGTTCTCACGGGCACGAATAATTATGCCGATACGACGACGGTTGAAAACGGCACATTGCGTATCACCGGCACGAACACATTTACCGCCGGCAATTTTGGTCTCTACAACGTCGGCGCGGTTGGTAATCAAAACGGCGTCCTCGAAATCGTTGGCGGCACGGTGAACGCGAATAAGAACGCCAACCCGAGCGTTCAAGTTGGTGCGGCGGCCAATGCGCGTGGTTTCATCAAGCTGAACTCCGGCACGCTTACCAGCGTCAGTGAAATCCATGTCGGCCAGGGCAGTGGCGCGGCCACGACCACGCCTTACGCGGCGCTCACGATGGACGCGGGCAGCACATTGACGAGCGGAAGTTATCTCGTGGTTGGTTTCAACAATGACCGCGCCGTCTTGAATCAGCTTGGCGGCACGGCCAACGTGGCGGCCAACGTGATGACGATTGGCGCAGGTGGCACTGGCTCGATTGGCGTGGCGAATTTGAGTGGTGGAACCTTTGGAGCCAATGCCGGTATTTTTGTGGCTGAACGCGGCATCGGCATCCTGAACGTCTCCGGCACCGCCGCGCTTTCACTGGCAGGAGTTGGCGTGAACGTGGGGCTGACCGGCCAGACGGGTTGGAACGGCACGGTCAACCTGCTGGGTGGCATCATCACGGCCAATAAAGTCGCCAAGGGTGTTGGCACCGGAACAGCGACATTCAATTTCAACGGTGGAACGCTGAAAGCCAACGCGGCCAATGCCACATTCGTATCCGGCTTGGATGCCGCATATGTTTACAGCGGCGGCGCGGTGATTGATGACGGCGGTTTCGCCATCACCATCCCGCAGACATTGCTCGCGCCAAGCAGCTACGGCGTGGCTTCCATTCCCGTGAGCACCGGCGGATCCAACTACATTGACACTCCCGTTGTGACCATCACCAACATCAGCGCCAGCGGCAGCGGCGCGACGGCCGTGGCGAATGTTTCTGGCGGCGTCATCACCAGCATCACCATCACCTCGCCGGGCCAAGGTTACGGCAGCGGTGATACCTTGGGGGTCACGATTTTCGGCGGCGGCGGATCGGGAGCGGCGGCGGGTTCACCCGTTCTGGCGGCGAACATCAGCGGCGGCTTGACGAAACTCGGTTCCGGCACGCTGACCCTGGCCACCGGAAATACTTTCACCAACACCACGAAAATTCTCGGCGGAACTTTGAATCTGGTTCCCACCACCTTGAGCACACCAGGCGGCTTGGCTATCAGCAACGCCACGCTCGCACTGGATTCAACCAGCGGCAGCCCCTACGCGCCGCTTGATGTGGCCCTGCAATCGAACGCAGTCGTCAATATCGCCTTCGGCACGTTGTCCGGCAACCCGACCTTCACCCCCATCAATGCAAGCGGTTCGCTTTCGTCCTCGGGCACGAACACCATCAACGTTACCGGCAGCGGCTTTGTTGTCGGGCAATTCCCGTTGATCGCCTACACCGGCACACCGCTCGCCTCCATTAGCAACTTCAAGCTGGGCAACCTGCCGCCCGGCGTCAACGCGGCGCTTGTCAACAACACCGGCAACCACTCGGTTGACCTGAACATCACCTTCATCGGCCAGACGCTCACCTGGTATGGTGCATACAGCGACAACACGTTGAACAACAATTGGGCCACCAATAACGCCACCAACTGGAACACCGGCACGCTCAAGTATCAGGAATACGGCACCAGCCCGAACCTCTTCGGCGATCTTGTGACCTTCGACGACACGCTTTACAACCAGCAGTCCACCAACGTCAACATCGCCACCACGCTGCGTCCTTCGCTCATCACAGTGAACAGCTCGCTGCCTTACAGCTTCACCGGTGCCGGCTCGCTCGCCGGCACGGCGGCGTTGAACCAGAACGGCTCTGGTTCGCTGACGCTCGGCACCAGTAACAGTTATTCCGGCGGCACGACCGTGAGCGCGGGAACCTTGATCTTGAGCAACGCCGCCGCCATCGGCACCGGCGCGCTCACCCTCACCGGCGGCGCGCTCGACAGCGCCGTGGCGAACCTCGTCAACGCGAACAATAACGCGCAAAATTGGAACGGCGACTTCACCTTCGCCGGCAGCCAGAGCTTGAACCTCGGCACCGGCGCGGTGATTCTGGGCGCGTCGCGCCAAGTCACTGTCAGTTCCAACACGCTCACCCTCGGCGGCACGATGACCGGCCTCGGCATGAGCCTGACCAAGAACGGCAACGGCACGCTTGCCCTCACCGGCACCGACAACATCACCGGCAACCATTTGGTGCAACAAGGCAAGCTGACCGTCAGTGGTAGCAGTGGCATCGCGATGGCGAATGACATCCTGATTGGCAACGGCGGCGGTCTGGCTGCCGCACTTTATCAATCCGGTTCCACCACCATCTCCAACGTTGATGTGGGCGGCGGCGCGTTCCAGATTGGCGCGGCCGCAAGTGCGGCGGGCTATTACAGAATGTCCGGCGGCACCGTCAATCTCGCGGGCGAAATCAACATCGGCGGCATCTCCGGCGGCGCGGGCACATTCGGCCAGTTGGACTTGACCGGCGGCACCATTAACATTCCCAACCGCAATGCGGGAACTTACTTCCTGGTGAACCGCAGCACCACGGGCGGCGCGGTGGCGGTCGTCAACATCATTGGCGGCACGGTTCAAGTTTCCGGCGGCGGCACGCCGACAACGACCGGACTCAACGGTTTGGCGGTCAACTGGACCTCTGCCGGCTCGGCCGACACGGCCACCGTCACCATTGGCGGCGGCGGTCAGGTTCTCACGCCGAGCCTCACCACCAAAATGAACATGGGCGTAAATTTCAACGGCCTCACCGGCAACAGCGCCAACGTCGCGGCATTGAACCTGAACAGCGGCGGCTTGTTGCAGACGCTCGGCTTCCTCAACGGTGCCGCCAATAATCCAAACGTGAATGTGAACTTCAACGGCGGCACCTTGAAGGCCGGCATTTCCGACAACGCGACATTCCTGGCGAACCTCGGCGGTGCGATTGTTTACAGCGGCGGCGCGACAATTGACGACAACGGAAAAGCGATCACCATCGCGCAGCCGTTGCTCGCGGCGACCGGCAGCGGCGTGAGTTCCATCGCACTGACCGACGGCGGCTCCGGTTACACCACGCCTCCGCAAGTGACCATCAGCGGCGACGGCATGGGTGCCACGGCGTATGCGACGATTGATCCCACATCAGGAGCCGTGACGGGAATCGTCGTCACCTCGCCCGGCACAAATTACACTTCCGCGTCGGCGTCACTGACTGGAATCACTTCCGGAAATATGGCGACCGCCGGCACGGTTACGCTGACTGCGAACACCAGCGGCGGCCTGACGAAAAACGGCAACGGCACGCTGACCTTGACCGGCGCCAGCACCTACACTGGCAACACCGTCATCAACGCCGGCAAACTGATCGTGACCTCGGCGCATCAGGCGACCAATGCCGTCTCCGTGGCTGACACTGCGACCTACGGAGTGACGTTGACCGGCGCGCCCGCCACCGTGACCAATAAAGCCATCACACTGGCGGCCGGTGCCACCACGTTGAGCTTTGGCCTGGGCAACAATGGCAATCCGGGCGTGCCGCTGCTTTTCTGCGGCGCGTTGACCAACAACGGCACCTTGAATGTGAGTGTGGGCGCCAACGGCAGTTTGCTGATGGTTGGCTCGGCCATTCCGCTGGTGCATTACGCCGGTGGAATCCTGGGTTCTTTGAACCCAACGATTGCCGGCCCGCGCGGCTCCAGCATGACTCTCTCCAATGATCCCACCGGCCATACGTTGTATGCCGTGGTCAATAGCCTCGGCGGCGGCATTGTCTGGACGGGAACCAACAGCGCGCCCGGACTGGCCAACCTGTGGGATTTGAACTCGACCACCAACTGGTTGATTGCCGGCAGTCCGACTACTTATCAGGAAACGGTGCCGCCGGGTGACGCGGTGACGTTCAATGACCTTGGCAGTGGCACGGTCTTGTTGAGCAACACCGTCAATCCGGCTAGCGTCACCATCAGCAACTCCGCCGTGAACTACACCTTCCAGGGAACGGGCAGCATTTCAGGGTCAGCCGGCCTGACCAAGCAGGGATCCGGCACGCTGACGTTGAATACTGCGAACACTTACTCCGGCGGCACGACACTGAGCAATGGAACGCTCATTGTGGGCAACAGTTCGTCAGTGGGTTCAGGTCCGGTGACCCTGGCCGGCGGCACCTTCCGGTCGAGTGCCACTGTAACCATGAACAACAACATTTCTGCCGCGACGAACACGACCACAATCTGGGATGTGCAGGGAGGCAATTTTACCTTTAACGGCAATCTTACTGGCGGCGGCACCATTACTCGCGGGATTGGTGCCACCCTGACTCTCTACCTTGGCGGTGATAACAGTGGCTTCACTGGAACTTACCAGGATCAAGTCAACGCCAATGCCGTCACGCGCTTTAATACAGCCAGTGCTGGCAGCGCCAATGCGCGCTGGATTTGGAATCAAGGAACCAGCACGCGCATGACTTTGAACTTTGGCGATGGCACCATCAACTGGGGTTCGATGACCGGCACCGGCTTTGTTCAACAAGGAGTCGCCGGCACGTCCATAATTCAAGCGGGTGCATTGGGATTGAACGATACCTTTTCGGGCGTCATGCAGCAATTTGCTGCCGGAGATGTTTTGGGTCTCACGAAGGTTGGCACGGGCACCATGACGCTCTCGGGTGCCAACACCTACACCGGCCTCACTACGGTTAGCAATGGCACCTTGGTCATCACCACGGCGCATGCGGGCAATGGTGATTTTGTGGTGAATGACAACAAGACGCTGGGTGTGGTCAACAACGGCGGCAGCCAGACGGCCTTGCTCAACAGCCTGACCTTGGGTGACACCGCCGGTCCGATGAAATTGTTCTTCACCAATGTGGCCAGCACGACCATCCCGGTGATCACCGTCGCATCCGCAGTGACGCAGAACGGCACGTGTAACATCGCCATCAGCAACAGCCTGATGAACACCGGCGTTTATCCGCTCATCAAGTATGGCAGCCTTGCTGGCGCGGGCAGTTTTGTCCTGTCCTCCGTGCCCAGCGGCGTGACCGCGACGCTGACGAATGACCCCAGCAACCTGTGGATCGCCCTGAACGTAAGTGTCGGCAACAACGTGAACACCAATCCGACGAACATGACTTCAGTTGTCAACGGCTCCAACTTGGAATTGAGCTGGCCGGCGGACCACATCGGCTGGCGCTTGCAGGCGCAGACCAATTCCTTGAGCGCCGGTCTGGGCACCAACTGGGTGGATGTGCCGAACACTAGCACCGTCAATTCCTACACGAATGTGATCAATGCGGCCAACGGTTCGGTGTTCTACCGCATGGTTTATCCGTAACGGTAACTTTGAACAAGAGGGGCCGGCCGGCAGTCTGCCGCGCCGGCTTCTCTGAATCTACCGCGACAAAATCAAGACTGAACCAACAATATCCACAGATGAAATCCATCAAATAACTATGAAAAAATCCATCATCCAGATATTCAGCGCGCTCTTAGCCGTCGCGCTTTCAACTGTCTCCGCCTTCGCGGCGACCACCTATTACTGGGATAACAATGGAACCACGGCAGGCTTCGGCACGGCTGGCGGAACATGGGCGGCACCGACAACCGGTAGCAGTTCGCAGGGGTGGAGCACTGACTCGACGGGGGCAACGCTTCCCGGAAGCGTCACCACCGCTACGACCGATACCATCAACTTCGGGATCACTGCGGTGGGTCTCGCTTCTGGCACGGTCGCAGTCAGCGGGACTGTGAGTGCCGGTAATATAACTTTTGCATCCGGTTCCGGGGCGATAAATCTCTCCGGCGGCACGCTTACATTGGCGGCGTCACAGACAATGCAAGTGGACAATGCTGCCGACACCATCGGTTCAGCCATTGGCGGTGCCGGCACGACGATTAGCAAAACTGGCACCGGCAACCTCTCGCTCGGTGGCGGTGGTTCGATTTCCGGCAATTTGACTGTGAACAACGGAACGGTTTCGATTACGAGCGGCACATTCACAACTACGTCATTCAGCTTCATCGGCAAAACGGCAAGTCAATCAGGTGTTGTGAGTGTGTCTTCGGGCGCCACGTTGAATTTTAACCACGTCAACGGTGGCGGCTTGGGTTACGTGAGCGCGGCCAGCGGAGCGCTTTACAATTCGGGCACCTTTAGCGCGACGCAATTTTATATGTCGGATACTCTCAACAACGGTTCCTATGGATATGTCCGAAACGCGGGCACAATGTCGAGCGGCAACACGCTTGCGATTGCCCGTGGGAATAATGCGAGCGTGGTGGATGTTGTGGGTGGAGGGGCTACGACGGTAACTCCTACAGCTAATGGGGGATTGACGCTGGCTTCAGGCGCCAGTGCCACTGCTGGCCTTAATATCACTGGCGGCGGCACGTTCACGGATAGCCGTTCCGGAGCCCAGGAGTATATCAATGGCGGCGGAAGCAGCGACTATACCTCGATCAACATCTCGGGCACCGGCAGCAAGCTGACCATGACCGGTGACGCCGGGTTTGACATGAACCATAACGGGAATGGCGGCGATATTGACACAATTACCCTGAACAATGGCGGGGAATTTGATAACGCTTACCTTTACCGAACCACTGGGGGCGTTAATATCTTCAATTTCAATGGTGGCACCTATAAAGCGACGGCGGCTGACGGCGGTGGCATCATTCAGGCCGGCATTTCTGCCTATGTCCACTCGGGCGGAGCCACAATTGACAACAATAGTTTAGCCATCAATCTTCCGGTTGCTCTACAGGCCCCGTCTGGGAACGGCGTCACGGCCATTGCCCTTCCGGGTGGCAACCCCATCACGGGTTATATCGGTGCGCCAATCGTCAAAATTACGGATAGCACCGGCACGGGCGCGGCGGCGATCGCCACGTTTGACCCGGCGACGGGTTCCGTTACCGGCTTTACAATTACCAGTCCGGGCACGGGTTACAGCAGTTCGCCGACCATCACGCTTGTCGGTGGACGGGGCGGCTCAACGGGATCCACTGCCAGCACGGTTGCATCCGGAAACATTACCGTGGGATCCGTCACCAGCGGCGGCGTGACCTTCCAAGGTTCGGGCACTACCACCAACAAGGCCGCGAATAGTTACAGTGGTGGCACGATAATTAACGCGGGCACGGTGGCTTTGAGTGGCAGTGGCACGTTGGGTTCAGCTGCCAATGCTCTCACCATAAACGGCGGCATCTTGGATTTGGGCGCGCTCACCACGCCGACGGCCGGGGCGGTGACCATTTCCGGTGGCACGATTCAAAATGGCACTTTGACTGCCAGCACTTCTTACACGGCAAACAACTCGGGGGCAGCGACTGTCAGCGCAAAATTGGCCGGGTCGGTTGCGCTTACCATGTCGGGCACAGGCAAGCTGACGCTCTCCGGCGCGAACACATACAGTGGCGACACAACCATCAGTGGCGGCACGTTGGCCATGAGCGGGAGTGGTTCGTTGGCCTCCGCTAATATCACAGTCAACAGCGGAAAGATTTTTGATGTGTCGGGCGTGACCGGCGGTTATACAGTGGCCGCCAGCCAATCGCTCGTGGGCAGCGGTGTGGTGACCGGTGCCGTGACCATCGCCAGTAGCACCTCGGCCATCACACCGGGCGGCGTGGGGGGGGGTGGAACGTTGAGCTTGAGCAACAATCTGACGATGACTTCTGGCGGCCTGGCATATTTCGATGTGAGCACAACGGCGAGCAGTGGCAATGACCAGATTATTGTTGCTGGCAATCTGGCCTTGAGCAGCAGCGACACGGTTCATATCAGCGCGTTGGGCGGTGCGGCGAATCTCGACACCAACGCCAACTATGTGCTGTTCTCCGTTTCCGGCACGACCACGATGTCCACCACACCGGTCCTGGCTTGGGATGGAACCAAGCCGGCAAATTATCTCAACTATTCCATCCAGAAGGTCGGCCAAAACGTGGTGTTGCAATACACCTCTGCAACCGCGCCGACGGTCACGGCAACGTCCACGCCCGCAACCGTGGCGCGGGGTCAGGCCATCACCGTGACGGCCACCGTCACTCCGGGCAGCCCGGGTTCGGTGACCAACGTCCAGCTCAACGCGAGTGCGATTGGCGGATCGTCCACCGCAAACTTGGTTCTCTCCGCCACGGCGAATGTTTATACGAACACTTTCATCGTTGCGTCCAGCGCCGCGCTAGGTGTCGTGATGATGCCCGTCGTCGCGATGGACAACACGCCCTTGACCAGCCCGGCCTACAATGTGACCAATACGATCGTGGCGACCAATGAGGTTTGGAACGGTGTTGGTGGTGACAATAAGTGGAGCACTGGCGCGAACTGGGTGTCCGGTTATCAGCCTGGCGCGGGCGACAGCACGACCCTGGCGGGCACGACGCGGTTGACCAACAACTTGGATGCGAGCCTCAGCCTTGGCTCGCTGACTTTCGACAACACCGCCGGTAGTTTCGACATCACGAATGCCGCCGACACGCTGACCTTGACCGCAGGGTTGACGAACAATTCTGCCAATGCCCAGACCTTGGACGTGCCGGTGGTTTTGAGCGGCGCGCAAACCATCAGCGCGGCGGCGGGCAACGTGACCGTCAACCGCCCCGTATCCGATTCCGGCGCTGGCTTTACGCTGGCCGGCAGCGGCATGCTCACGCTTTCCGGTGTGAACACTTACAGCGGTGCGACCACCATCAGCGGTGGCTTGCTGACTATCACTAATTCCGGCTCGCTCGGCAGTGGCTCCTATTCGGCGAACATCACCAACAATGGTGCGCTGAATTATGGCAGTTCGGCCAACCAGACCTTGTCCGGCATCATCTCGGGGACGGGTTCGCTGACCAATGCCGGCAGCGGCACGGTGACGTTGAATGGTGCGAACACTTACTCCGGGGGCACGACGCTGAATGCGGGCACGTTGTCCGTGGGCGCGAGTTCGACACCCACTTCTGGCGCGGTGACGAGCGGCCCGCTGGGCACCGGGACGCTGACGCTTCACGGTGGCGGGTTCAACTTCACCGGTGGTGCCTTCACCCTGGCGAACAACGTCAATGTCACGGGTGCCACCGCCATCGCGGTGGCCAACGGCCTGGACGAGGTGCTCAATGGCAATTTTAGCGGTAACGGAAACCTCACTTTGGTTACACCGGGGTCAACCACTGCCCAGTGGCAGTTCGGTGGTGACAACAGCGGCTATTCCGGCACCTTCACCCAAAACAGCGGCAACACTTCTCTGGCATTCAACAGCGCCAACTCGGGCAGCGCCAGCGCCGCCTGGGTTTTTAATAACGCCCTCAATCAACGAACGCGTTTGAATTTCGGCGCCGGAACCATCAGCTTTGGATCGCTTTCCGGCAACGGTTCGATTGCAAATATTGCTGCATCAGGCGCGGCGACGGTGAGCGTTGGTGCGCTAAATAGTAGCACATCCTTTACTGGCGTGCTGGGCGGCTCAACGACTGGCCAGGGGCAAAACATCAGTTTGCTGAATGTCGGCACGGGTATGCTGACGCTCTCCGGCGTGAACACTTACACCGGCACCACGACGATCAGCGGTGGCACTTTGGCATTGAGCGGAAGTGGTTCGATTGCCAACTCGGCGAACATCATCCTTGCTGGCGCGACCTTCGACGTGTCGGGCTTGTCATCCACCTTCACAATGGGTTCCGGCAAGGTGTTGACTGGCGGTGGCGGCGCGATTGCCGGCAGTGTGAGTTTGAACGCCGGTTCCTTGGTGTTGAACTACACCAACGGCACGCCGTCCTTGAGCGTGACCAACGGCGCGTTGAGTTTCAACAGCAACGCGGTGACTGTGACCGTTTCCGGCGGTGCGCTGGGTGTGGGCAGCTACAAACTGATCGCCAAGAACACCGGCGGCAGCGTCAACGGCACCTTGCCGGTCAACGTCACCGTCAACGGTGCCGGCGCAACCGCCCCGGTGGCCTTGCAACTGGTCAGCGGCGAGCTGTATCTGGTGGTTGGCGCAACGACCACGACCTTGGTTTCCTCGGAGAATTCGTCTGGATTCAAGGACAGTGTGACGTTCACAGCCAGCGTGCAGACCAACGGCGTGACGGCGGGGAATGCCACTGGCACCGTGACGTTCTACACCAACAGCGTAGCGTATGCGACCAACGGGTTGAGCAGCGGCTCGACCAATATCAGCCTGTCCGTGTTGCCGCGTGGCACCAACCTGATCACGGTCATTTATTCGGGCAATGTCAATTATCAGCCGAGCACGAACAGCCTGAATCAGGTGGTGACCAACCATCCGCCGGTGGCGGGCAACGCGACCTGCACGCGGAACGCGGGCATTTACGGGTTGCGCATCACGATCAGCGACCTGTTGACCAACGTGACGGATGTGGACGGCGACAGCATCACCTTGGTTGGCGTCGGCACCAGCACCAACGGCGTGATTGTCAGCCTGTCGGGCACGAACCTACTGAACTACTACAACACAAACAACGTAAACGACCAGTTCAGCTACACGGTGACGGACGGCTTTGGCGGGACGAACAGCGGATTGGTGAGCATCGTGGTCAGCAATGCGGTGGTGGGCCAGATCACCGGCCAGTTCACGTCGTTCACCGGCGGGGTGGCGAACCTGACGTTCCACGGCATTCCGAATTACAGCTACATCACCGAGCGCTCGACGAACCTGACCGACTGGGTGGACG
>CAYUGC010000082.1:0-14633 GCA_964444085.1 uncultured Bifidobacteriaceae bacterium | reverse complement strand
TCCATCCGCATGTCCAGCGGGCCGTCCTGCATAAAGCTGAACCCGCGTTCCGCGACATCCAGTTGCGGCGAGCTCACGCCCAAGTCCAGCAGCACGCCATCACAACTTTTTTCCGCAACCCAGTCCGCCAGTTCCGCAAAATTCCCGCGCCGGATTTCAAATCGTCCGGCAAATTTTTCATTCAATCGCGCCTTGGCCGTTTCAACCGCGACGCCATCGCGATCGCACCCAGACAGCCATCCAGTCGGAGAACTCGCGGCCAAAATGCTCGCTGCGTGACCAGCTCCACCGAGCGTCCCGTCGACGTAACGGCCGTTCGGGTGCGGCTTCAGCGCGGCCAGCACCTCCGCCGCCATCACTGGTTTGTGAATGAATTCGGGCACTGCGCATCTTCAAGATTGTTTCACGAGCCGTTCGCCGAGAAATTCCCACGACTGCCGCGCAGGCGGCAGCATCGGCGCCTCCGGCTGGGAAATTGTCCGCGATTTCACCGGCACCACCTCGATGTCGGCGTCAGCCAAATCGTTGTGAACGACTTTCACGGATTCGAGCGAAAGTTCGACCTGCACCACGTTCACCATCGGCGCAGACGGCTGCGGTGCGCGGAACGGATTCAATTTGTCCTTCCAACTTGTGACTCGTGTCGGCCCAGCCGGTTTTGGCGCGGGCGCGGCGAACACGGGGATTTTCTGCGTCTTGGCCGCGGCGGGCAGCGACACCTTGTTCAAGCTGTCGGCACTGCTGTCGGCTTTCGGCGCAAACGGGTTCCTGTCCGCGTTGAATTTTGGCAGGTTAAATTTCTTATCTTCGCGGTAGGCGACTTTGCCGCCACCGCCGAAGAAACTTTTTCCCGCACCGAGCAATTTTCCTAGATTCATAATCACTCCATGAATTTGAAGGCTTCGTGCGCGAGCATCGCGTCCGCCGCCTGCATTTTTTCGTAACGCACCGGGCTCCAGATCTCGAACCGGTCGAGCAGGCCCACGAGCACCACCTCGTCTTTGACGTCCGCCGCGCGCGCCATTTCGTCCGGCAGACAAATGCGGCCAGCCTTGTCCAAGGCGACCTGCACCGAACCGCTGCCGATGGCGCGCTTGAGATAGGTTTTCTTCTCGTCGCCCTTCGGCATCGCGTCGATGTCCGCCATCAGCTTGGCCATCTGCTCCGGCGGCAATACGCGCAGGCAGGTGCCGGCGTTGTGCTTCGGCCAGAGCACCACGGTCAGCTCCGTGCCATCGTCTTCCGGCCGCCACTTGGCCGGAATCTGCACGCGTCGCTTCTCATCCACACCGTGCCGGTAGCACGAATTGTAGTAAGTCGGCGGAACTGTTTTGGCGTCGCTCATTTTATTCACAGTGATTCCCGAAACGACCTGAATCACCCACAACGCCCCATTATTACCCACAATACCCCACTGCTGTCAATGGAAATCAGGCCTTGAAACGGGTATTTATCCCAAAGTTATTCACAATTTGCCGGCGTTGTGAATTGTCAGCCCCCGTCCCGCTCCGTTACGCTCCGATGGTGCGAACCGCCGATTTCCATTTCGACCTGCCGCCGGAGTTGATTGCGCAGCAACCAGTCGCGCGCCGCGACGGCTCACGCCTGCTGGTTTTGGAGCGAAAAAGCGAAAAAATCGCGCACCGGCAGTTTCCCGACCTGCTGGAATTCCTGAAACCCGGCGATGTTTTGGTGCTGAATAACTCGCGCGTCATTCCCGCGCGGCTGCACGGCGCGAACGAGAAAACCGGCGGGAAATTTGAAATTCTGCTGCTCGAAGAAAATGCCCCGAACGACTGGTGGTCGATGATGCGCCCCGGCAAACGCGCCAAAATCGGGACACAAATCCGATTGCAAGAAAAATCAGGCGCAATGACGAAAATTGTTGCGACCGTCATCGCCGTGAACGCCGAAGGTCACCGGCGCTTGCAATTTTCCGGGACGGAAAATTTCTTTCAGGAACTGGATAAGCTCGGCGATATGCCGCTGCCGCCCTACATCGAGCGCGCCGCCGAGAAGACCGAGGACCAGGAACGCTACCAGACCGTTTTCGCGCAGCCGACCGGCTCCGTCGCCGCGCCGACCGCCGGCCTGCATTTCACGCCGGAACTGCTCGAAAAAATCCGGGCGCGCGGCGTCAAAATCTGCTTCGTCACGCTGCACGTCGGCGCGGGAACTTTTTTGCCGGTCAAGGCCGAAAACATCGCCGATCACCAGATGCACGCCGAACGGTTTGAGGTTGGCGAAGCGACGGTTCACGCAGTGAACGAAGCCAAAAAATCCGGCCACCGCGTCATCGCCGTCGGCACCACGGCCACGCGCACACTGGAAACAGTTGCGCGGTTGAATGCCGGAAAGCTCAATGTTTATGTGGGTAAAACCGATATATTTCTTTATCCTCCGGCGGAGTTTCAAATCGTGGACGCACTGCTGACGAACTTTCATCTGCCGGAGTCCACGCTGCTGATGCTGGTGAGCGCGTTCGCCGCGCCCGGTAAAAAAACCGGCGGACGCGAGCTGATTTTGAAAACTTACGCGGAGGCGATCCGCGAGCGTTACCGCTTCTTCAGCTACGGCGACGCGATGCTGATTTTGTGAACGCGAAACTCAAAATTAAGAACGCAAAACTGCCGTTCGTCTTCGTCAACATGGCGATGACGGCGGACGGAAAAATCGCGACCGCAAACCGCGCGATTCATTCGTTCGGCAGCCAGCGGGATTTGGCGCATCTTTACGAATTGCGGGCGACGGCGGACGCGGTGATGTGCGGCACGCGGACGGTCGAGATTTCACAAACTATCCTAGGCAATGGCGGCGAAAAATTCCGGAAGTTCCGGATGGAAAACGGACTGGCGGAATTTCCGTTGCGCGTCATTGTCAGTGGCAGCGGCTCGATTGATCCGGCGGCAAAGATTTTCCAGAAACGGTTTTCGCCCATCATCATTTTAACCAACCAACGCGCTTCGGCCGAGAAACTGGCGCAACTTCGCCAACTCGCCAACGAGGTGAAAATCTGTGGCAAAACTGAAATTGATTTTTCGACCGCACTGCGCTGGTTGCGGACGCGGTGGAGTGTGAAACGGCTTTTGTGTGAAGGCGGCGGCGAATTGAACGATGCGCTGTTTCGCGCCGGCTTGGTGGACGAAATCAACCTGACAATCTGCCCAAAAATCTTCGGTGGCCGCACTGCGCCGACGATTGCGGGGGGGATTGGTTTTCCACGGCTGGCCAGGGCCAAACAATTTGAATTGACTTCAATAAAACGCAAAAAGAGCGAGTTATTCACCGTGTTTTCCCGCGTGAAATAAGGGGTTTTTAGCCTTTCAAGCCTGAAATCGCAAGAAAACGGGCGGGTTTCTTGCGAAACCCGCCCGGCGTGCGAAACGGTCAGATGATTACGGCTGGCGCAGGATGTAGAAGATATGCGAGTTCGTGGCCGCCGCATTGGTGTATTGGTAGCTGCCCGAACCCGCCGGGCTTTCCACCGCCGCGCCAATGACCGGCCAAGTGGCGACCGGCGCGGTGAGGTTGTTGGTCGCCAGCACCGAGTAGCTCAGGCCAGTGATGTTGGTGAAGTTGAAAACCATATTACCCCCGATGATTTTGACTCCGCCCAAGGTGGATTTGATCGGCGCGGGAATATTGAACGATGCGCTGGTCGTCGTCAGGGCACCGGAAACGAATGACATGGTGGCTCCCGTCACCGCATTGGTGCTGGCGGCGGTCAAACCGGTGAAAGTGGCCACGCCGGCGCTCGTCGTGACGATTTTCGTGCCGCCCAAGGTCCAAGTGTTTTGCACGGGGGCGTTGGTGAGGCTGATGTTATTCGTGACCACGTTGCCATAAATGTCCTCCACTTTAACGACGGGTTGCGTCACCAAGGTGCCGCCGTTGCCCAGCGGAGCCGTAGGTTGCGTGGTGACCACCAGCTGGGTCGCGGCACCCGCGGCGATTGCTTGGACGATGGAGTTGGTGCTGTAGCCGGCTGCGCTGATGACGATCGTCTTGTTGCCGGATGTCTGCAACAAGGCGGACTGCGCCGGGAAGAACACCAGTTTGCCCGCCTGATTCGTCGCGAAGGCCGCCGATGGCAGTGCGGTTCCGTTCACCATGATGCCAGTGATGGAATTGCGCCACTGGGCATCATCCGGGGAGTTGGTGACGGCGAAAGAAGCGCTCGCGACCGTAGCTGACGCCTGCGCGGTGAGCACCGGCGGCGGAATCAGCCACGCGGTCGAAGCATTCGGCACCGGCACAAACGTGACGCCCATCACGGTGTTGCCAGTGGGTGCGGTATAGATGGTATTGGTCGAGATGATGTTGATCGAGCCCATCATACTTGCGTCCGTTACCCGGACAATGCTGTTTCCGTCCTTAGTGCCGTTGGCGTAATAGAGGTAAACGCCGCCGTTGCCGTTGGTGGTGGCGAATAGCGTGTTGCAATTATCCAAGTTAGTCCAGGCACCGATGGCAGTCCAGGAATCGTCAGCGTTCCGGGAGAACTTATTGATGACTCCGTTGGTGCCACCGCCGCCATTGTTATCAATGGTGTAAAGGATGGCAAAGGAAGCCGGATCCTGACTGCCGTTGGTGGACATCATGTAGAAATCCACGACCGTGCCATCTGGCGGCGGCGTGGCGGACGTGGTATTCCAAGTCGCGTCAAATCCGCTATTATAATAGTCCAATTGACCGATCGTGCCATTGTTGAATTGGAAGACGGCTGGGCTGGGCAAGTTGGCGACGATTTTTTGCGTCAACGACCAAGCACTGCCGCCAAATGACCGGACGCAATAGTTGTTTTGCTGGTAAACATTAGCGCTTTGACCGCTGCCACTGTTGTAAACGTATAATCCGCCCTTGTCATCAATCAGGAAGTCAACATTGTCCGGACTGCACGCCGCCCGGACCGCGCTGCCGCCGAGTGAGTTGGAAACATACTTGCCCGTCTTGGTGAACTGGTTTGTATAGTTCAGGGTTCCCACCGCGCGATTCAGGTTGAAGGTTTCGTCCGCCGTCGCCGAACTGCCGTCGTCAAAGGCGCCGAAGATCAAGAAGGTGCCATCATCGCTCAGCACCATGTGGCCTGCACCGCCGCCGCCCATCCGCAGGGCGTTCGTCCCCGTGGCGGTGATGGGATTGATGTTGACGGGGGTGGTTTGACCCGCCGCCGAAGGTTTGATCTCAATGATGCTGAAGGTTGAGTTGGCCGCCGTCGTGTCCACCTGTAACACGGCCAGGTTGCCCTGGGTGAACGGCTTGGGCGGAGCGCCAATGGTGAAACTGACGGAATTGGTGGCCGTGATTATCCCCCCAGAGATGGTGAAGTGAATGGCCGCGTTGGTCACCGCCGTCGTGCCGTTGACCGTGGCGGTCAAGTCCGTGAAGGTGCAGGAACCGTTGACGATTGCCTGAACGGTGGACCCGCCCAAAGTCCAGGTCGCCGGCGAATTGCTCACCGTGGCCGTGACGACCATGCTGGCATAGGGATTCGTGGTGCCGTTGCCATATTTGTCGGTAACGGTGAATACCGGATTGGCGAGCAAGGTGCCGCCGCTCGCCGAGGGACCCGCAGGCTGGGTATAAGCCAGTTTGGTGGCCACCCCGGTGGCGACAAACTGCATGATTTTGGCCGAAGTATAATTGGTGGCATTGACCACGATGTTATCAAATCCGGCCACGGTCAACACCGGGGCGTTCGTGGCCGGCGTGAAGATGATGCTGGTCGCCGTCACGGTATAAGCCGTATTCGTCAATTTGACGCCGTTGACATAGATGCTGCTGATGTTGGTGTGCCAGCCCACGTCATTGAGGGCAATGCTCTCGCTGAATGTGTTGGTGAACGGTCCATCCACCGTGGCCGCAGCGGCATTGGTGAGCACGGGCGCCACCTGGCCGTTAAACTGGCCGTTGACCGCGACGTTATCTATGCGCGTGTTGCCGGAGTTGTTGTTATAGGGCTGATGCAAGAAGTTTACGCACTGACCATTCTGCGCGGCGTTCACAAAGCGGAAGGCGAACTGCGGATTGTTGGCCACCCCGGGAATGCCGGTAAAATCAATGCTCCAGTAGTTAAAAAAGAGCGAACCAATGGTTTGATCAAAGAACGTTCCGTTCACAATGTCGGGGGTGTAACCTTCCGACTCGGACGCACCCGAGGGCGTGTTGGTCTGGATGAATTCGGGATAGGAACTGCAAGCCAGGTTGTTGGCCACATTGGTAGTAACCCAGCCGTCGGTGGTGTAGAGCACGCACATTCTCGCCTCACCCTGAGTCGTGAAATAAGCGTCGAAGGTCACCAGGATGTTGGTGTAGTGGGTTGTGTCCACATCAAACTCGGCACCCTGGCTGCCGATGGGCTGCGTGGAAAGCCAGCCATTGCCCGGCTGCCCGCGCAGACGCCAGACATTTTGTCCGGCCGCACCGGTGGAACTGTAGGGAATTCCGTTGGCAAGCACATCCGCGTCATTGGTGCTGGGGGCGGAAAAACTCGGAGCGGTCAAAGGGTTCGCAGGCGTGCCGAAACCAATGCACATGGCGATCGCCAAGTTGTTGGAGATGGCGGGAATCGGCCGGTTGATGTGTTTGGCGACGGCGATGTTGTCAAAAGTCCAATCCGCCACCGTGTCAAAGGAAACCGCCTGGAAAGCCACATTGTCCACCGTCCAGTCGCCGTTATTGGCGCTGTTGTAGAGGGCCCCCGTCACGTCGAGACAGTTGGTGCCCGTGGCGGCATTCACGATGCGAATGGCAAACGCCGGATCGTTGGCCACGCCGGGGACGCCGGTCAAATTGACCGTCACCCCATTATTCCAACCGGCACCAAGGTTCAAATAGGAACCAACCACAATTCCATTGGTGAGGTTGGAGTTGGTGACCAAGATGCCCGCCGTGCCCGCCGCCGTGATGCTGGCATTCTGCCAGAGCAGCCCGTCCTGCGAATACTGGACCAGCAACGCGGCCTCCGAGTTCGTCTTGGCATAGACATCAAAGGAAACCTGAACCTGATAATAACCCAACGTGCTGCAAGCAAACTTTGCGCCCTGCGCGCCGATGGCCGCACTGGTGCTCCAGCCGACCGACGCGCCGCCGGTGTTGCCCACGCTCCACGCATTGGCACCCCCCGTGGAACTGCCAGCCTGCGACACCACCGTCGGGCTGCTGCTCCCGCCGAATCCGAGCGCCGCCGCCGAGCCGAATCCGCTTGAAGCCGCCGGGCTGGCGCTCGCACCGAGCGCGACGCTGTCAAAATTCCAAGTGGTGAGGGTGGTGGCATTTGCTCCGGTCAGCGAGGCGACCAGCAGGGACGCCAAGCAGGCTATATTTTTCAATTTCATTAGACTTTGGGTTGGTGGTTGGTTTTCTTTGGTAAATCGAATGACACCGCATTGGGTGCCGTGGGTATTATCTATTTTAAGGTTACGAATGAATGGAGATTATGCTACAATCACGTGACATCCGCTGCCGCGGCTGTTTTTCCCGCGCTGGCGGCAGGGGAAACCGTGATGGAAATTCAACGCGACCGCAGCAAACCCGACCGCTGCCAATACCCACCCACAACCCATGACCGCAGTTCAAACTGCTACGCCGCCGGGGTGGCTGACCAGCAGGCCAGCCCTACCATATTGGCAGCCAATGTTAATTGAAACTGCTATATATGGCCGCCCCAGCAGATGCAGCGGCGGCCCGACCTTCGTCATGTTTCACAATCGTAACCTGGTTGCCTTGTCCTCGTAACAGGAAAGACTCATTCTGCTGGGAGAAGAAAGGTGTCCCATTTCCCATTTTGAAAACATTGACTAGCCAAGCCATGAAAACGAACCATAAGAACAGCGCCGGATTCACATTAATTGAACTATTGGTGGTGATTGCTATCATCGCCATCCTCGCGGCCATGTTGTTGCCCGCGCTGGCCAAGGCCAAGGCCAAGGCGCAGCAAGCGGTTTGCTTGAGCAACTTGAAACAGTGGGGCCTGGCCGATTCGATCTATGTGGATGACAACAACCAGTATTTCCCCGCAGCGCGCTATCAGGCTTATGCCTCAAACGCTGATCAAGATAATCCGACTTGGGCGGACATAGACGGCTTCCATTACTATAATACCCCCCCCCTCGGTGATGATGTCTGGTTCAATGCCCTGCCGCCTTTGGTTTCCAGCAAGGCGATGTATGATTGGGCCGTCCAAGCAAACCGGAAGCAATTTACCGATTCCACAGGCCGGAACATCTTCACCTGCCCGACCGCCCTCGCCCAAGGCGTTGACGCTGCGGACAACACATCTGCCACACTTGGCCAAACTGATTATCATGGCGATATGCAGCAGGGTGCCCGCCCGTTGTTCTCCTATGGCATGAATTCAAAAGGCCCGGCCAATCTGAATCTCACCGCCAGTCAACCGATCGCGCATGTCAAAACCACGATGGTGGCGCATCCTTCCGCCTATGTGCTGTTTTCCGACACCCGCAATCGCTCCATGGAGCAGCCGTATTATCCCTACAATCCCAATCCGTCGGGCAGCGACAACCAGGTTGTCCTAGGCACGCCGCAATCTTATACCTCGCGCTTCTCGTCCCGGCACAATCAGGGCGGACAGATCACCTTCAGCGACGGCCATGCTGCCTACTTCAAATATAACTATGTCGTCTCTGACGGCACTGCGGTGCTCAATTCCGGCCCGACGGCCGGCCAAACCGCCGCTGCCGGGAAGGATCCCGGCCGTTCGGACATCAATTGGGACATGCAAGGAAATCCGGTCATCAATTGATTATCCGCAAAAAATGCTGCTAATATGACGCCGTCAAATTTGTCTCGCATGAAACTTAAATCATTTCGTTCAACTTTTTTCCGCCCCGCCCTGCTGACCATCGCCGTAATCGCCCTGACCGCGACATCCGTTTTTGCCAAGGAATCGGCGCTCAACTATCTCAAGGAAAACAAACCCGCCGCCGCCGAGCTGCTCGCCCCGCCGCCGCTGCCGGATTCCGCCGAGCAGGCGGCAGACATGGCCACCGTCCGCTCGGTTTATCACGCCGCGAACGACGTGGACAAACAGGCGGCTTACGAGGAAAAGAAATTCTCCGTCTTCAACTTCACTATCGCCGTTGGTGCGTATTTCGTGGAAACCAATCTGCCCAAAACGACAAAGTTTTTTGAAAAAGTCCAGCTCGACGCCGAAACCGTGACCGACCTCGGCAAGGATTATTTCCACCGCCCGCGCCCGTTCACCACCGACACCAACCTCGCCAACGGCAAGCTGGAAAAATCCTTCAGCTATCCCAGCGGCCATTCCACCGAAAGCATGGTGCTGGCGCTCGTCCTCGCCGAGCTGATGCCGGCCCAGCATGACGCCATCCTCGCTCATGCGCGACAAATTGGCTGGCACCGCGTCCAGATCGCGCGGCATTACCCGACCGACATCTACGCCGGCCGCGTCCTTGCGCAGGCCATCGTGAAACAGTTCAAGAAGAGCGATGGCTACGAAGAAGACTTCAAGGAAGTGCAGAAAGAAATCGAAGCCGTCCGCAAAGCCGCGCTGAATTGAGCGGCCAAAAAATCGAAAGGCGCAGAATGAAAAAACATTTTGCGCCTTTTGTGCTTTTTTGCGGCCTGAATTTTGACGCCCTCGCGCGACAACAAATCGCGTTTCCACTCCAGCCCGCCGGAAAAACCGCCCATCTTTTTGTTTGCGGCCAGAATCCGGTGGCACGGCACCAAGACCGGAATCGGATTCGCCCCGCACGCACCGCCCACCGCGCGCACGGCTTTCAGATTACCAATCGCCGCCGCAATTTCACCGTAGCTTTTCGTTTTGCCCGCCGGGATTTTCAGCAGTTCGCGCCAGACGGATGTTTGAAATTCCGTTTTGCCCGTCCAATCCAGCGGCGGAAGTTTCTTTGCATCGCGTCCGGCAAGAAGGTTTTTTAGCGCCGCCTCCGTCAGCCGGTGCCAGCCACGGATTTTGGTATGGCAACGCGGCAGCGTTGCCTGGCTGACCAGCAGGTCAGCCCTACCGGTCTTAGGAAAATCCAATTCCGCCAGACCGTTTTCCGAATAGCGCGCCAAAAATTCACCACCGTCCGTTTTCACTAGCAATTCGATAAGCGGCGTATTCATTCAGTGATGCGGCAGCAGCCAGTAGAAAAGTCCAAACAAAATCACGGTGACGACGACCACCAGCCAGATGAAGCGGTTGCGCGCCACACGCTTTTCGTAGCGCAGTGGCCGCAAACCCTGCACGCCGCCGGCGGCGAGATAATTCACCAGCCGCGGATTGCTCGTCGTCGGCCCGCGCAGATGATTCCGCAGCCGGTTGATCAGCGCTGGCAGGTCATATTTGCGCACGCCGAGCTCATTGAACAATTCCGCCTCCTCCGTCTGGCTGCGCGCCACGATTTTGGCCGTGGCGACTTTCTCAAAAACCGGCTCGCTCGGTTTTGGCGCCGGTGCCGGTTTTTCCGGCACACGGGAAATCATCTCGCCGACCGGCGTGGCGGTGGAACGCAGCTTCGGCGCGGATGGCTGGCGCGTTTGCGCGTCGAGTTTTTTGATCTCGGCCTCCAGCGCGGCGATCTCCGACTCCAGCGCCCGCGCCTTGTCGGAAATCAGATCAGGCTTTTTGTTCAGCAATCCCATGTCACTTGCGCAGGAGAATGGCGATGAAAATGCCCAGCGCGCCGAGCGCCACGAGCAGCAGCGGCCACGTCATCGCCAGCCCGATTTTGCAGAGCTGGCCGAACGGCAGTTCCGCCAGCGACGGTGTGGCAGTCACGGCAGAAGAATTTCTATCCAGCGGCGCAGCGGCATTTTTCGTCTCACCCGCCAGCGCGGAAATTTTCAACCGCGCGGAATTCCATTCCATCCGCGCGTTTTCAATCATCGTCAGCGCGCGGGTGAGTTCCACCTGGAAATTCTCCTTCGTCCACGACGTATCGTTGATGGACTGCACCTTGGCCAGCGCCGCGCGGAAATCGCCGACAGTCTTGACCATCTGCTCCGCATCGCGACGCGCGATGAATTCCGCCTCCTCCAGCAAGCCGAGTCCGCGCGTGAGATTTTGGATGACCTCGTCGCGGCCGGTCTGAAATTCATTCTGCCGCCGGCGCAATTCCTCAAGGCCAGCGCGCTCGCGTTCGAGTTCCTCTTGCGCGCGCTTGAGTTCGACGAGTTTTTGCTGCGCCTCGACCACCTTGCGGTTCACGTCGTCCGGCGACGGTGCGCGGCCATAACCAGACATGGGCGCGGCGGCGGGCGATTTCTGCGCGAGAAAATCGGTGTCCAGAAATTCGGTAGAATCATATTCGCCAGCCATGAAATGATTTTAGGCCCGTTCCAAAAAATGAGCAACTGATTTGGCGCTGCCGATTCCTGTTTGCCAAAATACAAATCTGGCGGAAAATGGAGGCATGATTGAGCTGATCCAGTTTTCGTGGAGCCCGTTCTGCATCGTGGCGTGCCGCCTGTTGGAATTTTCCGGCGCGAAATTCAAAACCACCAACATCTCCAGCACCGACCGCTCGCTCATCTGGAAATTGACCGGCGAAAAATATTACGCGGTGCCGATCGTCCGCGACGGCACAAAAGTCGTTTTCGAGTCCGGCGACGACACGCAGGATGTGGCGAAATATCTGGATGCTAAACTCGAGCTCGGCCTGTTTCCACCGGCGCGCGAAGGCGAACAGTTCATTCTCTGGCGCTATTTCGAGCACGAGGTCGAGGCCGTCAGCTTCAAGCTCAACGACATTTATTTCAAGGAATTCGTGCCGAAGGCTGACCAGTTGCCGTTCCTGCGCCACAAGGAACGCAAGTTCGGCCGCGATTGCGTTGACCAGTGGCGCGCCCAGCAGAAAAATTTGCTCTGCAAATTGGAAGAAAAACTCCGACCATGCGAACAGATGCTGGCGCATGCGGAATTTTTGCTTGGAGACAAACCGCTGTTCGTGGACTTCAATTTGTTCGGCATGGTTGAAAACTTTCTTTTCTCCGGCCATTACGCGCTGCCGAAAGCGTTGCCAAACCTGCGCGAATGGCATCGGCGGATGAAGGCCGTCCACCGCGATTGACACCGCCCCAGCGGGGTGTAAGTTGGCTTTGGCTGTCAGACTTTATGAATCAAAGCGAACCAGCCCAAGTTCAATCACCCGCCGAACGACAGGGTATTCTCATCGTGGTTACCTGCCTTGTTTGTTGCGCCTACCTGTTCAACTTCGCCGCGCCAACGGTGGCGTGGCTGAATGCGTGGTGGGCCGCGTGGCTGATCTACGCGACCATCCCGCTGCTGCTGACCTTCACGCTGCTGCATGGCAGCCGCATCCACCGGGAAATGTCCGAGGCCGCGCGCGACGCTTTCCTTTTCGTTGTGTCCTTGGCGGTCGTTTTCGGCGTGGCCGTTTTCACGGTTGGGGTCGTCATTCTTGCCAGTGTCTTCACCGGTTTTGCCCGGATCGGGCCTTGAACCGGCAGGCGCACAATTGAAATTCGACGAACCGGTTGGCCAGTGGCAGAATGTTCCCGCGAACAAATGTCCTCGCCCGTCACAACTGAACTGCGCGTCACCGGCATGACGTGCAACAACTGCGCCCGCAAAGTCACGGAAGCCGCGCAGAAAATCCCCGGCGTCCACAGCGTCGCCGTCAGCGTGGCAACGGAACGCGCCAGCGTGCGCTGGAATTCCGCCGAGCCAAAAAATGTCCCTGAAATTCTCGCCGCGATTTCCCAGGCCGGGTTCGATGCTAAAGAAATTTCAGCAGAACCGTCCGCTTGCTGCGGCTCCAAGCAAAGCCATTGGCAGTGGAATCTGATCATCGGCCTCGCCGTCACCGCCGCGCTGATGATCGGCGAATGGGTTTTTCATCTCATGATGGCGGATTGGTTCCGCTGGCTGTCATTCTCCCTCGCATCAATCGTTCAGGTTATTTGTGGCGCGCAATTCTATCGCGGCGCGTGGCGACAGCTCAAAGTCGGCCAGTCCAACATGGACGCGCTGGTTGCGCTCGGCTCCACGACGGCGTTTAGTTTCAGTTGCTGGGTTCTGTTCAGCGGCAGCCAGGGACATATCTATTTCATGGAAGCCGCCGCTATCATTTCGCTCATCAGCGCCGGCCACTGGATTGAAGCCCGCGTGAGCGACCAAGCCGGCGGCGCATTGAAATCGTTGATGAATCTCGCGCCCCAAACGGCAAGGCGAGTCCAAAGTCATAAGTCCAAAGTCCAAAACCTCGCCAGCGAGACGTTCAATCTTAAAACGGTTTCTTTTTTTCAATCGGCAATCGGCAATCGGCAATCGGCAATTGAAGTGGAAGTTTCCGTCTCTGAATTAAAAACCGGCGACCACATCGCGCTCCGCCCCGGCGACCGCGTGCCTGTGGACGGCGTGGTGATTGAAGGCGAATCCGCCGTGGACGAGGCGATGCTTACCGGCGAATCCGTCCCCGCCGACAAAAAATCCGGCAGCGAACTTTTCGCCGGCACGGTGAACCTGAACGGCCGTCTCGTCATGCGCGTCACCGCCACCGGCGAAAGCACCGCGCTCGCGCACATCATCGCCGCCGTGCAACGCGCGCAGACCAGCCGCGCCGACATCCAGCGTCTCGGCGACCGGATCAGCAGCGTCTTCGTACCAATCATCGTCGCCATCGCGCTGGCGGCGGGAATTTTCTGGTTCGCGCATTCCGGCGCGGAAAAAGCCTTCGTCATTGCGGCGGGAATATTGATTGTCGCCTGTCCGTGCGCGATGGGTTTGGCCACGCCCGCCGCCATCATGGCCAGCGCCAATGCCGCCGCGCGACGCGGCATTCTGATCCGCGACGGCGTGGCGCTGGAAAAAGCCGGCCAAATCACGGCGGTGATTTTCGATAAGACCGGCACACTCACGGTGGGGAAGCCGGAGGTCGCGGCGAGTTGGAGTTCACGATTCAGCTTGTCCGGGGACACGCTAAAGCGTGAACTCCAACCAAATTCCGCACTGGCGGCCACACTCGCACACAATTCCACCCATCCCATCAGTCAGGCGATTGCCAGAATTTCGGCGGAGAAAATCAAGCTGGCGGATTGGAAGGAAATTCGCGGGGCTGGGGTCGAAGCCAACATCCAACATCCAATGGCGAAAGCACGCCTTGGTTCATTGCGCTGGCTCAAGGACTCCGGCGTGGACTTGGCGGCGGGCGAAAAATTCATCGCCGATTGGTCAAACCAAGGCGCGACCATCGTCGGCTTGGCGGCGGAAAACAACCTGCTTGGTTTGTTCGCCGTGCGCGACGCGGTGAAGGCCAATGCAAAACAAGTCATTGACCAGCTCCAGCGGCAGGGGCTGAAAACTTATCTGCTCACCGGCGACAATTCGCTGACGGCGGCGAGCATCGCCAAGCAAGTTGGCATCTCGCCAGAAAATGTCTTTGCCGAAGTGCGACCGGAACAGAAGGCGGAATTCGTGAAACAACTTCAGTCGCACGGCGAGCGCGTGGCGTTCGTGGGCGACGGCATCAACGATGCACCGGCGCTCACGCAGGCCGATCTCGGCATCGCCGTGAGCCGCGCCAGCGACATCGCGCGCGAGGCGGCAGACATCATCCTGCTAAAATCGGAAATCGAGGCCGTGCCGGAGGCGCTCGGCCTGGCGCGGGCGACTTTACGAACCA
>CAYUGC010000081.1:0-14683 GCA_964444085.1 uncultured Bifidobacteriaceae bacterium | reverse complement strand
CGCAATCGCAGGAATGGGGTTACAGCCTCGGCTCCGTCTATATCCGCAAGGTGCATTTCCGCGACGCGGGCATGATCAAGCAGATCGAGGAAAAAGTCGTGAACCGGCTGCGGCAGGTCACCTCCGCCATCAAGCAGGACGGCACCAACCAGGTGAACATCATCGCCAGCACGGCGGAACAGCAGGCGGCCATCGAGTTCGCCAAGGCCGCCGCCATGCGCCCGCAGATCGTGGGGCTGGCGTTGAAAAAGATCTCGCAAGATCCGGACATCTCCCGCGCCCTGTTCAACGTGCTGGAAACGCAGAACATCATCGCCGGCGAAGCCAACATCACGCTCATCCCGAAAAACTCCGAACTGCTGGGGCAACTCGTCGCCGCCACGCAGTCGCCGAAGGCGGCGGGAAAATAGACGAACCGATTTAATCCTGTCATGAACACGCGCAAATGGGGCATCACCGCCGCCGTCCTGATTGGCCTGACCGGACTGGGGCTGCTTGGGTTCCTGATTGCGAACCGGTTCACGGTTTATTCCAATAAGTTGTCAGGCAAACCCGGTTCCGAATGGTCCATTCACAAAACCGCCAAGGTCAAAACCACCGGCCAGGTTTATCTCGGCAGGTTCGGCAAGGACAAGGTCACGCTTTCCCTTGAAAAGCTTCCCCGGCACAAGCTGGTCCGGGTTGCCTTTGACCTGCTGCTGACGCAGTCCTGGGATGGTTCCAGTAAAACCTGGGGTGAAAGCCGCTGGGGCCTGGAGGTCGTGGACGGCCCCAATCTGATTGACACCACCTTTGGCAACTGCGGTTTTTTCAGCGACAATAATTGCCAGAATTTTCCCGACAACCGGCCTTTCGGGGCGTATCCCGCCTGGACGGGTTCGATCGAACACCAAACTTTGGGCACGATCCAGTCTTGGGGCGGCCCCGACCGGACCTTTGATTGCTCATCGGTGTATCATTTTGTCCTGATGATCCCGCATTCCGGCAATGAGGTGAAATTGTGCTTTCAAGGCTATAAAAAGGACAAGCCTTGGGGACTGCGCAATGTGAAAGTGGACGCATTGCCCGGCTTTGCCGCCCGCAGCCAGCCGGAATTCGCCGGCCTCTGGCAAAAGCTGGCGGACCACGACCCGGTGGTCGCCTTCAAGGCCAAGTGGGATATAATCGCCAGCGGCCCCGCCGCCGTCACCTTCCTGGCCAACACGCTTTCCGTGTCCGAAACCGGCACCAACAATCCGCCCGACAGCCCGGACGCCCTGCGGCTCCACCGCGCCCGCGAAGTGTTGCAGGTGATCAACACCCCGGCCGCCGCCGCCCTGCTCGACCAACTGGGCGGCGAAAAGAACCTCACGCTCATCCCGCGCAACTCCGAACAACCGGGGCAACTGGTTGCCGCCACGCAGACGCCGAAAGTGTCGGGGAAATAACCTATTCTGCTAAATGTTAGGCAAACGAAATCACCATGATTGATCTAGGTTCCACAGATTTCTATTTTCGGGTGCCGAGCATGCCTAGAAATGAGTTCGAAGCCTACTCTAGCCGACTGTTTGACATCTGGGACGAACACGTTGGCAGGGAGTTAAGTCTTCAGGACTATGCATTGTCCCTCGAGGTTGAAGAGGGATCCGTTAAGGGTAAGGGCAAAATATTGGCCACATTGGCAGCGTTATATTTTGGCATTGGCCATTACGGTGCCTTTATTGACGGCATAGAGACCATTCGGGGGCAAGTAGTGTCGGCAGGAGACTATCTAGTCAAAAAAGCACACAGTTCTTTAGGTTCCAATCAACCAGATCCAGCCGTAAAGAATCGAAGCGGCGCGCTGGGGCAATTGCAACGATTATTTGTGAAGGTGCAGCATAATGAGATTACAGTCGAGGAAGCAATGGAACAGGCTGCGGTTATTGTTGGTAACGACGCAGCTATGGCTCCTGAGTTCTTGGCCCAACTGAATAATGCGCTGAGAAATGCACCGCGATGTCCCGAGCAAATTATTTTGCCATTGGAGGGGTTTGATGAGGATTCAAATCCTCAGGAGAAGGATAATGACCAAGCCCCACGTTTGCCTAAAACTAAGCCTGAAGCGTTACCTCCGCCAGCCACACAACTGAGGATAGAAATTTGGCGTGAGTCAAAGCGCGGAAGGAAGAGGCTCAGAGTTGTAGAAATATAGTCTGACACAAATTCTGAGGAGGGCCATCTAGCATCTGGAGCCGACTGGGTGGATGCGGAATTGCGAAGCTGCTTCATAAACAGGATTTCCACGATGGGTAGTAGCGCCGGTTTTCATTGCCCCGCCATTCCCCAGCCCCTTGCACGTGCTGGTCTTTGCAGACGGCCAGTAGCGGCCGGGCCACCAACCAGCGGAGTGCGGCCGTCCCCGGCCGCAGCAACAGTCTGACGACAGGTGGTAGATATTTTCACCATGGCTTGATCATTCGCGTATCGCAGTGCCCGAGGACGGGCGCACTCTGGGCCAGACCTTCCGGTCGGTCATCTGCCTGTGCTGCGCTCCGGCGCGACGAGCCATTTGCCACCGGCCACAAACATTCTTCGTCCCAAAGGGACAACCGGAAATTAGCCAGACACGAAGTGTCTGGTGTCCCGCCCCCACGGAATCCGTCCTGACGGGACGGCGGAATCCATCGTCCTTTCAGGACGAACAAACATCCCGATAAATTACCAGCCACTTCGTAGCTGGCTAATTTCCATCGTCGCGTTGCGTCGGCCCGCCATTCCCCAGATCCTTGCGGCGTGCCGATCTTTGCCGCCGGCCGCCAGCAGGCGGGCCAGACCTTCCGGTCGGGCATCTGCCTGCGCTGCGCTACGGCGCGATAAGTCATTTGCCACCGGCCAGCCTTTGCCGGCAGCCGCCCAAAGTTAGTTTAACGACCGTCCTCTCCCAACCCTCAACCTGCTTCGCTGGCGGAAATAGTTTTTCCCCATTGTCCCTCACCGGGCCTGCGGCCACCCTCTTCCGTTCCCACGGGCGAGGGATTTCGAGGAGAGGTTTATCACGTTCCCCGCGTCTTTGGAAAAACCCAGCGCTGGATTGGTTGGGCAGCTGGCCAACGCGGAGACTGCGCCAGCGGGGACATCGCAATGTCCCTACCGCACCTTCCTCCCAAAGAGACACCCGACAATAGCCCGGCCTTCCAACGCCGGGATGTTGGCACCAGAACATCTGTCCCGGCGGGACTTGAATTCATTGCGGACAAAACCGGTCAGGGCATTTTGCCCGCGAAAACCGACAGGACAATCAGCACCAGCAATAGAATATCTGCACCCATAGGATCACAGTCATTCAGTGGTAGTCGCCATCACCATGGTCACCACTGTGCTCTCCGTAATGATCACCGTGGGCGTTATGCTCTGAATAACCACGGCCGCCTCGGCCACCTCGGTCGCCACGGTCGCCAGGGAAGATGCACCCGGAGGTGAATAGCAAAGTGACAGCACATAGGAGTAGAAGGATGATTTTCATAATGCAAACCATTCCACGTCGCCATCGATGCTGCCATGGGGTATAACCCTGCTTCCTAAATTGATTTGCCCCCCGCCCAGCCGGTCACGGCATTTTGCCGACGAAAACCGACTTTAAAATACCGGGCTGTTCTCATCCCGTCGCGTTGCGACGATCCGCCATTTGCCCAGCACCTTGCGCTGCCTGCGGCGGGCCACGCGTTTACCGCCGGCCAGTCTTGCCCGGGCCCCTAGCGGAGGCTGGTTGTCAACGCAGGCTTCAGTGCGTTCGTCGAGGTCAGCGCACTGCTGGCAAAGTGGTAGGCCGGGTTGAAAATCATTTTCTGGTCGCCCACTATGAACCACAGGCTGACGGTGCCATGATCGCCATCCTTCGGCATGGCGGTGATTCCGATGCGCCGCACGACGCCGTTCTTGGTGGAGGTGGAAGTGCCGGTGATGGCCGTGGTTTTACCCTGATTGACCGCCGCCATCTCCTTGTCCGGGACGTTGATGGCCAGCCGCCCCCAGTCGCTTTTGAAGAAATACGGGAAGACCTTGACCCGGAAATCGCCGACATAGACGCCGTTGGTGCGCGTGAGCGAGCCGATGATGAGCGTGGCCCGGGCCGTCGGCAACGGCATGGTGCTGTTCTCCAAGATGAGGACCCGGTCGCCGACCACAAAATTGGTTGCCGACGGGGCCGTTTGTGCGGCCCCCCAACTGGTTGCCAGGAGCAGCAGGAACAGAATGGTTTTAAGCATTGGCCGTCAAAGATAGTCCTTGGGAGGATTTTAACAAAGTGACATTTTTGGGGCGGGGTGCTTGCACCCGGCCACCCATAGTTCGTTTAACGACCGTCCTCACCCAATTCTAAACCTTCGTCATAGAAAATCGATATTCCCCGTTGTCCATCACAGAGACTCCTCGCGTTGTCTTCTGTAGGAATTTGCAGCGCGAAGCAAATCACCCCGCCTGCCTTGGCGGCGATGAGCAGAATGGATTTCGGTTTCACGGATATATTTTAGCCACGGAGTGGCGCGCGGTAGTAGCCCACAGCAATAGCTGTGGGAAGGGTATCGGCAAAGGTTTTCAAGCCCCGGCTGGGGCGGAAGAGGTGGATTGTTGAATCGAGGTTTTCTGCCGCCCCTGCCGGGGCTTGGGAAATACGCTGGCACGGTTTCCCATAGCTGGCGCTATGGGCTACTGCCGGGCGCTGCTCCGCAGCTAAAGCCGCGGCGATGAGCATGAAGGTTTTTGGTTTTACAGGTTGGATCCAGACAAAGCGTGGCGTACATTTGCCACGGACTGAAGCACACTGGCTAAAGAGGGCTGCAAACCAGCCACGGAGTGGCGCAAGATAGTAGCCCACAGCGATAGCTGTGGGAAATCGTTGGACAAATATTTAAGCCCCAGCTGGGGCGAACGAAAACTCATTCCCACAAATACCGTTCGTCATAATCGATTTCATGCCGTTTGAGAAACACCACAAATTCCTCCTGAAATGAAACCTTGCGATGATGTTCCTCCTGGTTGGCGATATATTTTTCAACTTCAACCAAACTGGAATGGCTTACGCTGAACGCACCATAGCCGATCTGCCAGGCAAACATTTGCTGGTTTGGAAAATTCTTATGAACCCAGCCGGACGAATCCGCCTTCAACTCGCGCATTACATCGGATAACGAATGTTTGGCGGCGAGTGAGGCGAGAATGTGGACATGATCCGCCGGGCCATTGATGATGAGCGCCTTGCCGTCGTGCGCGCGGATGATGCCGCCGAGATAAGGAAAGAGGCGAGCTTTCAAATCCGCGTCAAGCAAGGGGCGCCGGTCTTTCGTGCTGAAAATGATGTGCGTCAGCAGATGGGTGAAGGTGTGCGCCATAAAATCAGGTGCGGAGCGGGTTTTGTTTTCGCCACGGAGTGGCGTGCGATAGTAGCCCACGGTGAAACCGTGGGATGGTTTTGGTGAAACGGTTCAAGCCCCGGATGGGGCGAACGAAATGGGTGGTGGTTGAACGGTGGTTTTCTATCGCTCCTGCCGGAGCTTGGGAAAATATGCGGGTGGCTTGACCCATAGCTGGCGCTATGGGCTACTGCCGCGCGCTGCTCCGCAGCTAAAGCGCTGGCGAGGGGCAGGAAGGTTTTTGGTTTCACGGGCGGGATTTTAACGCAAAGACGCAAAGACGCGGAGAAAATCTGCTTAACAATTAACATACTTGTATGGCAGTCGAGCACCCTTTGAAAAGCAATGGTCAACCGAGCCGCCTTTGTATTTTGCCGAGAGATTTTCAGAGACCTTGCTAGAAAATTCACATCGCTTCGGAGCATCAACCTCGTCATGAGGGCGTGTCCTGTATTCAAGAGTGCCTCCTTTGTGCCAAGCCTCTATCTCATAAACTTCACGAACCACTCCTTGATAAACAGCAAATGCATAGCGAGCGTTTTCACGGCGTTTGCCGCACGTCCAAACACCGCGGGTAGCTTCTTGAAGAGCTTCGGGACTCATGCCCGGACGATAAAGCCGATTAATGCGGATTAAAATTGCCGGCTCGGTAATAGTAATAGGCTTTGCGGCGTATTGAAATTCAAGTTCGCTCAGCTTTTCACGGCCAAGCCCATGAGTTTGACCAAGAACTTTATTTGTCAGGATTTTTTCTGGCCACAGAGCATCTATAACTGCGGCTTCAATGCGAAGGGCTGTTTCCTCGTTTGCTAAACCATGTGCAAGAATGTCAATTTCCGGTTGAATATCGGCGTTTTTAAGTTCGGCGATACGCCGAATTTTGTCTGACTCGCCAGCTTCATCGAGATGTGCCAAGGCGCGAGCACGGCAACCCTTGCCAACGTAAAAGATTTTAGAATCGCGAGGGTCAACATATGCATAAACATAGTAGCCAAGTTTCACTGCTACTTCTGGCCGAATCCGCTTCGGATCAACGGTTGTTGTTTTCATCTTTGCGCCTTCTCGTCTTGGCTTCTTGGCGTTGAATTCCTTGGCGTTAAATCCCTATTTGATCTGCTGAATCTGCCGGGTGATTTCAAAGGCCAGGTCGAGCGCGCGCTTGGCGGATTCGCCGGTGACGACGGGTGTCTGTTTTTCGCGGACGCAGTTGACGAAGCTTTGCAGTTCCAGTTTGAGCGGCTCGTCCTTCGCGATCGGCACCGGCTCGCGCACGATTTTCTTGCCGGCAAATTCGCTGACGATGGCGGAGTCTTTGCCGATGCCCAGCTTGGCGGCCATGATTTTTTTCAGCAGCGAACTCTCTTCCTCGCCATCGCGGGCGACGCGATAAATAAAACCTTCCTGCACGCGGTAATCGAGCGAGATGTAGCAGGGATTCGTCGGGCCGCTGAAGACGCGGATCTTGCGCATCCGCTCCGGGCTGACGCGGCTGGCGGTGAGGTTGGCCACGCAGCCGTTGGCGAAGCGCAGTCGCACGTTGGCGATGTCCTCGCTCTTGCTCAGCACGGGAATGCCCACGGCGTCCACGCTGGTGACAGGCGATTTCACGAACGCGAGCACGATGTCGAGGTCGTGGATCATCAAATCGAGAACGACACCGATGTCGGTGGAGCGGGCAGGGAAGGGCGAAAGCCGATGGCACTCGATGAACTTCGGCTCGGTGGCGACGGTCTGGAGAAAGGTGAAAACGGGATTGAACCGCTCGATGTGGCCGACCTGCAGGACGAGGTTTTTCTGCTTGGCGAGTTCGCACAACTCGGCGGCCTGCGCGGAATTGTCGGTGATGGGTTTCTCGACGAGCACGTGTTTGCCGGCGGTGAGCAGTTGCTTGGCAATTTCGTAATGCGTGGTGGTGGGCGTGGCGATATTCAGCGCATCGCTGGCGGCGGCGGCCTCGGCGACGGAGGCGAAGACGTGCAGCTTGTGTTTCTCGGCGATCTTGCGGGCGGTTTCCGCGTGCGCGTCGTAGATGCCGGTGAGTTCCACCGCGCCGGCGGCGTGGAGTTCGGAATAGATGCGGGCGTGATGCTGGCCCAGGGAACCGGTGCCGAGGACGGCGACTTTTACTTTTGCCATGCGCGGAGTTTGCCAGTGAAAAGGACGCTGGAAAATGAAAATTCCTCATGTACTGGGAGCGCCGGCATCCTGCCGGCGGGTTCTTCAACCCCAAAAGGCTATCTGCCGGCAAGATGCCGGCGCTCCCGGAGCAACTTTGGACTTTGAACTTTGGGCGCCGGACTCATAAACTGCGCGCGTGCCAGTTTTAAGTTACATCCTGACCGCGCTCGGCGCGTATCTGCTCGGCTCGATTCCCTTCGGCTATCTTGTGGCGAAGGCCAAGGGCATAGACATCCGTTCAGTCGGCAGCGGCAACATCGGCGCGACGAATGCCATGCGCGTGCTGGGCAAGCCGGCGGGCATCTTCGTGCTGCTGATGGATGCGCTGAAAGGCTACGGTGCGTGTTTCCTTGGAGCATATATTTATAGCTATTATTTCAGCCGATTTAACGGGTTGCATTCTACCGCAGATGTAATTCCTTCTCCGTCCCAAGAAAGTTTAGAATATTTCGTCATCATTGCCGGCATTTGCGCCGTTCTGGGCCACAATTACACCTGCTGGCTGAAGTTCAAAGGCGGCAAAGGCATCGCGACGACGGCGGGCGTTTATCTGGCGCTCGCGCCGTGGGCGCTGCTGATTGCGCTGGTCGTTTTTATCGTGGCGCTACTGGTTTCGCGCATCATGTCGGTCGCATCCATGTCGGGGGCGGTGGCGTTGCCGGTGGCGGTCTGGGTGATGACGCCGCATAATGTTTTTCTCGGCATCGTCACCACGGCGCTGGGCGCGCTGGCGATCTACAAACACAAATCCAACATCCAGCGGTTGCTGGCCGGAACGGAAAACCGCTTCGGCAAAAAGAAGGAAACGAAATGAGAATCTGCGTTTTGGGCGCGGGCGCATGGGGCGCGGCGCTGGCCAAAGTCCTGCACGAAAACGGAAATTCCGTGACGCTGTGGGACATCAACGCGCCGCTGCTGGCGGAATTGCAATCCGGCCGCAGCGAAAAACTGCTGCCCGGTGTCGCCTTGCCGACGGACTGGAAAACCGAAACCGATTTCGCGAAAGCCACCGGCGGACGCGAGGTGTTGGTCATGGCGATTCCTTCGCAGTTCTACCGCGACGTGGCGCAGAAACTGAAAGGTCATCCGGGAATTTTCGTCAGCGTCACCAAAGGCATCGAGTTTGAGACCGGCGAGACGATGAGCCGCATTCTCCGCGAACTCGCGCCGGCCGACCGCGTGGCGGCGTTGTCCGGCCCGAGCTTTGCGCGCGAGGTGGCGCTGGCAATTCCCACGACGGTCGTCTGTGCCAGCGAAAGCGAGGGCACGGCCAAGACGGTGCAGGGACTTTTTCATCGCCCGGAATTCCGGATTTATCGCAGCAACGACGTGCTGGGCGTGGAATACGGCGGCGCGCTGAAAAATGTCATTGCCGTCGGCGCGGGCGTGGGCGACGGCCTTGGCTACGGCGACAACACGAAAGCCGGCCTGGTTTCCCGCGCGCTGTCCGAGATGCGCCGGCTCGGCGTGGCGTGCGGCGCGAAGCCGGAGACGTTCAACGGCCTTAGCGGTCTCGGCGATTTGATGCTGACGTGTTTTTCCAAGCAGAGCCGCAATCGCGATCTGGGCGAGCGCATCGGCAAAGGCGAGACGATTGAACAAATCATCGCGTCGCATCCGAAGCTCGCGGAAGGTTATCCCACGGCGCGTTCGGCGCATCGTCTGGCGAAAGACAAAAACGTGCCGACACCCATCATGGACGAGGTTCACGCTATGCTCTACGAGGGCAAGAATCCGAAGCAGGCCGTGCGCGATTTGATTTCGCGCGCGTTCAAGGCGGAGGATTAAACTGAACTCCTTTTTGAACCGCTAATTGGCGCTAATCTTCGCTGATGGGATGGGTTTGCGGAGCCATCCCTGAAAAAATCAACCGCCGGCTTTTCTCCCAGAACCCTTTGGATGAGCGGGGATGAGCCGTTCCACTTCGGAAGTCGGGATTAACCGGTCGACGGCTTGGGCGGCGCGGTGGTGCGGATGATTTCCCGGTCTAGCAACTGGAGCAGCCGCGGCTGTTCGGATATGGTGGTTGCCGATATTTGTTTCCGCTGCTGCGAGTTAAATTCCAGCCACGCGACCCAGATGGAAATGGCGGCGATCACCGACAGGCCGAGAAAAGTCTCCTGTACGCCGGTCATCGGGAACATTTGGATCACCGACGCGGCGCAGACGACGAGCGGCAGATGCAGCGCGAACACCGCCAGCGAATGTCGTCCCCACAGCGCCGTCTGCTCCATCAGCGCCGTCGGCGGGCGCGGGTTCCATGCCAGCAGGAAAACCACCCACGCCGCGAAGTTCAGCAGCCGCAGCGGGCCGAGCGTCCACTTGTCCATCCAGAGGTAAATCGCCGGGTTGAGGTCCGCCCCCGGAATGATTCCGTGCCGCGCGCACAAACCGGCCAGCACGGCACCGCCGGCCACGGTGAAGAAAAACTTCCGGAACCTCGGCGAAAGGATTTCACCGCGCCGCGAAAATTCCCCGAGCGCCACGCCGGCGACCCAGAGGAATTGCCACGCCAGCAGGTTGAACGAGCCGCCGCGAACCGGCAGCAGGGTCGTTGGCAGGTGCGTTGCGGAAAATTGCGCGGCGAACCAGCCGAGGAACGAAACCGACAGCACGATGCCCCAGCCATGCCGTTTGGCGGCGACGAGGACAAACGGCGTCGCCAGCAGCAGCACGACATACAGCGGCAGAATGTCGAACAGCGGCGGTTGGTGGAGCAGCAGCGGGATCAGCAGCAGGCTGCCGACCGGATGCAGCAGGAAATCGTGGAAATGATTGGCGAGCGGCGCGACCTGCCGCGCGTAAAGCCACGCGATGAGCGCCACCGGCAGCAGCACGGCAAGATGCACGATATAGACCAGCTTGGCGCGGTTCCAGACGCGGTTGGACATTTCCGCCCAGCCGCCGCGCAGGTAGGCCTTGCCGAAAACCAAGCCCGCGAGACACGCGCTCAAAAAGATGAATCCCTCCGCCGCGCTGGTGAAACCGAACGGTTCCTGCAAGCCGTGGGAGAGTGGCGACGGGACATGGACACCGGCCATGATGACCAGAAACAACCCCCGCACGGCATCAAGCCGCATATCCCGCGCTTTCGGACTGGTGTTCAAAAACTCCTTGTTTTGGAATCGGAAAATCAACTGCTCCTATTAACGCGTTTTATTTACGCCGGAAATCCGCCGGCGTCAAATGAAAAACCGGTGCCGTTCAACCGATCGGCTTTTGCCAGTCGGCTGGTGTTGAGCGTGTGCCGCAGTCGAGGCATTGGGTCAGGTTGAATTGCGCGCCGCAGTGCGGGCAGGCGGCGTTGGTGGCGAAGGTGTCGAAGGCGTTGCCGCACTGGCCGCAGCGCCAGAGCGCACCCAGCGGCGGCGCGGCATGGCAGGACGGACAGGCAAAGCCGGGACGACGCGGAATCTTGGCGATTTTTGTCAAAGCCTGCGCCTGTTTCAAACCGCCCCAGCAGTTCATTGCGATGAACACCGACATCAGGATGAGCCAGGTGTCGCCCGCCCAGATGGCGAGTCCAATCAGCCCAAACACGCCGATAAAGCCGATGACGGTCGCGGCCATCAGGCTGTTCGCGCGGCCGAACGGAAACCATAGCAGCGAGCGCAGGATTTGCCCGCCGTCCAGCGGAAAGATCGGCAGGATGTTGAAGACGAACAGCACCGTGTTGATGAGCGCCACGTTCCGCACCAGCATGTAGGCGTTCGGCATTTCCGCCGGCCAGCCGTGGTGCTTCGCGGAATAAAGCAGGCCCAGCAGCATCGGAAACAGCGCCACGTTCACCAGCGGCCCGGCGGCGATGCTCCAAAGCTGTGCGCCCGGCCGTTGCGGCGGGTTGACATAGGCCACGCCGCCCAGCGGCCACAGCACGATGAAACTCGTCTGCCCGCCCACCGACCGGCAGGCGAGCTGGTGGCCGAATTCATGTGTCAGCACGATGAGGAACAGGGACAAAATTTCCAGCGCGTTCCAGCCGTAGTTGGAATAATCGTGCGGCCGGCTGCTGAAATAAAGGAACGCCAGAAACCACATCCAGTGGATATACACGTCAATTCCGAACAGGCGGAACAGCTTGATGGAGCCTTTGCGCGTCGGCATCAGAGTGCTCCCTTGATGAGTTTGAGCAGTTCCGCGTGCGACTCGACGGCTTGGAACTGCGGGAATTCCTGCTTCACCTTCTCCGGCGCGTGGATGAGGAAGCCGACGTTCGCCTCGCCGAGCATCGCGGTGTCGTTGTAGGAATCGCCGGCGGAAATGACGTGGTAGTTCAGCGACTTGAGCGCGGCGACGGATTTTTGTTTTTGGTTTGGCTGGCGCAACTGATAGCCGGCGATGCGGTCGTTTTCCACGATGAGCCGGTGGCAAAACAAAGTCGGCCAGTTCAACTGTTTCATCAGCGGCTGGGCAAATTGCTCGAACGTGTCGGACAAAATGATGACCTGCACCAGCGAGCGCAGCTCATCGAGAAATTCCTTGCCGCCGGGCAGCGGCTTGAGCGTGCCGATGACTTCCTGAATGTGCGATAGCTTGATGCCGTGCCGGTCGAGGATGCCGATGCGGTAATTCATCAGCTTGTCGTAGTCGGGCTCGTCGCGCGTGGTGCGGCGCAGTTCCGGGATGCCGGTTTTCTCGGCGACGGCGATCCAGATTTCGGGCGTGAGCACGCCTTCCATGTCCAACGTGACGATTGCTTGTTTCATGCGGCGCGCAGTTTTTCAAAATGCGGCGGGACTGTCCAGTCTCGCGCGGCCCGGGCGTGTCCTGATTTGGGGGGCGGCGACGTGCCGCCGCACTCCCAATGCGGGCATCACCAATTGCGATTGGCTTTTGCCGCCAAAAGCTTCACCTTGAACGCCGTAAAAAAACGTCGCATGAATCCACCGCCCCAGCCCAGCCCGCCATGCGCGCGCCATTCCCGGCACTGGCGGCGGCTGGCGCTGGTGATTTTGCTGCTGGGCGCGGGCATTGCCAGCTGGGTCTGGTGGCAGGGGCGGGCGGCGGCGGCTTTGCAGGACGATCCCACCATGCTGATTTTCAACCGTAAAAATCATCAGCAGATGGGGATGTTCTTCGGCAAATCGGGCTACCTGATGGACGATTTATTCGACGCCCTGAAACAGCCCGGCACCCAGGCCGTGTTGATTCTGGCAACAGCCATTGTGCTGGCGGGTGGCTGTTTCCTGATTTCCCGGCTACCAGAATCCGCGCCCAACCCGGATTTTTTCAAGCCTTCGCGTCCCGCCGGAGATGGCCGTGACGGACAATAAATTTACGGCTTCAAGCCCAGCGCCCATTCGATGCCGCCGAGGACGTGCTGCTGATACGCCCTGGCCATCTCCGGCGTGTTCTTGCGATCCTTCAACTTTGGGTCGGCGTCAATGAGGTCCTCGCGATGGCCGAGCGAGGTGTAGAAGACTTTGCCGTCGGCGAAATCCTTGCACCAGCTCACCGGAAAATGGCCGGGCGTGAAAGGCGCCTGCGGTTTCTGGTCGAGAATCAGCAGGTCGTGCACGCGCGCGGCGTCGTAATTTTTGAACTGATAAATCTCTTCCTGCGCAATCATCCAGGATTGGCCGAGGTGCGCGGTCGCCGGATTGGCCGCGTCCTGGTTCAGGCAATCCACGCTGACCTGCGGGCCGTGATGTTCAAATTCCCCGCCGAGCATCGCGCTGAATTCCGGAAAGCCGTGAAACGTGTCGCTTGCCGCGTGGATGCCGATGAACGCGTGGCCGGCGCGGATCCAGTCCAGAAAACCCTGCTTGTCCGGCAGCGGCAAATCGCCCGTCGTGCTGGCGAAAACCACGCCGTCGTAACTTTTCAAATGCTCCGGCGAGAGCTTTTGCAGCGCGGCTTTCAATTGGTCATTCCACAAGGCTTCGGCGGCGGCGAATGCGGTTTTCTCCGCGTCGGTTGCGTCCTTTTTCAAAACCGCCGGAAAGCCCGTCGCCGCATGACCCGGCGGCTGTTGGACAAAATCCACCGTGAACTCGCCGCTGTCCTTGCCGAGCTGCGACAGGATTTTTTCCAGCGTGGGGATGGAGCTGTGCCGGAAACCGGTGGTCGTGGTGACGACGAGCAGCTTTTTCGGTTCGGCGTGGAGCGTGGTCACGGCCAGCGCAATGACCAGCAGGACGGAGAGGATTCGCCCCGGCAGCGCGGCTATGGCCCGGGCCATTTCCGCGAAACGGCCATGGACGCGTTTAAGATTCAGGAAAAGCTGTCCACCCGTCGTGGCGGAATTTTGGGCGTCGGAAGAGAGTGCGCCGGCGACCAGGCCGTAACGAAGTTTGTATGCCATAGGGGTGTGTTTTTTTTGGGGAAATCGAACTTTAGGGAAAGCCGCCGGACAGGACAAGCGGAAGTTTCCCCGTCCGCGTTTGAACGTTTTTATCGTTCACCAGTCGAAAAGCCGGAAAACCAACCATAAACCAAAATAACCAACTCCATGAAAAAATATATTGCACTCCTCGCGGCCACCGTTTTTGCCGCCGCCGCCTACGCTGGTGAATTCGCCGATGTCAGCGTCACCGACGTGAAGACGCTCGCTGACGCCAAAACCGCCGTCATCATTGACGCCAACAGCCCTGATTCCTATCAGGCCGGCCATGTGCCGGGCGCGTTGAGCTTCGCGGCCATTCAAAACAACCTCGCGGCCAGCCTGCCGGCGGATAAGAATGCGCTCATCGTGGCCTATTGCGGCAACCCCAAATGCGGCGCGTATCTGCGCGCGGCCAAGGCGGCGCAGACGCTCGGCTACACCAACATCAAACATATGCCCGCCGGCATTGACGGCTGGAAAGCGGCGAATCTGCCGACCGAGCCGGCCAAATAAATTTATTTGTCATCCCTTTCACGCGGGCGATCCGGTCACGGGTCGCCCGTTTGGTCTGCCCGGGCGCGCGGTTCTTCGCCTAACGCATTTGACTCGCCGGTTTCCAAGGCTAAACTCCCCGCGCTAATTTTGAATATGAATCGCAAGCCTTCCATGCTGGTAATTTTTCTGACGGTCTTCATTGACCTCATCGGCTTCGGCATCGTCGTGCCGCTCGTCCCGATGTTCAGCCGGCATTACGGCGCGAGCGGCTGGATGATCGGCCTCATCATCGCCTCGTTCTCGGCGATGCAGTTCA
>CAYUGC010000080.1:0-14700 GCA_964444085.1 uncultured Bifidobacteriaceae bacterium | reverse complement strand
ACCGCTGCTTTCAAATCTGATTCCGCCGCGCTACCGGATTTATGGAAATGCTCTAAAGAACGATTGATATTTATGGGACATTCCACAAAGATGCGTGACCCAAACCAACCGGAATTCAAAATGATGTGCCATGCAGCTTGATGACCATAAGCCAAATGCCGGCGGGCCGCCGCTGGAACTGTTTTCCGTGGTCATCCCCGCGCGCGATGAGGAGGAATCCCTGCCCGCGACGCTCGAGCATCTGCACTTGGAATTTTCGCTGAACCAGGTGCCGCACGAAATTGTCGTGGTGGACGACGGCAGTCAGGACCGGACGTGGGAGGTGCTGCAAAAGCTGAAGGAAAAAATCCCCACGCTGCGCCCGGTCCAAAACACCGGCGAACACGGCTTTGGCCGGGCCATCACGTTCGGCCTGCGCCACTGCACCGGCGACGCGGTGGTCATCATGATGGCCGACGAGTCGGACGACGCCCGCGACGCGGTGCGCTACTGGAAACTGCTGAATGAAGGCTGGGACTGCGTGTTCGGCAGCCGCTTCGTCAAGGGTGGCGGGACGATTGATTATCCGAAGTTCAAGCTGTTCGTGAACCGGCTGGCGAATTTATTCATCCGCTGCCTGTTCGGCATTCCGCTGAACGACACGACGAACGCGTTCAAGGCTTATCGCCGCACGGTGATCCAGGGCTGCGAACCGCTGATCGCGCCGCACTTCAACCTCACGGTGGAGATTCCGCTCAAGGCCGTCGTGCGCGGCTATTCGTGGACGGTGGTGCCGATCACCTGGCGCAACCGGCGCTTCGGCGAGGCGAAATTAAAAATCAAGGAGATGGGCAGCCGCTATCTGTTCATCTGCGCGTATGTGTGGCTGGAAAAATATTTCAGCCGGGGCGACTACAAGAAAAGATAAACCAAAAGCGGAAAGCGAAAGGCGGAAACTGGCATTGGTGGCCACGCACTTTCGCGCGCAACTTCTTCTTTCAGGTTTTCTCCCTCTCCACTCTGGGGAGAGGGCCGGGGTGAGGTGCTTTCCGCTTTCTCCTGTGGCGTTCTTCGCGTCTTGGCGGTTATTCGCTTTTATTTTTGCGTCTTCTGCGCTTTTTTGCGGCCAGCTTTTCGTTTTTCAAGATCTGTGGCCATCTATGCCCATCTGTGGCTCACTTTCCACATTTTCCCTTCGTGCCTTGTTGCTTGGTGGTTCTTAATTGACCGGGGGCGGGACTTTCGCCCGCACCACGGACTGATAGACCGCGTTGACCGTCGCCCGGTAATCCTCCTCGGTGAAGCCGGCAGCGATGCGGCGCGAGGCCGCCCCGCCTTTTTGCCGGATCATTTTCCGGTCGCGATCAATGGCCAGCAGGATATCGGTCAGGCAGGCCACCATCCGGCGCTGGCGGGCCACGGGAATCTTGAAGCCGCATTCGTCCGTGACGATAAAGCCCGGGCTGCCGCAGTCGGCCACCACCGGGACACACCCGGCCAGCATGGCCTCCATCATCGTCAGTCCGGCGCTTTCGCGCAGGCTCGGCAGCAGGAAAACGTGGGTGCGGCCCAGTTCGCGCTGATAATCCTCGCCCTGCAAATTATCAGCAAACTCCACTTCGGCCGCCAGGCCCAGCCGGGCCGCCAGTTTTTTGAAATGGGCGATCTCCGGCCCGCCCGCCCCGAGCCGATAATGAAATTTCATCCCGGCCGTCTTCGCGCGGGCCAGCGCCGCCAGCGCGAGCGCCACGCCTTTGCGACCTTCCATATTGCCGGCCGCAAACAGCCGGAGCGGCCCGTCCAGTTTTTTGCCGGGCGCAAACCGGGCAAAAGCCGCCACTTTTTCGGCGGAATAAAATCCGGGCAGCAGCCGGGACACGCCGTCGCCCGAACCACGCACCTGTTTCACCAGCCGCTCGGTCTCCGGATTCGCCGCCAAAACATGAGCGGCCTCACGCAGGCTGCGGCGCACGCCGGGGGAAAAACGGGAGACGAGGTTGGAAGCCATCCGCGCCAGCTCGAATGCCGCTGAAGGGGCGCTCAACATGGGCAAAAGCCGCAGGGGAAATTGTTCATTGCCGCCAATGGGGCCAAAGACAAACGGGATGCCCAGCCGCCACAGCGGCGAGGCCACGCGCCAGGTGGCGTAGGTGATGTGGTGGGCCAGGTCAAATTTCTCGGCCGCGTGGAGCGCCTGCGCCAAGGGCAGGATGGCCCGGGAAAAATGGAGATACTCCTGCCAGCCTTGCAGCCGGGCGCGCATCCGGTTGGCGTGCCAGGGCCGGAAATCACCGGCGAAAACAAAGTGCACATTGGGGGGAATCAGGCCCTCGGCCGCCGCCCGCGCCAAATCGGATTGACTGCGCTGGCCGACGAGCACCCATAATTCATGGTCGCGCGCCAGCACCTTGACCGCCGCCCAGCCAAAGTAATTTTCCGATCCGAGATACGGGTTGCAGGCGATGGCGGAAATGAGGACTTTCATCTGGCAGGCCATTGTTTACAGGGAAAAACGGGCGGACTCAAGTTGCATTCCCAACCACAATAAAAGACCTGAAATTTGAAACCTGAGACCGGAAGATGCAGTGGTGCAGTCAGAACGGGCGCAAAAAAATCAACCGTGAAACAAACGAAAACGACCGAGGAAAGCACCTTTCAGCATTTCAGATTTCAGCATGTCAGCATTTGTTTAAAATCCGTGTCCATCCGTGTCCATCCGTGGTTAATCGGTTTTTAGCCCGTGAAGTCTGTATTTGGTACTTCACCGGGCCAGCATTTCAGCATTTCAGTTTTCAGCATTTGGCTTCAGGTTTCAGGTTTCATTTTCCCACCCGGCCCGTGTGCCGGGCATTTGCCCGGAACATCGGCCAGGGGCTGTTGGCCGGCGGCAGCGCCTCGCCCGGCGGGCGGATGGCGTAAAGCCAGCCCCCGGCGCAGGCATAAAGGATTCCCGCCCGATCCATCACCAGCGCGGCGCTCACGTTCGCATTCAGGTTCGCCTGCCAGAGTCGCTGATCCGGGGATCCCACCGCCTGCACGGTCCGCCAAGGCACGGAATAATAAAACCGGCCCGGCACCGCCACCGCCGAGACCTCCACCGGCACGGGCGAACCACTATGCCAGAGCTTCTGCCCCTCCCGGGACACGACCAGCGTCCGATCGTTCTGGCCGATACAGATGTTTCCATCCGCATCCACCACCGGCGAGGATTTTGTGGTGCTGCCGGTGTGATAACGCCATTGCTCCGTTCCGTCCGGGTTCACCGCATACAGGTTTCCGTCCAGCGAGCTGAAATAGATCGTCCCCGCCGCGCCGATGGCGGGCGAGGAAATGATTTCGCCGCGCGTGGCGAAGCGCCAGCGCACGGTGCCGTCGGGATTTAGCGCGTAAAGGTTGCGGTCATGCGCACCGAAATAAATCGTGCCGTCGCCCGTAATCGCCGGCGAGGAGTCCAGGATGGATCCCGTGGCATACTTCCATTTCACCGTGCCATCGGGCTGGAGGGCGTAAAAGGTCTGGTCCCAGCCACCAAAATAAATTGTGCCATCGGCCGCAATGGCCGGGGAAGAGTCCACCCATGCAGCTGTGGCGAATTTCCATTTCAATTTTCCCGCCGGGGTGACGGCGTAAAAATTCCCGTCGCGACTGCCGAAATAGATGGTGCCGTCGTCGCCGATGGCGGGCGAGGAGACGATTTCGCGCCCGACCTGGAACCGCCATTTTTCCCGCCCGTCCGGGGTGACCGCATAGAGGATGCCATAAAACGTGGCCTGATAGAGGGTGCCGTCCTCCGCGATGGCCGGGGCAGACTGGCTGGAGTTGTAAGGCAGCTGGCCCTTGAAATCAAAGACCCAGAGGTTGGTGACTGCCAGCGGCGGTGTTTCCGCCCGGGCCATCCAGCCGCCCAGCAGCAGACCACCCAGAAACAAGAATAATCCTGTCGCCCGGATGGTGGCGGCGACTGAAAAAATCCAGACGTTTGACATGGCGGCGAGTAAAGCAGGGGCACGATCTTGGTGCAACTCCCAACTCCCGGCTTTCAGAATTCCAGTTGCTCACCGGTCGGGCCCACGGCACATTGCCCCGGTGAAAATTCTGATTGATCAGCACCTTCCGTTTCTGTTGGCCCACGGCGGGGCCAACACGCAGGTGGAGCAGACCAGGCTGGCACTGGAACGCGCCGGGGTGGAGGCGGAATTCCTGCGCTGGTGGGACGAAAACCAGCGCGGCGACCTGATCCATTTTTTTGGCGTGCCGACCGCCGGTTATCTGCAGCTGGCACAGCTTAAGCATCTGCCCGTCATCACCAACACGCTGTTCACCGACACCTGCAACCGTCCGCTTGCCCGCCTGAAACGGCAGGGCTGGCTGGTGAAAACAATCTTGGCGCTGCCGTTCGGCGAAGGTATCAAACAACAGTTGACCTGGCGCACCTACCAGCGCACCGACCACAATATCGTGAGCCTGAAGGCCGAAAAAACCGTGTTGCAAGTGGTCTATGGGGTGCCGGCGGAACGCATCACCGTGGTGCCGATTGGCTTGACGGAAACATTCCTGCGCGCCGGAGCCGCCCCGCGCACGGAGCCCTACCTCATCTGCACCGGCACCATCACCGAACGCAAAAATTTTGTCGAGCTGGCCCAGATGGCCCGCGCCGCACAGACCCCCATCCTCTTCGTCGGCAAGCCCTACCATCCCAACGACCCGTATGGGCTGCGTTTCAAGAGCCTGGTGGACAACCAATGGGTGAAGCATCAGCCCCATGTGGATTCCGGATTGGAAATGGTGCGGCTGCTCCAATCCGCGCGCGGCTTCGTGTTCATGAGCAACTACGAGAACTGGTGCCTCTCCGCCCACGAGGCGGCGGCGTGCGGCTTGCCGCTGCTGGTGCAGGATCAAAACTGGTCCCGCGAACGTTTCGGCAACCAGGCACGGTATTTTCCGACCATCGGGGTGACTGCGGCCAACATCGCCCTCTTGAAACAGTTTTTCCACGATGCCCCCGGCCTGCCTGGGCCACAGCTACAACTCCATGGTTGGGATGCGGTCGCGCAACAGCTCAAGGCGGTCTACGAGAAAGTTCTGGCCGCCTGAAACTCACTCCCCTGCACCGGCGGACGGCTTAGCCGCAATATTTTTTCACCATGAAGTGCCTGAAGGGCATAAAGAATTTCAGGGGCGGCACCTGAAGACGAATTCAACCTTCATGTTCTCCCTGCTCTTCATGGTGGATCAACTCAGGCTCAAAACCTCGGCCAGGTTTTGGGCGATCGTTTCGACGGGAATATCTTGGATGCAGAGCGGGCGGTCATGGATACAGGTCCAATTGCAACCGAAACACGGCACCCGATGGGTCAGCCACCGGAAGGTCGGCGACTCGCCCCACGGGCCGAAGAGGCCATAATGTCCACCGCCGATAATTACCACCGCCGGGCATCCCAATGCTCCCGCCATGTGCGCGTGACTGGTTTCCATGCAGACCACCGCCTTGGCCAGCGACATCAGCGTCGTATGTTCCGCCAGGTTCAAGGTTCCGGTCAAGTTGACCGCCTCGATTCCCGTCTGGTTCAGGGCTTCGGCGAAAGCGTTGGTTGACCGGGTGTCCTGCTTGCCGCCGGCGATGACAATTTTCAGGGATGAGCCGGCCACGGCAGCAGCCACAGCTTTGGCCAGTTCGCCGGCTGGATATTCCCGAAACGCGGCTCCCGCTCCGGGACACACCAGCAGGAACGGCGCGTCCACGTCCGGGGTCAGACGCCGGATCAGATTTTGTTGTTCTTCCGGCCGGATGGTCAGACGGGGCGGGCTGGCCGGCGGGTTGGAAAAAATATAATCGGCCAGACCGGCGTGGTTTTGCAGGTCACGCACGCCGGTCAGCCGGGAATAGTCTGGCAGTGGCAGCAGCCGGTCATAGATGCGTTCTTCCCGTGGTCCGCTCCACCAGTGGCCTTCGGTTGGGCGGGCGTTCTTCAGGGCAATTTTTTGCCGCGCGGGAATCCAGCTTACGACGGCGATTTCGTCGAAGTTGCGAAAGGTGCGCAAGTCCAGCAACAGGTCGAAGGGCGGCAGCGACTTCAGCCGGCGGCGGAGGTTTTGGTCCAGCAGGATCTCTTTCGACGTGCTGCGCAGGTTGAAAACTTCCATGACCGACCATTCGGGAAATTGCTGGCGCACCAGTTCCCCCACCGGTTGCCGGCAGAAATAAGTCACCTCCGCTCCGGGCAGTTCCTGCCGGATCAGCTGGAGCAGCCCCGTGACCAGGGCGAAATCCCCGATGCCATCCAATTTCACCAGCGCGATGCGCTGCCGCGCCAGCCGGGCGCGCTCCAGTTCCGGCCGGGCCGGGCCTTGCCGGTAGGTGGCCAACCGCGCCGCGAGCAGCCGTAGCAGGAAAAGTTTCAAATTCATGGGTGTTGCCGCCATGTTCAAATTTGCCTCGGTCAAAAATTTCTTTGATGTCCGCTTAACGCATTCTTTTAATAATCTGTCGCCCCCAAGCGATGCCCGGCGACTCGATGTATTTGAACGCCAGAAATGCCAGCGTGTAAACCAGGGGGATGATCACCAGTAAACCGCAGATGAATCGCATCACGGGGGATAGTCCCGCAAACGAACTCAGTTGGGTCAGTAACCAAATCACCAGCACCAACAGCGGCATATGAATCAAATAGACTCCATAGGAGGCGTCGGCCATGAATTTGAAAATCCGGTGGCCAACCACCCGACTGGCCCGATTCACCATTCGATCAAGGGGTGGCAAACCCGTTCCGTAATTGAGAGCCAGTTCATAAAAGGCGAACAGGAAGCAGATCAAAAGAAATTTTTTCATGTAAATTCCCGCCACCAGCAACGCCAGCAACAATAGAAAAGTGCGTTTGGCAAAACTATCCTTCTCATACAGGCCGGCGGCCAGCAGCATTCCCACCAGAAAACAGTCAATTCTAAATGGCAGCAAGGTTGGATAGGAAAAAACCCCCAACCATCCCGGTTCGGCGTTCACACCGACTCCGAACAACTTCAAGGAAACCCAACTGGTAGCCAACAACAAAGCTGTTCCCCAGATAAATTGCGAACGCACGAGCAGGAGCGCCAGAAATGGGAAAAATAAATAGAACTGCATCTCCAACCCGATGCTCCAATCCGGCAGGGGAGAGCTGGCGGCGTAGCGGGGAATTAAACCAAAAGCAAAGGAGAAATGAGTCAAAACTTGGGCGACCGACATTTCGGTGCTGGTCGGATCATGTGGCCCGGATACATACGTCGGTTGAAAAACACTTTGGTTATGCGCCTGCAATTGCTGCAAGCCATCGTGGAAAAAATAGACGACGAGGAGCAGGCAATAATACAAAGGCGCAATGCGGAAAAACCGGCGAACATAAAATTTCAAGCAGGTTTTGGAACTGCCCCAAGATTCACCCCGGTTGCGACGTTCATAAAAATGCCACATCATCAGAAAGCCGGAAATGAGCATAAACACGTCCACCGCAAGCCCGCCCCAATTAAATGTCAGCAGGTTTTTTCCACTGCTGACACAGGTTGCCGTATGGTTGAACAACACCACTGCCGCGCTCAAACCGCGTAAAAAATTCAACGAGGCAAAAGCATGTTCCCGTGTTTTTTTAACACCGGAATCTGCCTCTGTGAATTGACGGGTTTCTGTCAAATTGTTTTGCATCATTGCACGGTTTTCAGTTTGCGGATAATCCAGCACTCACTACAGCATATCCAGTATTTTTACCGAGGTGGCTCATTCACCGGTCTGTTTTTTGATCAGAAAATTTGGGCGCAAGGTAGGCCCCGAGCGCATGGGCGCATTGGCGCAACAGGGCCGAGGCCGGAATTTTGGCCGTGCCCCATTTTTTCAGCAGCGATCCCCAGCAAATACCGAGTTGCCAGAGGCTCATGGCCGGCATGCCAGTCAACTGGCCGGCCATGCGCGCTTCCTGCCAGCCTTTGCGGAACATATGCCGCAGGCTGCCCTGGTTGCGATACAAAGCCCGGGCCGACGGCACGCGAGCGGCGACTCCGCCGCCAGCCAGGGCGCGCAAAAACCAGTCCAGATCTTCCCCCGTGGGCAGCGTCTCGTCAAACGGCTGCGCCTGCCACGCGGCGCGGCGGTAAAGCGCCAGGCCGTTGCCGCCGTAAATTTTCCGGTGCTGGTGCGCGTCCGAATTTTTATCGGCCAGCAACCCGGTGGGCGGTTCGGGAATGTCGTGGCGTTCAATCAGGCTGCATTCGCCATAGGCCACGTTCACGGCCTCTGGTAATTTCCCGGCGGCCACGCGGAAGGTTTCCACCAGCGTTTCCGACGACGGCACGCAATGCGAACTGATGACCAGCACCCACGGATTTTTTGCGGCGGCAAAACCGAGGTTCAGCGACTTGCTATAATTGAACGGCGGTTCCGCGACGAGGATGCGCGCCGAATTTTTTTGGGCGATGGCCAGTGTGGCATCGCCAGAGCCGGAATCTACCACGATGATTTCGTCGCCCGGTTGCACCGCCAGCCGCGCCAACACCGCCGGCAGCGTGCCGGCGGAATTATAGGTGCGGATGAGGATGCTGATGCCGGTATTCATCGTTCTGGCACCAAGGTCAATTTAGTTCGAGGATGCAAAAGCTCCTCCAGCCAGCCGGGCTTCGGCAGCCGTTGCAAGACGAACCGGAACCCCGCCGTCGGGCAAACGGACAATATCAGCAGCAGCAGGGTTTGCTGCAGGACGAGCAGGGATTGCTTGCGGCGGCCCGCCCGCAGCCATTCGTTTTTCCGAATGACCGTCCACAGCGGCGGCCGGACGCCAAAGGCCTTGAGCTGAAACCCGACCTGCCGGCGGACGCGCTGCCACCGGCGGATTTTTTCCGGCGTGTTGAGTTCCCGCAGGCCGATGAGCAGCATCCGGTGGTAACATTCATCGCTGATCCGTTGGGCCAGCAAAGTCTGGTTGCCGGGCGCTTGCAAATATCCCGGCAATTGGATGAACCGTGAAATGAATTCCAGCGTGGACCACCGGGGCGCCTCGTAAGGCGAATCCGTGATGAGGCGGGTCTGACTGATCAAAACTTTTCCGCGCTGTTCCTCGAGCAGCTTCAGCATGAGGAACATTTGCGGTCCCCAGGACGAAATGCTCTCGGTATAATGTCGCAGCAGCGGGCGGAAAGCGGCATGGCGGTAAATCCCGGTGGAAATCCAGAGCAACGATTCCACCGTGGCCTGCCGGAGCAGCGACGGCAAATCCGCGACGACGACCTCGGCGGCGTGCGGGCAGAGCGGGGACGCGGTGTGGATGAAATCCGCCGGGCAATCCTGGATGAGTCGCAGCAAATCCGCCACCGCGCTGGCGGAAATCGGATCGTCATCGCTCAACAGCCACAGCCATTCCGTCGGGCATTCCTCATAACACCTCAAAAAATTCCGGCCGGCGCCGCCGTTGACCGGGGCGCCGGCGTAGCCGATTTTTTGCGCGGCAAACCGGGCGACGACCTCCCGGGTTCCATCCGTGCTGGCGTTGTCATAAACCACGCAGTGCGCCGCTTCGGTCAACTGCGGTGCCAGCCGCTCCAGTTGAGCCTGCAATTTGGCCGCCCGGTTGTAAGTGGGAATGGCGATGGTCAAGACGGCTGGCATGGTTCGTGTGCGCGTGGTCGGCAGTATCCTGATTTGGAGTGCGGCGACAGGTCGCCGCTTTCCGACTGGGAGACATGTCTCCCAGTTCCAAAGCGCGGACGTGTCCGCGCACTCCAAACTAGGGCAATACCGCGTGGTCGGCGCGTTTGCCAAATATAACTATGGCGGTGGATGCTAATGCAATCCGGCGTTTCTTCAAGCGGGAACCAGCCGGTTCTCCGGCGGTGCCGTCGAATTTTAAGTTTCCGCTTCCGGTATTTTTTCGCGGCTGGCTTCCGATGGATGTTTCACCAGTGTCCATCCGTCGTTAAAGATTGGGAGCCGGATATTTTCGTGTCTTTTGTGACCACAATTCGCGATAGCGAACGGTTTGCTTGGGACAGCTAACTTGTGGCGGGCTTGGAAAGCCAATTCCGTGGTTAAAAAACTTTCAGCTTTTCAGCATTTCAGTTTTCAGCTTTGGTTTTGCGCCTTCTGCGCCTTTTTGCGGCTAGAATCTCCTTCCCTCGCCCCTTCGAGGGGAGAGGGATTGAGGGTGAGGGGTCAGGATTTCACGTTTCAATTCAGGTCTCAGGTCTCCAGTTTCAGGTTTGAATTTGACCTCACCGTTTGGTGATGAGCTGTTCGAGCTCCAGCAAGCGGAGGTTCATGCTGTTCAAGATCAGGCCCAGACCGAGGGACAAAAATGCCAGCATGACCAGCGCCGCCGCGAGGATGGCGCTGGGCACGCGGTGGACAAAATGGTTGGGGTCGGTGACAAAGTCATAAATCGGCAGCGAACCCGCCGCCAGACCCAGCAGAAACAAGACGATGGCGAGGCCGCCGAAGAAGGTCAGCGGCTTGTAGGATTTGACGATGAGAAACAGCCGCAGCAGGACGCGAAAGCCGTCACTGAAGGTGTTCAGCTTGGAGAAGCTGCCGGCGGGCCGGGAGCGATACGGCACGGGCATTTCCTGGATGACCTGGCCGCGATACAGCGCCTGCAGGGTGATTTCCGTCTCCACGTCGAAGCCCTTGGTGGTGACGGGGATCTGCCGGGCGGATTCGCGGGTGAACACGCGGTAGCCGGAAAAGATGTCGGAGACGTGCGCCTTGAACATCCAGTTGATGATGCCGCAGACCATCCGGTTGCCGGCGACGTGGAGCGGACGGAAGGATTTTTCGCCGTGGCTGGTGAGCCGCGTGGCCACGGTCATGTCAGCGTCGCCGCGCAAAATGGGTTCCAGCATTTTATGGACATGGCTGGCCTCGTAGGTGTCGTCACCGTCCACCATGATGAGGATGTCCTCGGTGATCTGCTCAAACATGGCGGCGACGACGTAGCCTTTGCCCTGGCGCTTTTCGCGGCGCACGATGGCGCCGGCCTTCGCGGCGATTTCGCCGGTGCCGTCGGTGCAATTATTGTCATAAACGTAGATCCGCGCCGCCGGCAGCTCGCGGCGAAAATCGGCGATCACCTTGCCGATGGTCAGCGCCTCCTGATAACAGGGGATCACCACGGCAACCGAAGGATTTGGAGTGGCAGTTTCAGACATAGGCAATCATTGGGGGGCGGATGGGGCGGTGTTCGGCGGCAACGGTTGAAATTTTACCAGTGCCCAACCGTAGGGTGGCTGGGCCGCTCGCAAGCGCAACTGGAAAGTCTGCACCACTTCGGCCCGGTTGGCCGCCAGCCAGTCTGCCAGAGTCTGGTTATAATGATCAGCCAGCGTCCGTTCGCAGATCAGTGCGTATTTGAGGCCGCGGGCCCGCGTTTGGGCGGGGGAGTCGGCAAAACCAAGGTGCAAGATCCGGCGCGTGCCGAATGGATGGCACAGGGCCGTCTCCGGTTCATCGAAGGCCAGATAGCCCAAAGGGTTGGCGTCGGGCGGCAGGGCCGCCAGCACCGGGGCAAAGCCGTCCACCCGCGAATCATAAACCGAATAAACGGCCCAGGCCCGGACCAGCGACCGGTGCCGGGAATCCTCCGCCCCCAGCGAACGCAACAGGGTATTGGCCGGCCAGAGGGGGCGGGGCGGCGACAGGATCAGCAACCCGCCAGCCACGGCAAAAACGGCGAAGGCCGCCACCCGCCAGCGGCGGAACCGGAAGATTTGACCCGCCACCGGTCCCGCAAGGAACGGCACGGCCAGCAGCAAATAAAACGGCAATAAATACCGGGCCGGGACGGCAATCCCCACCCGCAGCACAAACACCCCCACCCCCGCCCAGGCCCCCAGAGGAACCAGGGTCTCGAGTGCCAACAGCCGGGCCGGCCAGATTTCGCCGGCGCGAATTTTCCGAACCAGCAATGCCAGCAACAGCAACGAGAGCCCGCAGCCAAGACCGGCGGATTCCTCGACCTGCAATTCCGGCACCTGAAATTTCGTCAGGCTGCCCTCGAAATTTCCCTCCATCGCCTGCTTGAATTTCTCGGGCAGCATCCGTTGGACCAGCGCCGCCCAAGATTGGGCGAAGGGAAAAACCGGCGGGACGAGATTGCCCAACAGGAGGTTGGCCGTGGTGACCGGCAGGCGAACCAGTTCATGGCCACCGCCGATGGGCGTGGCTTCGATGTTCGCCCCCGTCCAATCGCCGCAGTATTTCGCATCCAAAATGGAAGTGGGGATCATCGAGGCCGAGGCGGCCAGCAAAACGACGGCAAACGAGGCGGCCGGCCGGCGCAGCAGCAGTTTCAACGCGGGTAGCGCCGCCAGCGCCCACGGCAGGAGGAGGACGATATTGAACGCCTTTACTGCCGTCATCAGTGCGGCCGCCAGCCCGGCGGTCCAAAGACATGAAAGATTTTTCTCGCGGCTGGCGCGCAGGGCATATTCCAACGCGGCGAAGGCCATGAGCGCGCCGAACAGGTCGTTGACCACGCTGCCCGCCTGCAGGACGTAGCCGTAGCCGCTGGGAAACAGCCACATCCAGTGCCACGCCGCGCGCGGCCGCACCCCCAGCCGGGTCAGCACCGCAAATACCCGCCCTGGCAGCAGCAGGAAGGAAATGACATTCAGCAGAAAAACCAAACGATCCGTGTGCCAAAAAAGAAATTGCGGTGCGGTCAGCCATTCAAAACCGGCGGTGCGGGTGTTGAGCCGGGGAAAGTCAGTGTGCACCCAATGCCATTGTTCCGCCGCCAGCCAGTGCAGCACGCGTGGTGTGCGGTAGGCGAGCGTGTCATAATTGTTCGCCGGGTGCAGCGCCCCGCCTAGGAACGCCAGGGCCGCAAGTATGATAAACGCCAGCGGAAAGGCGTGCCGGAAACGGCGTCGCAGCTTCGGCCAGCGCAGTTCCGGACAAAGCGGCTGTTTGTTTTTTTGGCGCCAGATCAGCCCGCCGGCCAGCCCCAGTGCCAGGGCGACCGCGTAGCCGCCGGCGTTCAACTGGTGCAGCCACGACAGCGTCCACCCCGCGCAGTTTAGATAGGCGCAGATCCAGATCCAGATGGCGATAAACGACGGCACTTTGGAGCCACCCTTTCTACGCGCTGGCGTGGTCAAAGGCAATCAAATTGCCTCAAACACGGCGACCCCTTGGCTCCGTCCTGAAATGGCCAGCGAGTTCCGGTTGTTTTTCGTTTTGCGGCAGGAATCTTCCCTCGCCCCTCTGAGGGGAGAGGGATTGAGGGTGAGGGGTCAGGATTTCGCTTTTCAATTCAGGTCTCAAGTTTCAGGTTTGGGTCCCGTTTTTCAATTTCTGTTTTTTTCCTTGGTTGCTTTGTGGTTCAAACCGCCTTGGCCATCCTTCGTTTTGCTTGGCGCCTTTTAGCGGCCAACAATCCGTGTTTATCCGTGTCCATCCGTGGTTAATCAGTTTTTAGCCCGTGAAATTGCATTTTGTATTTCACCGGGCTTTAGCCCGTGAAGTCTGTATTTGGTACTTCACCGGGCCAGCATGTCAGCATTTCAGTTTTCAGCATTTGTCTTCTGATTGAGGGTGAGGGGTCAGGATTTCGCGTTTCAATTCAGGTCTCAGGTCTCAAGTTTCAGCTTTTCAATTTCGGTTCGGCAAATCACGTCAACTATTTTTTAAATATTTGCTTCACGAGTATACGTTAGTAGGCGCCTAGTTAACGCGATTTACCGCGATTTGCCGACCCGCTCGCCGCGCGTCTCCGCCGCCGCTAAAAACCTGTGCTATAACTCCGCCCGTCCGCCCCGCGTGTCTCCGGCTGATGCCAGTCGGCGCGTGGTCGATACCTGGAACCGGGCACCCAGAACCTAGTGCCTGAAAAATAAAAAGTATGACCGATCAAGAAACCATCGCCCGCTTCATCTTCCTGCGTTCGCAGGGCTGGAGCTTCAACCGCATCGCCGTCGAGCTGCAAGTCTCCAAGCCCACCCTCATCAAGTGGAGCCGCCAGCATCAGTTCGAGATCGCCAACCTCCGCGCCACCGAGACCGAGGCCCTCGCCGAGACCGTGTTCGGTGCCCGCCATGAACGCTGGCGCACGCTCGCCGCCCAGCTCAAAAAACTGGAGGAGGAAATTGGCGAGCGCGACCTCGAGGAGATCCCCGCCTCCCGCCTGCACAGCATCGCGGCGCAGTTGCGCGCCGAGATCAGCCGCGAGATGGGCCACGTCCATTTCTCGGAAGGCACCAAAACCATCCCCATTGAGGAATTTATCTATGACCGCCATGAATGGTCGGTGTGATTCGGACCGGTTCTCCGGCCGTTGCCGGCTGGAGCGCGGGCGGAGCGCGGGCTTTAGCCCGCTTCAACATTCGGATTGAAGACCGCGCGCGAAAATTTCTGGTGCGCTGGCGTTTGCCTGCGACAGTTGCCTGCGCGCCGCGCGCCGCCGGCCTTCAAATCGGACTACGCGCTTGGCCGCCCGCGCCTGAATAAAATGCCGGTAACCGGTAAAATTCGGTAAAAATCGGTAAAGCAAAAGGTAAAGCGGATCGGTGGGGCGAGCGTCCTCGCGAGCCGCTGAAGCCGGAAACCGTGACGGCTCGCGAGGACGCTCGCCCCACCAGTTTGCCGCCAGCTATCGCCGCTGTGTCAGAGTTGATGGGAAATGCTCAATAGAGCATTGACAGAAATGATGTAGCGCGGCGGAGCGAGGATTTTTGGTTGTGGGCGAGGCTTTGGCGAAGGCGCAGGTTTGA
>CAYUGC010000079.1:0-14843 GCA_964444085.1 uncultured Bifidobacteriaceae bacterium | reverse complement strand
GCGGCAGCCACGCGAGCGGCGAAACCGGGCGCAGCACCTGGATGATCGGGTCAAACGTCTTGGTGAACGCCTTGGAAAGCCCGAGCAGAAAACCAATCGGCGTGCCGATGATGAGTGCCAGGAAATATCCCTTCGCCACGAGGATGAGCGAATACCAGGTGAAACGCAGTATGCCCTGATCCATCTCGCCGCGCTTGGCGAACGGCTCCATGAGATACGGCTTGCTGGTTTCCCACGTTTTCAGCGGCGTCGGCAGATCCTTCGCCCACGTCGCGCACGAGGCCTGCCAGAGCAGCAGCACCACCGCGACGCCGATGAGCGGCAAAACCAGCCAATCGAATTTGAACGGTTTCATGGTTTGCATTCCTCTCGCAAAGGTTTGTGAATGGCGGCGGCAGGGCGCAGCGGCGACACCGCTTTTGTCAGCCATAAAATCTTCCGGAAGCGGCGGGACGCTTCGCCTCCCGCCGCCGTCCAGGATAATTTCTTCTTTGCGTGAGTCATCGAATTCAGGCCTTCACGCTATTCACCGCAAAGCCCTTGGCATACGCCTCAAGGTCGCCGGTCGGGTCGAACGTCACGCCGTCAAACAGCGTTTCCTTGCTGTTGTCCAGGCCGCCGTGCGCGTAGCCGATCTCCTTCATCGCGTCCTCGTAGATGTCCGTGCACATGACCTGCTTGGCAATGCCTTCGTAATCCGGCGCGCCCTTGACCAAGCCCCAGCGGCGGTATTGTGAGAGGAACCACTTGGCGTATTTCGGCTGCGGATAATTGCAGTTCCGCTGGCTGTAAATCATGTAGTTCGCATCTTCCTTCGTGCGGCCGTCGCCGTAGTCGTAGTGGCCTTGCAGGCGGCCGAGAATCGTCTTCGCGTCGCAGTTGATGTAGGTCGGCTTGCTGACGATGGCGCACTGTTCCGGGCGGTTGTCCATGTTGTCGAGCCACACGCTGGCCTCATGCAACGCCTTGAGTACGGCCTTCACGGTCTTCGGATTCTTATCGGCAAACTCCGCGAGAAACGCGCAGACTTTTTCCGGATGATCTTTCCACATGTCCTGCGTGGAGACGGAGGTAAAACCGATTTTGTCGTTGATGGCGCGGGCGTTCCACGGTTCGCCGACGCAAAAGCCGTCCATCTTGCCGATCTTCATGTTGGCGACCATCTGCGGCGGCGGCACGGTGATGAGCGAAACATCCTTGTCCGGATTGATGCCGCCCGCGCCGAGGTAATACCGCATCCACATCGCGTGCGTGCCGGGCGGGAAGGTCATCGCGAACGTCAGCGGCTCGCCGAGGTTTTGCGCCTGCTTGACGAATGGTTGCAGCGCTTTCGGATCCGCGCCGACCTTACCTTTCCATTCTGATTTCAAAGTAATCGCCTGGCCGTTGCGGTTCAGCAGCCACGGGATGATCATCGGCTTCTTCGGCGAACCGGCGAGACCCATCGTGCTCGCCAGCGGCATGCCGAGCAACATGTGTGTGGCCTGCAAATCGCCGCTGGTCAAGCCGTCGCGGATGGCCGCCCAGTTCGCGCCCTTGGTCACGGTAGAGTTGATGCCGTATTTTTTGAACAGGCCTTTTTCGTGCGCAATGACGATAGGCGAGCAGTCGGTCAGCGCGATCATGCCGAAATTCAGCGCTGCGGTTTCCGGCGCATCGCTGGCGTAGGCCGTGCCCATCCAGCCTTTCGGCAGGCCGGCAAACAGCGCGGTGAGTGTGGCGCCCTTCACGGCCTTGCCGAGGAAGGAGCGGCGGGAAAGTGCGGATGAAGACGAGGTGGCTTTAAGGTTTGGTTTCATATGTTAAATTTCTGGAAACAGTGTTTTTGCTGGTTTCGCAAACCGCCGGACGGGTGCGGGCTAATTTTAGCCTGTATCCACGGCCTCGATTTGCAACGCCACAGTTTTAGCAGTGCCAATGCCAGCGCCGATTTCCGTGCTATGTTTGTGCTTGTTGCCATCATGAATCGAATTCATAGCAAAAGCGGGAGACCCATGAATTCAGGTATCTAAAATTTCGGCGCACCGGTCTTTTGGGGTGGTGGCACGCGCACGAAATATATTCCTCGTTGCCAGAAGAGACGGAGAAGCGGTGATTTTACGAAGACCACGGAAACGGTGCTGAATAATTTTGCCCAGCCTGTGCTAAAAATTCACCACGCCCGCGCCGGTGGAAAACTAGCGGGCGTGAGTCAGCCGGGAACAGAGCAGCAAGATATTGAGGACGAGCAACACGAAGAAACCGATCTTGTAAAACAGCAGGGGATTGCGCTCCAGCAGCGGCGTCCCGGCACGAAAAAACGGCGCCACTTTCTCCGGGGTTTCCAGCTCGTAAAGCATCTCGCTGTAAGTTTGCTGCCGGCGTTCCGGGTCGGCGACGGTGGCGCGCATCACGATCGCCTCCAGCCACGGCGGGACATGATGATTGAGCGCCGTGACCGGACGCGGCGCGGCGAACACCGGTTTTTGGAAAGGCTCGACTTCGCCGTAAGGCAGGCTGCCCGTGAGCGCCTCGTAAAGCACCGCGCCGACGGCAAAGATTTCCGTGCGCTCGGTCATCGCCGCGCCCTCAAAACGCTCCGGCGCCAGATAGCTTGGCGTGCCTGCGCGGCCCTGCAGGCTGAAAACTTCCGCCACGCTGCCAAGGTCAATCAGCTTGAAACGCAGCGCGTTTTCCTCGCGAAAAACCAGGATGTTCTCCGGCTTGAGATCGCCGTGGACGAAACCGTGGCCGAGCAGGAATTGCTCGGCGCGCAAAAGAAACCGGCCGAGTTCCGCCGCTTGCGCCGGCGACAGCGGGCCGTTGTCCGCAAGAAATTTCTTGAGCGTCGGCGCGTGCAGGTATTCCTGCGCATAGTAGCGCGCGGTCGCATTCTCCGGCACGAAGGCGGCGGGGAAAAAATCGGATTGCAGTTGCGTGGCGTGCCAGATTTCCCGAAGGAACGCGGCGAGCGCGGCCTCGTCCGTCGCCGCAGCGCGCGGGGCGAATTTCAAAACGAACGAATCGCCCTGGCGCGCGGCGAGCCAGATGCGGTCGCTGTCGCGAAAACTTCGGCGCAATGTGAAACCGTCCACGACTTCGCCGGCTTTCAGGATCGCCGGCACGCGCACCGTTTGTTCACCCGTCCGGCGGGATGTGCCGGTTTCCAGCACGCGCAAGGTCACGGCCGTGGCGTCGTCGCGGTTCTCCTCCGTGGCCCGACGGCCCGCTTCGGCGGTGATGCCGGCCGCCATGACACCTTGTGACAGCAGTTGGGCGAGGGTGATGTCGTCGAGGACATCCGTTACGCCGTCGGTGCAGAGGAGAATCACGTCGCCGGCGCAGACAGGAATTTCCACCGCAGTCAGCGGCAGTTCCTCGGCCAGTCCCAGCGCACGGGTCAGCACATGGGCCTGATGCGGATTTTTTTCGCGATGGTCGGTGGAGATTTGGCGCAGCTCGTTTTCGCGCCAGAGATAGATGCGCGAATCGCCCGCGTTCAGCGCGAACAGCCGGTCGCCTTCGAGCGCGGCGACGGCAATGGTGCTGGCGAGTTCGGACGAATCAAAACGCGCCATGCCTTCCTGCCAGAGCTGGCGGTTGAGGTGGCGGACAATTTCCTCGCAGGCGCGACCAGCGGTCCAGTTGCGGGGTCGCGCGGGGAAATTTTGTTTCAGCGCCGCCACCGCGCGGTTCGCGGCGACCTGCCCTTCTTTCGCCGAACCCAAGCCATCGGCCACGGCGGCGATGGTCACGCCCTCCTGTTCAAACACCAAGGCGGCGTCTTCCGATTCCGCGCCGGGGGCCCGGCTGTGGCCGAACTTCTCCGCGCCAATGCGCAGCCCGCCGCCGGCACGGAGTGCGGCGGGAACTTTGGTTGAAAGGGGATCAACCACGATGTTTTTTGTGTGTCAGATGCGGGCGGCGGCCAGCGCTCCCCAAGTGGTGCGCCAGCGTTTTTTGACCAAGGTCAGGCCGACTAGCGCGATGATGCAGAGGCAGGCAAATGTCGTCAACCCGGCGGTGTAAGAACCGGTCACGCCTTTCGACCAGCCCAGCGCCGTCGCCAGCAGAAACGCGCCCAGACCGCCGCCAGCGCCGACCAGGCCGGTCATCAGGCCAAGATCCTTGCCGAAGCGCTGCGGCAGGAGCTGGAACACCGAGCCGTTGCCGGCCCCGAGCGCGGCCAGCACAATCAGGAACAAGACCAGGCTCAGCGTAAAATTGGCCGCGTAGCCGACCGCCGCGAGCGCGACGCCGGCGAGCGTGTAGCACACCGTCAGGGTGCGGATGCCGCCGAAGCGGTCCGCCAGCGCGCCGCCGAGCGGCCGTGCCATCACGCCCGCAAACATGCAGAGCGCGGCCCAGTCACCGGCCTGGACTTTGGTCAGGCCGTGGGTGGTTTTCAAATACAACACCAGCGAGGCGGCCAGTCCCGCAAAGCCGCCGAACGTGACGGTGTAAAAAAAACAGAACCAGTAAGTGTCCTTCTCCGCGAACAATTCCACATAGTCGCGCAGGCGTTTCGGTTTCACTTTCAACGGAGCTTCCTTGGTGATGGTGAGATACGCGATGAACACCACGACGGCGGGAATGAGCATCAGGCCGAACACTGCGTTCCAGCCGTAGGCGTTGGCGAGGCGCGGCGCGAGCAGCGAATCAATCACCACGCCGACATTGCCCGCACCGGCCAGGCCCAGCACTTTCCCCTGCATCTGCGGCGGATACCAGCGTCCCGCCTGCGGCAGGGCGACGGCAAAACTCGCGCCCGCGAAGCCGAGCATGAATCCCATGAACAGCACCGCATCATAGCTGTGCAACCCGGCGAGCCACGCCCACGCGAGGCCGGCCATCACGACACATTGCGCGAGCAGCCCGGTGTTTTTCGCGCCAATGCGGTCCACCAGCAACCCAAGAGTGAAGCGCAGCGCGGCGCCCGCGAGACTCGGCACGGCCACCATCAGGCCGGTCTGTGAATCATTCAAGGCCAAGGCGTCCTTGATGTGCGCGCTCAACGGGCCAAGCACCGTCCACACCATGAAACTGAAATCAAAGTAAAGAAACGCGCCGAGCAGGGTCGGCCAATGTCCGGCATTTTTCAGGGTCAGCTTGTTTGTGTCTTGCATGATGGCTTGGGCGATTCAGGCGGGAACGGCGGCTGGTTCGTTTTCTTTGACCGCAGTGGTTGGCAACAGACGCGGCAGCTGCGCCTGATTAAACAGATCGGCCCGGTAGATTTTGCGGCCGAGCGCGAAATTGAACTGAGCCGGCGCCGGGCACAGGCCGCTGTCACGAATCAGTTGCAAGGCCCACGCCGCCTGTTTGCTGACCGGCTCGTTGACCCCGTCGCCGTGAAAAATGAAAAAGTCGTGAACGTGGCGCGTGACGCCGTTACCGCAGTCGAGCTGGCCAGCCAGGGCGCGCTTCAAAATCTCCTCCGGCACACCGACGAATTCCGGGCGCGCGAGCGTGGCGACGATGTGCGCGCGGTTTTCCGGCTGGTTGCAAAACTCACACGCCTCGCGCAATACGGCGATGAGCGCAAGATGCTCGTCGTGCCGCTTCACCGCGAAATCGCCGCGCACCATCAGCACTTTTTCGGGATGGCCGGGATCCAATTCCGCGCTGGTCGCGGCGATCCAGCCGACGCGGGCGGAGACGGCGAGCGAGTTCCACGGTTCGCCGACGCAGAAGCCGTCAAGATGGCCGGCCTTCAAATTCGCGACCATCTGTGGCGGCGGCACGACGACGAAACGCACGTCACGCTCCGGGTCGATGCCGTGTGCGGACAGCCAGTTGCGCAGCAGTTGCCGGTGCGAGGAAAAGGGAAACACGATGCCGAAGGTGAAAATCTTCTCGCGGCGCGTGCGGTGGATTTCCTCGCGCAGCGTTTTGCCGTCGTGCACGCCACGTTTCCACAGGTCGGACGAAAGAGTGATGGCGTTGCCGTTTAGATTCAGCACGAGTGCGGTGAGACATTCGCAGGCGACGGAGCCGAGGCCGAGCGACGCGGCGAGCGGCATGGCGGCGAGCGCATGGGCGGCGTCGAGTTCGCCATGGACAATCTTGTCGCGCACGGTGGCCCAACCCAGCTCGCAGCTCAACTGGACGCGCAGGCCGGATCTTTTGAACAGCCCCAATTCCTGCGCCATGACGAGCGGCGCACAATCGGTGAGCGGCACAAAGCCGAGCCGCAGCGGCGGTGCGGTTTTGGCGCATTGGCTTTTTTTGTTCATCGGGCGGCGTTTTTCGTTGTCGTGCATGGGACATTAGCCATGCGCGTGCCAAATTTTGAATTTGGCGCGATGAATGCTTTCCTTTGTGCACATGACAAAGATGAAAGGCGTTCATAGATGAGAAACCCGCTCGACAGCCGACGGCTGCAGCAGTTCTGCGTGCTGGCGCGCACCGGCAGCTTCACGCAGACCGCGCGCGAGCTGCACTTGACGCAATCAGGCATCAGCCATTCGATGAAGGCGCTGGAACACGAAGCGGGCTGTCGCCTTTTGGACAGGCTGGGCAAAAAGGTTGTTCTCACGCAGGCGGGCGAACAGCTTATGCAGCACGCGGATAAAATTCTCGCGGAGATGTCGGCGGCGCGCGATTCGTTGTCCGCGCTGGGCAAATGGGGCAAGGGCCGGCTGCGGCTGGGCGCGAGCACGACCGCGTGCCAACACCTGATCCCGCCGGTGCTGCGCGAGTTCAAGGAAAGTTTTCCCGACCACACCATCACCTTGGAACCCGGCGACACCACGGTGCTGGTGGACGCGCTGCTGAAACACCGGATTGACCTGGCGCTCACGCTGGAGCCCGAGGGCGAGGCGCAACTGGAATTTCATCCGCTGTTCACGGATGAATTGTTTTTTGTCGTGTCCGCGTCGCATCCTTGGGCGCGCGCGGGACGAGTCGAACGCGAGGAGATTCCCCGGCAGAACTACATTCTTTACAGCAAGCGCAGCGTGACGTTCCGGCTGATTGAGGATTATTTCCGGCGCGAGCGCGTGGTGCTGAACACCGTGCTCGAAGTTGGCAGCATGGAGGCGACGAAGGAACTGGTGAAGCTCGGCCTCGGCGTGTGCATCCTCGCGCCGTGGATTGCGCGGCGGGAGATCGAGGAAGGCTCGCTGGTCGCGCTGCCGCTGGGCCGGCGGAAATTGACCCGCCGCTGGGGCATCCTGCACTGGCGCGGGAAACGACTGAACCTCGCGGAGGAAACATTTGTCGGCCTCTGCGAATCCGCTTCCATCCCCCTGCGCAATGATTCGGGCAAAACCCAACATCTTGCGACGATCTGACAGCGGCTCAACAATTTTGCGGCACTCAATGACTTGCGTTCCGTTTCGCCTGTGCTAAAACTCCTGACGGTTGCACCACCTCAAGCATGGTTTTCCCGAAGTGAGCCTCATTCTTTACAAAAGCAACCGGCTGGAAAATCTGGCACAACGGCTGGCTGGCGGCACGCTTCGGTCGCCCTTAAACTCACCTTTCAAGACGGAACAGATCATCGTGCCGACGCAGGGCCTCGCGCAATGGCTCAAGCTCGAACTCGCCCGTGTCCAGGGCATCGCCGCGAATCTGGAACTGCCGTTTCCACGCGCGTTCTTTTTCAAGTTGATGGAAAACCTGTTGTCCGCCGAAGCCCGCGCCGGCTTGATCGAACCGGAAGCGCTCACCTGGCGGCTCATGGAAAAACTGGAGCCGCTGCTCGACCACCCGGCATTCAAGGAAATCAGAAATTACCTCGCCGGCGCCGCCGACCCGCGCCGGAAATTCCAGCTCGCCGAGCGCGTCGCCGGCCTGTTCGACCAATACAGCGTCTATCGGCCGGAATGGATTGACGCCTGGCAGCGCGGCCAGGAAACCCACTGGCAAGCGCAGTTGTGGCGCGCGGCCATGAGCGACGGCTTGGCGTGTCAGGGGAAATTTCTCTACGAGCTGCTCCTCGCGCTCAAACGCCCGGACTGCGACAAAACCAGCCTGCCGGAGCGGCTCGCGATTTTTTGCCCGACCAGCCTGCCGCCGGTTTATCTCGAAGTGTTCCAGTCGCTGGCGCGGCACATCCCGGTGCATCTGTTCTGGCTCTCGCCGTGCGCGGAATACTGGGGCGACATCACCTCGGCGCTGGAAGACGAAAATATCCAAGCCGTTGCCGGCAAAGGTGATTTGAGCCCGGGCGAACTGCATCTCGACCGAGGCCATCCGCTGCTGGCGGTGTGGGGCAAAACCGGCCGGGAATTTCTGCGACTCGTCACGGATTTGCAAATGGTGAACGCGGAAGTGGAAGACTTCGCCGAACCGGCCCAATTAAATCTCCTCGGCCACGTCCAGCGCGCCATCCTGAATCTGGAAGACCGCCAAAGCAGCGAGCCAATCGAAGTCAGCCGCGCCGACCGCTCAATTCAAATTCACAACTGCCACAGCCCGCTGCGCGAACTTCAGGTGCTGCGCGCCCATTTGCTCGCATGGTTCAGCGCCGACACCACCTTGTCGCCACAGGACATTCTCGTGATGCTGCCGAACGTCGAGGCTTACGCGCCGTTCATCAAAGGCGTGTTCGACACCGCCGAGCCGGGCGCGCCCGCGATTCCCTTCACGCTCGCCGACCAGGGTACGCGGCAGGAAAGCCAGCTCGTCAACGCTTTTGCCGCGCTGCTGCAGCTCGCTTCCAGCCGGCTCACCGCCACGGCGGTCATGGATTTTTTTGAAACGCCGGCAGTGCGGCGGCGCTTTGCCATCGCCGAGGACGAGCTACCGCAGCTCCGCGAATGGGTGCAAAACGCCGGCATCCGCTGGGGACGCGACGCGGCGCAGCGCGCCAGCCTTGGCCTGCCGGCATTTGCGGAACACACGTGGGAACACGGCAATTCCCGCCTGCTGCTCGGCTACTCGATGGCCGATGACGGCACCACCTTCGACGAACTCCTGCCGTGCGAAAGCGTCGAGGGCACGGCCACGGAACTGCTCGGCCGCTGGCTGGATTTTCAAAAAACAATTTTCGCCACGCTGGACGAACTCTCCGCGCCACGCACCTTGGAAAACTGGGCGACGACGTTAAACGCGATTCAGGACAGATTATTTCTACCCGAACCCGAAGAGGAATTTGCCGCCAACGCCATCCGGCAAATTCTCCACGGCCTGCGCCAGCAGCAAAATGATTCCGGCTTCGCGGAACAAATTCCGTTCGCCGTTATCCTCGAACGCATCCTGCCGAAGCTATCCGAGGAACCGGCGGGCAAGGCGATCCTGCGCGGCCGCGTGACGTTCTCCGGCTTGAACCCGATGCGCAACGTGCCGTGCCGCGTGGTCTGCGTGCTTGGTCTGGACGACGGCAGTTTCCCGCGCCGGCCCGCGCCGCTGAGTTTCGACCTGATGGCCACGCAGCCCAAGACCGGCGACACCTCGCGCCGCGACGACGACCGTTATCTCTTTCTCGAAATGCTGCTCGCCGCGCGCGACCGTTTTTACCTCAGCTACGTCGGCCAGTCCGTCAGCGACAACAGCCCGCGTCCGCCGTCGGTCGTCGTCAGCGAACTGCTCGACTATCTCGGCGCGCGCTTCCAACTGGCGGAAACCGTTTGTGACGTGAAAGCCCAGCCGCAAGAAACGCCGCTGGTCAACGAACTGCTGGTCACACGGCACCGGCTACACGGTTTCAACCCAGCGTATTTTCAAACGGACAAAATAGATAATCCGCGCCTGTTCGGCTACTCGGCGGCGGATGCGGAAATCAGCCGCCACATCGGCGACCGCACAAAGCGCGGTTCCGCCGCGCCGTTTCTTACCCAACCGCTCGTCCCGCCGGACGCAGAGTGGAAAACGATTTTGCTAAAAGACCTGCAGCAGTTTTTTCAAAACCCGGCAAAGTTTTTCGTGCAGCGGCGGCTGGAAATCCGGTTGCCGGAAGACCGGGAGCTATTGTCGGACGAAGAACCTTTTTCCGTGGACGGCCGCGACGCTTTTGTTTTCAAACAGGAAATCGTCGAAGCATTTTTAGACCGGCGCACGCCGGAAAAAGTTTTGGCTGCGTGGCAGGGCGGCGGCCAGTTGCCGCCCGGCCCGACGGGCATTTTGGAGGCAAATGAACTTTTTGCCAAAACACAGCCGCTTGTCGAGCAGCTCCGGCAGCATCTTGGCGCTGCGGAAAAAATCCGCCAGTCGGTCAGTTTACAAATGGGCGATTTCCGGCTGGAAGGCGAACTACCGCTGTTTCGCGGCGTCGGCCTCGTCCATTGCCGCCCCGCGAAAGCCAAGCCCGCTGCGTATTTGAAGCTGTGGATCGAACACCTCGCGCTGCAACTCGCCGGCTTGCCAGAGGCGAAAACAAGCCGGCTCATCGCCGAGGATGGAACGTGGATTTTCAACGAAGTTCCCGATGCCGAAAAAATCCTGAAACAGCTTTTGGATCTATATTTTCTTGGCCTCACCAAGCCGCTGCCATTTTTCCCGGCGACCGCGTTTGCTTTCGTTTCGGAACCAAGTTCCCGCAGCAAAAAATCGCCGGCGGACTTGGCGCAGGAAAAATGGGCAGGCGGCGAGTTCGATGACTTTGGAAAAGGTGAAGCACAAGACCCGTATTTCAACCTCTGCTTCCGCAACGCGGCCAATCCGCTGGACGACGAGTTTGAGCAGCTTGCAAAACAAATTGTGGAGCCGCTGCGGGCGCATCAAACGGAGGAGCCGTCGCCATGACCTTTGATTTGGTCAACACACCGCTCGACTTGGGCGTCACCCGGCTGGAAGCCAGCGCTGGCACCGGCAAGACGTTCGCGCTGGCCGGGCTTTTCCTGCGCCTGCTCGTCGAGGAAAAGATTCCCGCCAGCGACATCCTCGTGGTGACGTTCACCGAGGCGGCCACCGCCGAACTGCGGGACCGCATCCGCCGCCGACTCGCGGAAGCGCTACTCGCGCTGGAAGGCAAGCCCACGGACGACGCGCTATTGATCGAACTGTTTTCCCGCACACAGGCACGCCGCGAGGCCGCCATCAACTCGCTGCGCAACGCGCTGGAGATTTTCGATCTCATTTCCATTTCCACGATCCACGGCTTCTGCCAGCGGACATTGCAGGACAGCGCGTTTGAAAGCGGCAGCCTCTTCAACGTCGAGTTGGTCGCCGATCAGGACAGTCTCATCCGCGAAATCGCGGCGGATTATTTCCGCCGGCTCGTGCATCCAGGCGGCGTGCTACTGGCGGGCATCGCCCTGCACCAAAAGCTGACGCCGGATGTTTTCGCCGCGCTGCTCAAGCGTTTCCTCACTTATCCCGAATTAAAGCTACTACCCGCCGCGCTGCCGCGCCCGGTGGCAACCGTGGCGGCAGATTTGCAAACGGCCTTTGCCAGCGGCGTCGAGGAATGGAAAAAGTCCGCCGGCAACCGGACGGATTTGCTGAATTATTTTGTCGGCGGAAAGAAATGGGCGAACGGCGCACACGATAAGGCGGCTGACATTGAAACGGCCATGAACCAACTGGACGCCGGGCTGGTCGCAGGCGCGATGTCCGCCGACATCTGGGGTGCGGTTCAATTCTTCTCGGTCTCGGCCATCCGCCACGACATTGGCAAGAAAAAGGAAATGCCGGAGCCATATCCGGCTTTGTTTGACCGGTGCGAAACGCTGGTCGCGCTCGCGGCGGAATTCGCGCTGGCGCAGCGGCTGGATTTTCTGCGGACGGCGCGGGAGGCTTTGTCGAAACGCAAACAGGAGGCCAAGCAGCAGTCTTACGACGACCTCATCAGCCGGGTGGCGGCGGCGCTAGCCGGACCGGCCGGCACATCGCTCGCGCAATCCGTCCGCAAAAAATTCCACGTGGCGCTGATTGACGAATCGCAGGACACCGACCCGTTGCAGTGGAAGATTTTCCGCGCCATTTTTGCCGGTAGCCCGGAGCATCGGCTGTATCTCATCGGCGATCCCAAGCAGGCGATCTACGGTTTTCGCGGTGCGGACGTGAACACCTATCTCCAGGCCGCCGCCACGGCGGGCAGCCAATACTCGCTGGACACCAACTGGCGTTCCGAGGCGGCGCTGGTCAACGCGGTCAACACGGTTTTTGAAAGCGCGGGAAAATCCGTCGCGTTCGTCGAGGAACAGATTTCGTTCGAGCCGGTGAAGGCGGCCAACAAGGCTGACTCAAAGCCGCTCGTATTTGCCGACGGCCAGCGTCCACCGCCGTTTCAGGTCTGGAGCTGGAGCGCGGAAAACGGCTCTTTGTCCGCCAAGTCAGCGCAGAAAATTTTGCCCGCTGCCGTGGCCGCCGAGGTGTCGCGGCTGTTGCGCGCGGAGGTGCGCATCGCCAACCGGCGGCTGAATCCGCGCGACATCGCCGTGCTGGTGGAATCGCACCGGCAGGCCGGCTGGATCCAATCCGCGCTACACGAACTGCACATTCCCAGCGTGGAACAAGCGATGGACAGCGTGTTTGAATCGGCCGAGGCGCGCGAGCTGCAATGGATTCTCACCGCCATCCTGAATCCCGGTCGCGAAGCCGGTGTGAAATGCGCATTGACCACCGACGCACTCGGCCTGAACGCAAACCAGTTGCAGGAACTCGCCGCGAACGAAACTTTGTGGCAGGCGCGGTTGCAGGAATTCGCCGCGTTTCGCGCCACCTGGGAACGCGACGGTTTCTTTTTCATGTTTTCGCAGTTGCTGCGCCGGGAAAAGGTCGTGGAAAATCTGCTGCGATTTCCCGACGCCGAGCGCCGCATCACCAACGTGCTGCACCTCGCCGAATTGCTCGAAGCCGCCAGCCGTGCGGAACATCTCGGCCCGGCGCGACTCGTGCAGTGGCTCGAAAAACGCCGTGCCAGCGACGAGGCCGCCGCCGAGGAATTCCAGCTCCGGCTCGAAAGCGACGATGATGCCGTGCAAATCGTCACCGTCCACCGGTCGAAGGGTTTGGAATATCCGGTGGTGTTTTGCCCGTTCGTCGCCAAGGACGCCAGTTTGCGTCCGATCAAAAGCGGCGGGCAAAATGTTTTGGACGTGGTGCTTTTCCACGATCCTGCCACCAACGACCTGACTTGGGATTTGAATCCTGACCCAGCCACGGCGCACGCACAGCAGGCGACGAAAGAACTGCTCGCAGAAAAAGTGCGCCTGCTCTACGTCGCACTGACCCGCGCATGCCATCGGTGTTATCTGGTCAGCGCGCCCTATGCGCGCAACAAGTCCACCGCGCTGGCGTGGCTGTTGAATGGCAGCAGCGAACAACTTTCCGACCCGGTTGCGTTTTTGGAAGCGCTGCCCGCCAATCCGGCGGATTGGAAAAAACGCTGGCTCGCCATCGCGGAAAAATCTCCGTCCGCCATCGCCGTCGCCGATGTGCCGCTGGAACCGGGCGAACCGTGGGAACCGGAGAAATCCACCGCGACAGTATTGGCACCCAAATTCTGCGGTCGTGAAATCAAGCCGTCGTGGTTTCTCTCCAGCTTCACGCAGTTATCGCATCAGGCGTTCGCGCCTCACGAAGCTGCCACGCCGGATTTGCCGGATTACGATGCAACAGTCGTCGAACCAAAACCGACGGACACTGCGGAACCAGAAGCCGCCGGAATTTTTGCCTTGCCCGCCGGCGCGCGCACCGGCGACTGCCTGCACCAGATTCTGGAGCAATTTGATTTTGCGAACGCCGACCCGCGCGCCACGGCGGCGTTGGTGAAACAGCAACTGCAAGCCTTCGGTCTGGACGAACCGCAGCACGTCGCGGCGGTGGCGGAGATGCTGGAGCGGCTGCGGCAGACGCCGCTGGATTCGGAAAATCCCGGCTTCACGCTCGCAGGCGTCAGCCGGGCGCAGCGGTTGAGCGAAATGGAATTTCATTTCCCCACCGGTCAGCTTGATGCGGAACAACTCGTGAAATTGATCCGCGACAAAAAATATTCTCCTGCAAAATCAGCGATGGCAACGGCGCACGTTGAAAGTTTTCTCAAAGGTTTCATTGACCTGGTTTTTCAGTTCGACGGACGGTTTTACATCGTGGACTGGAAATCCAACTCGCTCGGCCACTGCGTCGAAGATTACAACCCGGCGGCGATGCAGCGCGAAATCACGGAGCGCGGCTACGATTTGCAATATCATCTCTACGCCGTCGCGCTGGACAAATATCTGCGCGGGCGGCTCGCGGGCTACGACTACGAAAAGCATTTCGGCGGCGTCCGCTACATTTTCCTGCGCGGCATCACACCAAAACAGCCGGAACTCGGCGTTTTCCGGAACCGTCCGGCGGCGGAAAAAATCGCGCGGCTATCGGCGCTGCTCGGCACATTCACGGAGGGAAAATCATGAGCCGCCTCCCGTCACTGCCAGCGGTCTTGGCGAGCGAAACATTCCACCCGCTTGACCGCCACTTTGCCGGACTGATGCAGCAGTTCGCCGGTGGCGATTGCCCCGAACTTCTGCTCGCAGCGGCGCTGGTGAGCCGGCGGCTGGCCGAGGGACATTCGTGTCTTTGTCTCGATGAAGTTGCCGGTAAAGATTTTTCTGAATCGCCGGCCGGAAACATTTCCCCGCTCACCTGCCAGCCACGCGGCGAATGGGAAAAAGCTTTGCGATCCACCGCCGTCGTCGGCCAGCCCGGTGACGACAAGCCGTTGATTCTGGACGACGTTGGCCGGCTTTATCTTCACCGCTACTGGAAATACGAGCAAATAGTTGCCACCGAAATCTTGAAGCGGATTCAGCAACCGCCGTTCGCACTTGATGCAAAAATGGTTGCCGCCGGCTTAAACAAACTTTTTGCCGGCGCGACAAAGGAAACCAACTGGCAGAAAGTCGCGGCGTTCGCGGCGTTGCGGCAGCGGCTGGCCGTCATCACCGGCGGCCCCGGCACCGGCAAGACGTGGACGGTGGCGCGACTGCTGG
>CAYUGC010000078.1:0-14893 GCA_964444085.1 uncultured Bifidobacteriaceae bacterium | reverse complement strand
GCGCGTAGATGTCTTCGCGGTCAATGAAGCTCATCTCGATGTCCACCTGCGTGAATTCCGGCTGGCGGTCAGCGCGCAAATCCTCGTCGCGGTAGCAGCGGGCGAGCTGGAAATACTTTTCCACGCCGGCGACCATCAAAATCTGTTTGAACTGCTGCGGTGATTGCGGCAGCGCGTAGAACGTGCCGGCTTCGCGGCGGTTCGGCACGAGGAACTCGCGCGCACCTTCGGGCGTGGATTTGAACAGCGTGGGCGTCTCGACTTCGAGAAAACCCTGTTCGTCCATGTAGCTGCGCGTGGCGATGGCGACCTTGCTGCGCACTTTCAAGTTGCGCGCCATTTCGGGACGGCGCAGGTCGAGGTAGCGATATTGCAGGCGCGTGTCCTCGGCGACTTTCGCGGCGGCTTCCGGGTCGTCAATCTGGAACGGCAGCACGTCGGCCATGTTCAAGACTTCCAGCGCGGTCACACCGACTTCGACTTCGCCGGTGGGAATCTTGGCGTTGTTGGTGCCGGCGGGACGCGCGCGAACCTTGCCAGTGATGCTCACGACGCATTCGCTACGGAGCGCGGCGGCCTGCGTGAACAGTTCCGGCGTCAAATCGCTCGGATCAAACACCGTCTGGGTGCGGCCTTCGCGGTCGCGGATATCGATGAAGATGAGGCCGCCGAGGTCGCGACGGGAATGGACCCAGCCGGACAGCGTGACGGTTTGGCCAATGTGCGCCGGGCGCAGTTCGTTGCAATGATGCGTGCGTTTCATGAAATTGTTCGCAGAGCGAACGGCTATTGTGGCGGCGCGGGCGGCGGATTTCAAAGAGATTTTTCGGCGTAATGCCGCCAAGGGCGCAATCTGACACGTCCACCGGAGGATTCGCCGGAGCGCCGCGCGGTGGTTGACTTCGCGGCTGAATCGCGCATCCTTTTCCAACATCCGGTGTTGGATTAAAGAATATGAATTTGCCGCGCTTTTTTTGCCTGGGAAAACCTGCCCTGATTTTTTCCGCCCTGCTGCTTGCTGCGGGCGTGGGCCTGGCCGATACGGTGACCGTGCAGGTGGCGCCTTACGCGAACTACGGTTCGGTCAGCCCGAATTACAACGGGAAAAATTTGACCGACGGCAAAACCTACAGCATGACGGCCACGGCAAAAAGCGGCTTCAAATTCACCGGCTGGACCGGCAGCACCACCACCAGCAAGGCAAAAATCAGTTTCGCCGCCGCGAATGGCCTGGCGTTCACGGCCAATTTCACCGACACGCAAAAGCCCGTCGTGATCATCAGCACGCCGGCGAACAACAGCACCGTTACGCAGCCCGACGTGGTGGCGATGGGCTCGACCAGGGATAATGACACGGTGACAAATGTTTGCTGGCAGTTAATTTCGTCGAACACGCCCTATTCCACCAACAATTTCTTCTGGGCCTCGACCGCCAACGGCTATAAAAACTGGTGGGCGAATCTTTCGCTGGAGGCCGGCACCAATCTCCTGCTGGTCTTTGCCACCGACCGGAGCGGAAATCTGACGCCCCTCAACAAGGTGAAAATCACCTATGCCGCCGCCGTCAAGAACGTGGCCGGCATCACCATCACCGTGACCAACACAGACAATTATTTCATCACGTTCAGCACCGGCACGAACGGCACGTTCAGCCAGAAAGACGCCGTCGGCACCTATCGCTACCTGAAGACCGGCGCGGAATCCGGCAAGCTGTGGCTGACTTACATCGCCCCGCCCAGCGCCGTTGGCGCCGACACCGCCGCGCTGTTTTTCACCGGCGCGAACACCGGCGTTTTCAGCGATGCGAGCGATTTCACCAACAGTTTCACCTGGGCGGAGACGACCAGCCTGGCACTGACGAATTTGAACGGCGCGCAAATCGTCCTGACCTCGACCAACGGCGATAATCTGACCTTGCTTTCGTTCTTTGACCCGCCGCTGGTTCTGGGCATGGTTGGCACCAACCAGTTTGCCACCAACAATCCGCTGATTCTCGCCCTGTCCACACCGTATCCGGGCAACATCGGCGACCGCGTGGGGGTCCAGTTTAAAATCTGGAAACAGAGCAGCAGCGGCGGAGCCACCAACTATCCGTTCACCCTGACCGGCTCCGTCAACGGCATCAGCAGCAACGCCTTTATCAGCGTGCTGTTCGACGCGCCGCTGTATCTTTACACCAAATCAGCCGGGTTTGCGCCGCAGACCAACGCGCCGCTCAACATCTACACCTGCTATTACACCAACTACACCAGCGCGGACAGCGGCGTGAGCGCCATCGTTTCCGCGCCATTCGCCTACACGAACTACAGCCCGGCCGGCTCGCTGCTGAAACTGAATCGCAATGGGACGAATGAATTCATCATCCTGTCCTTCGACAACCCGACCAATTTTTCAGGAACCTATTATGACGAAGCCTACGGCCTCGGCGTGACCCCGCCGGTGGTGGATGCCGGCACGTTTGGCATCGAGTCGGCCCCGGTGATTTTCACCCAGCCAAAAAATGTCAACACCACCAACGGCGGTCTGGCGATTTTCACGGTCGTCGCGTCCGGCAGCCCGCCGCTGACTTATCAGTGGCGGTTTAACGGCACCAACCTGACCGACGCCGGCAGCATCACCGGCTCAAGCACCGCCAGTTTGACCAATTCCTCCGTGACCTCCGCTGACGCGGGAAATTACACCGTGGTTGTGAGCAATCCCTTTGGTGTCATCACCAACGTCACGCCGGCCACGCTGACCATCGGCTCGCCGCCGGAGATCACCGTGCCAGCCTCAAGCACCAGCGTGACCAATGGCGGCACGGCGACATTTTCCCTCACCGCCACCGGCAGCGCCCCGCTGTCCTATCAATGGCAATTCAACCATTCCAACCCGGACAATTGCACCAACCTAAACAACGGCTCGACGGGTTGGGGCTCCTCGATTACGGGTGTGACCCTCACCAATCTGACCGTCATCGGCGTCACCACCAACGACACCGGTTATTATCAGGTGATTGTCAAAAATAATTACGGCACCGCGACGAATATTGCGACGCTGGGAATTCTGCCGTAGAAAGTTTTGCGCCGGCAGGACGCCCCGGCCGCGGGAAATTCTCAATGTGATTTTCCGCCGCCGGCCCGGCCTTTTTCCTTCTCCGGGTCAAACTTGTCAATCTGCACCGGGATGACGAACGGGTTTGAAAGCGTCTTCACCCGCGCAAAACCGATGTCCTGCGCGCGGATGAGCGATTCCGCAAAATCCCCGAAGTCGTAGTACCGCGCCAGCTCGCCGATCTCGTGCTGGTTGTTCAGGTGCGAGACGAGGATGTTTTCCGTGTTCGCCAGAATGTTCGGATGAATGGACGAAACCTCCTGCGTGGCATACACCACGGCGATGCGCGCCTTCGCGCCTTCCTTCGCGATGGTCGGCCAGATTTCCGTGAGCGCCTCAGTGCGCCCGATGAGGTTGTGCGCTTCCTCGACATAGACCACGATGTGCGGCGCGTGCAGCCCGCGGTTGAACGTCGCCATCGAGCTGTGAAATATATGCCGTGCAATCCGCTTGCCCAGCCGCTCGCGCTGCACCGGGTCGCCGACGGACAAATCGAGGATGACGATTTTCCCGTTCACGAGATGGTTGTAAATCTCGTCGCAGACATCCGTGCTGCGGTTCGGCGCGTGATAATCCTTGAACGGCTGCAACAGCCGGAAGCCGGGAAAATAACCGCCCTGGTCGTTTTTCTGGAGCAGCAGGTTGATCAACACGTTCGTGTCCGGCTCAATCCACGACGCGCCGGTCGTCGTGATGAGTTCGTCCTGGATCTGCCGCACGAGATAAAACCACTCGAACGCCTGCGGCGCGGTCAGGCCGTTGGCCGGGTCCACGGACGGGTTCACCTTGTTGCGGATGCCGGGGTTCACCTCGAAGGTGATCTTGAAATCCGGCGGCAGTTCGTAGCCCGCGCGCGCCAGCACCGCCTGATACGCCGCGAGCTTGAGTTGATGCAACGCCGTCTGGCGCTGGAACTCGTAGTCGCTGCTGCATTCCTCCTTGTTCGGCGGCACGAAATCCATGCTCAAGAACGCCTCCAGATCGGCGGAGCGCGGCAGCTTGCTCGCCTGCAACAGCCCGGCCAGCGTGCTGTGCCCCTCGGAAATCTGCCGGAAAAAATTGTTCAGGATCAGCTCGAACCCCGGCGTCGGCACCATCCGGTAACGCACCGTGGCGCCGGGAAAAACCTCCGCGATGGAACCCATGTCCTGCAGGTTGGCGTTCGCGTATTCGCCGTTCAAGTCGTAGATGATCTGGCCGATCTTCAATTTGAAATCGTCGCTCGTGCGCTTCACCACCGAGACGAGTTTCTTCACCGTGTTGGACTTGCCCGTGCGCGTCATGCCGAACACCGCCGTGCGCCGCGCGAGAAAATCCACCGCGTTCAGGTGGAACACCGCGCGCGCCGCGCCCGCGCCGCGGTGCAGCCGCTCGGTCGAGGCGTAGCGCACCGTGCCGATGGGAAAACGCGGCAGTTCACCCTCCAAGCTAAGCCGCCGCGCCTCTTCCGCCGCCGCCGCCACGCGCGCCGGGCTGACGTAGTTCACAATCGCCTCCAGCGCCGCGCCTTCGGGACGGAACACCGCCAGCCCCGCCGCCTGCGTAAAATTTTCCACGTCACTGCCAAGGCGCAGTTTGCCGTCCTGCAAATAAAACGTGCCGAGCACGCGGCATTGCAGCAGGCCAAACTGGAATTCCTCAATCGTCACTACGCCGCCACCAACCGGCGGACGGCTTTTCAGCTTGTCCAGTTTCGCCAGCAGCTCCGCGTCCGCCGGAGCCTCGGCGGAACCGGTCACGCGCAGCAATAAAATTTCCGCCGCCGCGCCGTCCGCCGCCGCCGCGAGCAGGAAACAATTGTGCGGCACGCCGTGCGCCTGCGCCTTCCACGCGTCGCTCGTGAGCACCAGCGCCCGCGTGTAGTCCGCAGCGCCGAGCCAGCCGACGAACTGGTTTTTCTGGACGAGCTGCGCCAGCGGATCCGGCGAAGAACTTTGGGCGGGGTTGGACATGGCAGCCAGAGCTTGCCGCCTCGCGCCACGGATTTCAAAAGAAATTTATTTGCGGGCGGCCAGCCGCCCGCAAAAAAGGCTCGCGCCCGCGCACGGGTTTTCCCACATTGCCGCGCGTGCATTCGGAACCCAAGCCAACCGATCATAAATCCGACGCCGAATACGAGCTGCCGCTCGCCGGCTTCACCGGCACGCCGGAGGAACAGGACCGGCAATGGTTCGAGCAATGTTATCGCGGCGATTCACAACGGCAGCTCACCGTGCGCGCCGTCGTCATGGGCGGCATCCTGGGGATGTTCACCGCCGTTTCCAATCTTTACACCACGCTGAAGATCGGCTGGAGCTTCGGCGTCTCCATCACCGCGTGCGTCATCTCGTTCGTCGTCTGGAATTCCATCTGCAAGATTTTCGCCGGGCGCGTCTCGCGGATGAGCATTTTAGAAAACAACTGCATGCAATCCACGGCCACCGCCGCCGGTTCCTCAACCGGCTCCACGCTGGCGACCGCGCTCGGCGCATTGCTGCTCATCACCGGCGTGCAAGAGCCGTGGCCGGTGGCGGCGGCGTTCGTGCTGTTCACCGCCGCGCTGGGCGTGTTCCTGGCCATCCCGATGAAGCGGCAGATGATCAACCATGAGCAGCTCCGGTTTCCCACCGGCATCGCCACGGCGGAAACGCTGCGCAGCCTGTATTCCAAGAGCGGCGAATCGCTGAAACAGGCGTGGTCGCTGCTCATCGCGCTCGGCGCGGGCGCGGTCATCGGCCTCCTGCACACCTATGCGGAACTCGTGGAGCAGTTAAAAATCAAAAACCGCCTGCCGCACTGGCTCGAATGGCTTTCCGGCAAACTCTATCTTCCGGATGCGCTGAACTTCACCGGCTGGCTCAATCCGCTGGCGCGCGGACAAATGGTCGGGCTGGCGTTTGAGCCGAGCGTGCTGCTCGTCGGCGCGGGCATGATCACCGGGCTGCGCGTGTCGCTCTCGATGTTCGCCGGCTCGGTCCTGCTTTATTATTTCGTCGCGCCGTGGCTCGTGGCGCAGGACGCCGCGAACGCCGCCGTGACCGGCTTCATCCCGTCCTTTCACGCGACCCCCGACGGCGATTTCAATCCTGTCCGCTGGGCGTTGTGGGGCGGCACGGCCATCATGGTTTTTTCCAGCCTGGTGCAGGTGGCGCTGAACTGGCGGACGGTCATCCGCGCGTTCGTGATTTTCAAAAAAACGGAACGCGACGCCATCCACGATGCCGCCGAAGCCGTCGAAGTGCCGAACTCCTGGCTGTTCCTCGGCCTCATCCCGATCACCGTCGGCCTGATTGCGGTGCAATACTTCGCGTTCCACATTTCCGTGTGGCTGGGGCTGCTGTCCGTGGCCTTTTCGTTCGTCGTGTCGCTCGTGGCCTGCCGCGCAACGGGCGAGACGGACACCACGCCGATCGGCGCGATGGGCAAGATCACGCAGCTACTCTACGCCGTGCTGCCCGGCGCAAAAGGAATTGCCGCAATCAATCTGATGGCCGCCGGCACGACCGCCGCCGCCGCCGGGGCCGCCGCCGATTTGCTGACGGACCTCAAAAGCGGCTACCTGCTGGGCGCAAACCCGCGCCGACAATTTCTCGCGCAATTCTACGGCGTGTTCTTTGGCGTCCTGGCCGTGGTACCCGCGTGGTATTTGATGGTGCCGGACAAAAAGGCGCTTGAAGCTTTTAATCCGCCGGCGACAAACATGTGGAAGGCCGTCGCCGATCTACTGACGCAGGGCGTGAATCACCTGCCGCAGACCGCGCTCGTCGCCATCGTCATCGGCGCGCTGGTGGGGATGATTCTGCCGGTGATTGAATTCCTCTGGCCGAAGGCGAAACCGTATCTGCCGTCCGCGATGGGCCTGGGCCTCGCGTGGGTAGTGCCGTTTCAAAACGCCTTTTCGTTTCTCATCGGCGCGCTGATTGTAACCGTGTGGCAGAAATGGAACCAAAAAAATTCCGACACGTTTGCCATCCCAATCGCCTCCGGCCTCGTCGCCGGCGAATCGCTGGTGGCGGCATTCATCGCCATCGCCTGCACGCTGGTGGGCTTTCTGGCAGTAAGGTGAGTTTGCCGGTATAAAATACATTGTCGCGCTGTGGCCGAGGGTCAATAATCGGTTCACACCATGAAAACATTTCCTGCGGTCATCTTGTCTGCCGCCGTAATGGTCTGTGTTGTGGCCCCGGCGCAAACGGCTCCCAAGCTCGCCCTCGCCGGCGTTTCCGTCGCACCCACGCTGGCGGAGAAAAATCATATTCTGACCGCCACGGACGCAGCTTCGCCCGCCGCCGCGCTTGATTTGACGGGCGTGTGGAATGGCGAGACGCATTTCAATCGCAAGCCGTGGCCGTTTGTGCTGACGGTCACCAAGGCGGCGGATGGCGCGCAGTATGCGGAGTTGAAGAACATCAAGCGCGGCAATGATTATCATTCCACCTCGGTTGCCTGCCGCGACGGCCATGTGACCATCACCTTTGCGGAAGGCGGTGGTTCACAATTTTTGGACGGCCGGTATGATGCCACCAACAACCGGCTGGTGATGTTGTGGAACAGCGGCGGTGGCAACGCCCGCCTCGTCTTGGAGCGTTCACAGTTGATGTCCAGTTCCGCCCAGACCGGCGGCACGGTGGCACCGGTGGTGAGCCTGGACGCCATCACGCACGCGCTGGAGATGCAGTTGGCCGACCGGTTCGGCGCGGAACACCTGTTCACGGTCTTGGAAGGCGACGATTTGAACAACGCCGTGCCGCGCGCGGACAACCATCCTTACAATCTGAAAAATGCCGCCACGGCGGACAATTTCCGCAAGGCCGGCGTCCGTTACCTGCTCGTCACGTCCCTGGAGGACATGAAGAACGAGACGGTGGACCGCGCGCAGGGCCGCTTGGGTTATCAGACGGCCAGCGGCAGTTCCGCCAGCGCGAGCGAGGGTTCGCGGCGGGAAAAAGCCCGCGCCGCCGCCCATGCCGAGATCGCAACCGAAGGCAAATTCGACGCACACCGCGTGATCGACCAGAACGTCTATCTGCTGGTGCGCTGCCGGTTGTTCGATGCCGGCACCGGCGAACTGCTGGACTCGGCGAGCCACACGTTCACCACCAACCGCACCTACATCGCGCTGGCGGCAGGCACGAAGGAGGTTTCCACGTCCGACCTGTTCGAGACGGCGGCGCGCGTCTTGGCCAACCGCATCGTCATCCGCGAACGCGAGGCGCTGTATCCCCTTTCCGTGCTGGAGAAAGAGGGCAAGGAGATCACACTCAACTGCGGCAGCGACGCCGGCTTGAAGGCGGGCCAGGTGCTCAACGTCTATGCCGTCGGCAAAGAGTTAAAAGACCCGGTCACCGGCGAAACGCTCGGCCACGATGAGCAGCTCGTCGGGCGCGTGTCCATCAGCCAGCTCCAGCCGAAGTTCGCCAAGGCGAAGATTTGGGAGGACACCGGCATCGTCACCGGCAACATTCTCCGCCGCGCGCCGGGGAACTGAATCAGCAATCCGCGCGCAACGGCGCCATCACGTCGCCACGAGCTTCGTCTGTTCGGCGGACAACGTCTGCCATTGGCCCGGCGGCAATTCACCCAGCCAGAAATTCCCGATCCGCACGCGCACCAGCCGCAACGTCGGATGACCGATGGCGGCCGTCATGCGCCGCACCTGCCGGTTCTTGCCCTCGACCAATTCGAGACCAATCCAGCAATCGGGAACGGTCTTGCGGAAACGAATCGGCGGCGTGCGCGGGGGAAAGGCCGGCTGCGGCTCCAGCAGCCAGGCGCGGCACGGCAAAGTCTGGTGGCCTTGGATGACCAATCCGTTTTGCAGTTTGTCCAAGGCTTCGCGCGTGGGGATTTTTTCAACCTGCGCCCAGTATTCGCGCTCGTGCGCGTGGCGCGGGTGCAGGAGCGCTTCATTCCACCGCGCCTCGTCGCTCAAGAGCAGCAACCCCTCGGAATCCGCGTCCAGCCGGCCAATCGGATAAACATTTTTTGGAAAATCAAACTCCGCCAGCGGCCGGTTGGGCGAACCGTCGCCGGTGAACTGCGACAGCACGCCGTAAGGTTTGTGAAACGCGATCAGCACGCGGAAAGTTACGGGTTGAAGGCTGAAGGTTGCAAGCCGACAAAATCATCCTCATCCTTCCTATTGGAATCTAACCGGCGAGGATGAGGATGAAAAAAGTTTTCGTGTGTTTCGTGGGTTTCGTGGTTATATCTTTTCCGTGATCCGCAACATCATCTTCGACTGGTCAGGCACCTTGGTGGACGACCTGCCCGCCGTGTTGAAGGCATCGAACTTTGTCCTCACGCAGTCCGGCCGGCCAAGCATGACGCTGGAACAGTTCCGGGCGGAGTTCCAACTGCCGTTCAGCAAGTTTTACGACAAGCACACGCCGGATGTGGCGATGGACCAACTCGAAGACTGGTTCCACGCCGAGTTCCTGCAATCGCAGAGTTCCGTGGTGGAGCAGCCGCACGCGCGGAAGTTTTTGGAATTCTGCCGCGAACGGAAGATCCGCACTTTCCTGTTGAGCACCGTCCACGGCGAGTATTTTGAAACGCAATGCCGCGTAATCGGCTTCGACGCGTTTCTGGACAAGCCCTACACCGATGTCTGGGACAAGCGCGAAAAAATCCACGAGATCCTCCGCGAAAATAATCTGAAGCCCGACGAAACGCTCTTCATCGGCGACATGGAGCATGACATCGAGACCGCGCGGCACGGCGGCATCCATTCCTGCGGCGTGCTGACCGGCTACAACACGCTGGAGCAGTTGCGCGCGGCCCAGCCGGACCTGATCGTGGAACATCTGGACGAATTGAAGCGCGTGCTGCTGAAAAATAAATTCCATCTGCTGCCCATCGAGCCGGGGGACAACCTGGAACCGCCGCTGGCCACGGTCGGTGCTTTGATTTTTAACGCCAAGAACGAGGCGCTGATGATCCGCACGCACAAGTGGTCCGGCAAATGGGGCATCCCCGGCGGCAAGATCAAGCGCGGCGAGAAATCCGAAACCGCGCTGCGCCGCGAACTCAAGGAGGAGACGGCGCTGAACATCACGGACATCGAGTTCGTGCTCGTGCAGGACTGCATCAGCTCGCGGGAGTTTTACCGCGACGCGCATTTTGTGCTGCTGAATTACACTTGCCGCGCCGTCGCCAAAAACCCCCGCGTGGTGCTGAACGAGGAGGCGCGAGAATTCCGGTGGCTGCCGCTGGCGCAGGCCAAAAAACTGCCACTGAACAAGCCGACGAAGATTTTAATCGAAGCGGTGGAGAAAAAACTCAAGTCGGAAAGCCGCAAGCGGAAAGCGAAAATCAAATAGCTCATGGCCAAAATTTCCATCGTTGATTTGGAAGTGTTTTACCGCGTGGGCGTGCCGGACGCGGAACGCGCGCAGCCGCAGCGCCTGCTGCTGACCGTGGAATTGGAAACGGATTTCACCGCCGCCGCGAAGTCCGACGCCATCGCGGACACGATAGATTATTTCGCGGTCACGCAACGGCTGCTGAAGCTGGGCGAAGGCCGCGAATGGAGATTGATTGAGAAGCTGGCGGCGGATGTGGCGGATTTGGTCTTAAAGGAATTCCGTCCGCAGAGTGTATCCATCGAAGTGAAGAAATTCATCATCCCGCAGGCACGCCACGTTTCCGTCACTTTGACGAAGGTGCGGAACTGAACCGCTGGCGGTCCATCGTCTCCACCTTCCAGCCGTGTTGATTTGCCTGGATGGTCGCCGCGCCCGCCGTGCGCGTGTAAATCACCGGAATCTGCTTTTGCTCCAGCCGCTCACGCAACGCGCGGCTGGCCCGGCGCGGCGCGGGAAATTCCGAATCGGCGATGATAATCAGTTTCGGGTGAACCGCCTCCAGCAGCGCGCTGCACAGCGGCTCGCCTTCCGCCGGCAGCCCGGCAACCACAATGTCAGCGGCCAAATCATTCGTGCGCGCGAGCAATTTGTCCTGCCCGGCGCGGCTCAAGTCGGACAGCAGCAAAATCCTGGCGCCGGGGAAATTCCCCATCAACACCAGCGGCTCGTCATCGGCCTTCGCCACGCTGTTGACGGAACCGGGAAACACCACCTGCCAGCGACCAATCTGGTCACCGGCGGTCAGGGTCTGGTGACGCGCCGTTCCTTGCGGACGGCCACCATTTTCAAAAACGGCGACGGCCTCGCGAGCCGTCATGCGGTTGGTTGGCAGCGGCTCGCGGGGACGCCCGCCCCACCAGCTTGACGGGCTGACAGGGGATTTTTCAAAGTGAGCCACCGCCTCGCGATAAGCAGTGGCGCGGAATTTCACCTCACTCGTCCAAAGTTCGCCGACGTGAAACAGCTCGTCCAAGTGTTGCGCACCGCCGCAGTTACGCTGGCTGGCGTCGGTCAAAACGAGCCGGGCAATCCGGTTCACGCCCTGCGCGCGGAGAAAATTCTTCAGGGTGAAATCCACGGCATTTTTGCCACCGCAATTGATGAGCCAATCGTTTTGCGTTCCGTCCGCGTCCACGAAAATCGCGTGGCCACCGTTCACTGGCAGCACGGTCAAAGTGGTTTCGCCGCGCGCCGACTGCCATTGCCAGAAATAAATTCCACCGATGAAAAGAAGGACGATTGCGCCGGAAAAAATCCGCCGCCGCGTTTTGAACCACCCGCTGAAAATCGCGATGACAACGGCATAATAAAAGACGATGGTCGCCAGCGAAGGTTCGGGAACGTAGCAATAGGCACCGGGAATTTTGGCGGCCGCAACGCTCACCCACGTCATCGCCATCATGAAAAACCAGGCGGCGTGGTTGAAGAGTTCGGTGAACCACGGCAGCCAGTGGCCGCAGACGAGCGCGCCGAGATTGGCCATGAGCGCAAAGGTGCCGAGCGGCACGGCGAGGACATTCGCCGGCGTGGAAATGGGGCTGAACAGGTGAAAATATTTGGCCGAGAGCGGCAGCGAGCCAATCCACGCCGCGAAGGACAAACCGGCGTAGCGCAAAACCATTCGGGCAAGCCGCCGGGAGATCTTCTTCCAACGCGGAAGCAATTTGTCGGGCACGAGCGCCTCGGGTTTCAGCAGCCGTTCAAAATAATTGTTCGACGGCGGCAGCATCAGCGCGATGACGAGCATGACAAAAAAGGACAGTTGAAAGCTCGCCTCGAAAAGCTGGCGTGGTTCCCAGGCGAGGATGATGAGCGCGGCGGCGGCGAGGGAATTCAACAGATCGCCGGGGCGTTTGAGCGCCCAGCCGGCGAGAACGATGGTCATCATCACCGAGGCGCGGATGGCGGACGGCTCCCAGCCGGTCGCGGCGGTGTAAAACCAGATGACCGGCACAGCCACCGCGCCACACCACGCGCGAGCGAGCCGCAACGCGCGGAGCAGCGCCACGATCATGCCGGAGAGCAAGGCGATGCGCAGCCCGTCAATCGCGAACATATGCATCGTGCCGGCGCGCAAAAATGGCTCGCCAATGTCGCCGGTAAAAGCCGTGCGCCAGCCGAGGGTCATCGCCCAGAGCAGGCGCAAAGGCTCGTCTTCATTGGGCAGACCGAGCGCGAGCGTGGCCTTGGACCAATTCAAAAAACGGTCGGTGAGCGGCGGCCCGGACAAAATTGGCGCAAGCAGTTGCCAATCGTTCGTGGAACCGGTCTTGAGCTGATAATAGATGCCGCGCGTCGCCAGATAATTTTGAAAATCGAAAAGCCCCCCGGCCAAGGCGACCGGCGGGCGGGCGATGACGCCGGCGATTTCCACATTTTGTCCCGCGAAGAAATTTGCACCGGGCAGGCCGGACGTGAGCGCGAGAATTTCGCCGCTGGCGGGGACAAAGCCGTGGCCGGAATTGATGCCGGTGACGCGGACGCGGGCGACGTTGCGCCAGTTTTCCTGTTCATCGCGGACGGTGATTTTCAGGCGCGGCGCCTCGGCAAGCTGTCCGCGCACAGTGGCGAGCGCGGGTTCGTTGCCTATCAACGTCCGCAAATCATCGGGTAAGATGACGGCGGTGTGGCAGAGAAGATTGCCCCAACCAAGCAACGCGAGCAGCGGCCAGAGCAGGAATGGCCGCAGTTTTTTGAGGATGAGGATGAGGACGAGGATGAAGCCTGACGCGGCCAGCGGCACGACGGGCGGCGGCTGGCAAATTTGTCCGAGCAAAAGTCCGGCGGCGTAGGCGCTGACGACGCTGACGAGCGGACGGTTCATTTTTACCAGCGCTTGAAGATTTTGCCGGCGAGCCAGAGCAGCAGCAGGCCGGTGGCGCCACCGGTGGTATCAATGAAGACATCCGAAACGAGCGCCGTGCGCCCATTGACGAAAACCTGATGGAGTTCGTCGCCGGCCGCGTAGAGAAACACGATGGACAACGCCAGTCCGGCCTCGTCCCAGCGCCAGCGGCGGTGATCGTTTTTCTGCGGCTGCCGGATGGCACGCCAGAGAAGCAGGGCAAGCACGGCGTATTCGGTGAAGTGGCCGGTCTTGCGGAAAAAGTGGTGGATGGCGTCCACCGTCGCCGGCGGCATCTGCGGAAACAGCCAGCGCAGCAGCGGTTCGAAAAATCTGGAAGAATGCCGGTAAGATTGCGTATCGCTGGACGCGGAAAAAATCAAAGCCATCCACGCGACCGGCGGCAGCCAGTATTTCATCAGGCTTCGGAATTTTGGCACGCCCGATGAAAGCGGGAATCCGGCGGCGCGGCAACCTGAAATTTGCGGCGCGCGGATTGAAATTGCAAATCACCGCCGGATTTGGCACAGAAATGCACCCAATGAAAAAGATATTTTCCATTTTCGCCGGGCTGCTCGCCGCGGCGGCGGTTCGCGCGGCGCTGCCGCAGCCGGATTTGATCGCGCAAATCCATTTTGCCGGCGCGCAAAAATTCGCCGCCACGCCGGGCGCGGCGTTTTTCACCGGCGAATTTTCCTCCGCCGAGGCGCTGGCCTTGCGCAAGCAAACGGCGGACAAGCTGGCGCCGTGGCTCGCCGGCTGGCTCGCCGCCAACACGGGCAAAGCCCTGCCGGATGGCGCGACGAAACTGCGGCCGCTGCTGGACGACTTGCAGACGAGCGAATGGTTTTTGAAAGCGCGCAATGCCGGCGGCAAACCGAGCGGCGTTTTTGCCATCAAACTGGAGCCGGCGCGCCTGCAATTGTGGCAGGCAAGCTTGCAAGCATTGCCGTTTGAAGTTTCTGATTCGCAGGGCTGGCTGTTCTGCCTGTTCGGCGACCCGGCGGGAAAGCTGGGATTGTTGCAACCGCCCGCGCCCATCAATGACCTGCTGGATTTGGACGTGAACTGGCCGCGCCTCGCGCAATGGTATCCAAAATTGAAGGAACTTGGCTTGCCGGAAACGCAGTTCACCGTAACCACCGCCGGTGAAAATTTCCAGATCAACGGCAAGTTTTTCTTCCCCGAAAATCTCGCGCTCAAGCTCGACCCGTGGCGCGTGCCGACCAACATCATCCATCAGCCGTTTGTCAGCTTCACCGCCGTGCGCGGCTTCGCGGCGTGGCTCCAATCGCAGCCGTGGTCGTCGCCGTACAATATTTCGCCGGAACCGAACGAGCTTTTCACCTGGGCGCTGCCGCAGTCGCCGTTCCAGACCTTCGCCGCCGTGCCGGTGCCCGACGCGGCGGACGCATTGACTCAGGCCTACGCGCGCTTGCAGCCGGCGCTGGCCTCGGACAACGCGGCGGGAACTTTTTTCCGCCCGCTCACGATGACGCGAACGAACACGGAAATTCATTTCGCCGGCACGCCGTTCATCGCGCCGTTCATCCGCACGGTGAATGACGCGTCGGGGCAGTTCCTCATGGCGGGCGTGTTCCCGAACATC
>CAYUGC010000077.1:0-14966 GCA_964444085.1 uncultured Bifidobacteriaceae bacterium | reverse complement strand
CGCCGCGGCTGGGACTATGAGGAAGAAGACGTCGTGGAGACCGCTGACAGGTAACATTGGAATCACAGTTCATCCAAAAAGAAATCCGGGCCAAGCGATTGGCCCGGATTTTTTGTCCGGGAGACGATGGAATCCGTGCGCGTATCTGGCGTGGTTCGCCGCCCACTGCATCCGGCCTGCCGCTGAATGGTTTTCCCCGTTTAGCCGAAACCATGCCGTTAAAAGTGATTCAACCACGGAGGGACATAGATGAACCCGGATTACCAAGGCAAGTTTGGCGTTTGCCACCGCGCCCACCGAACGGAGGTGCGGGAGCTTGCGACTAATCGTGGAAATAAGCTCGCCTTAGCGTTGGAAAACGGGGACGCTGGGTCAGGATTCGGATCGAGATCAACCCCCATGAAAATCAACCTGGCTGGCTGGCTCCGGCGCGGCACGCTGACCACGCTGTGGCTTACCCTTTTGAGCGCCTTGACCACCCGCGCGGCGGACATCAGTTACGCCGGCACCATGAACAACGTCCAGTCTGGCTGGCGCCATGTCAATTTTGGCAAGCCCCTGGATTTGGATGGCGATAATATTTTGGGCACGGACGGATATTGCCTGGTGAACCGTGCGCCGGTATGGCCGAACTATGTGGGGTCGGCGGCGATCCTCACCAGCACGTATCCCGGCAACGGTTTTTATTATCAGATTGACGACCCGACGAATGATCCCGAACGGTTCATCACGGGCACGATGAATCCGTTTCCCGGCACCGGCTTGAGCGCCGATATATTTCAATTCACACTCAACACCAACGCCGTGGGCCGGACGATCCGCGTGGGGTTGATGGTGGACAATCTGGACATTGCCGCCTACAACGCCGCGAGCCTGACGCTGGTGCAAACGAGCGGTGCCGGTGCCACCAACGGTCCCATCGCCACCACGGCCGGCGTTTTCAACGACCGGAATCCCGATTGGGTGTTCTTCGACATCACGAGCGCCGTGGCGGGTGACACCTTTATTGTGCGGGGTGCCGGGGGTGTCAACGGCGCGGCCACGCTCGGGGGCGTGACGTTTGACAGTGGGTCGGTGACAGCCAACTTTCTGCTGAATCCCGTTCAATTTGCCGAAATTAGTAGTGCCGGCAGTGATCAACTTACCCTGACCGCGCCGTCCAACACCTTGCCTTGGACGGCCACGGCGAATGTTTCCTGGCTGCATCTGGCCGCCACCAACGGCACGGGCGGCACCAATCTAGTTTTTAGTTTTGATGCTAATCCGACTTCGCTGGCGCGGGTGGGAACCCTCGCGATTGCGACGCAGACCGTCTCCGTCACGCAAGCCGGGAAGACCGCATTGGGCACGACCAATCTGACGGTGGGGCCGGCGGCTGGCAGCAACAGTGTGGTCTTGAGCATCAGCCTGCCGCCAGCCACTTGGACGGCCACGGCCAATGTTTCGTGGGTCCATCTCGCCGCCACCAACGGCACCGGCAGCGCGGCGGTGGTTTTTGGTTTTGATGGCAACCCGGGGGCAACGCGCACGGGGACTGTGACGGTAGCCGGCCTGACCCTCACGGTGACGCAGGCGGGTTCGACCTACGTGGCGGCGGGTTTGACGACGCTGGTGTCGCAGGGCTTATCCTATCCTAACGGTGTCGCCGTGGATGGGTCCGGCAATGTTTACATCTTGGAGGGGATCGGCGGACTGAACAACGGACAGGTCGATGAATGGATCGTCGCCAGTAACGCCTTGACCGTCCTCATTCCCACCGGGCCATTTAACACTCCAACAGGCATGGCAGTGGATGGGGCGGGCAATGTTTACATCGCCGACTGGGGAGCCGGACAGGTCGTGGAATGGGTTGCCGCCAGCAATACCTTGACCAACCTCTTTCCCAATGGGACAGATCATGACCCCCAAGGCGTGGCACTGGATGGGGCTGGCAATGTTTATATCGCGGAAGCCTTTGGACAGGTCGATGAATGGATCGTAGCCAGCAACGCCTTGACCACCCTTGTCCCCTACGGGCTGGTTGCTTCACCCGCAGGTGTGGCAGTGGATGGGGCGGGCAATGTTTACATCGCGGACGGGGGAATTGGACAGGTTGATGAATGGCTCGTCGCCAGTAACGCCTTGACCACTCTTGTCCCCTACGGGCCGGTTGAACTTCCCGTAAGCGTGGCGGTGAATGGGGCGGGCAATGTTTACATCGGTATCGCCTATGGACAGGTCGATGAATGGGTCGTTGCCAGCAACGCCTTGACCACCCTCGTCCCCAACAGGCCGGTTCGTTATCCCGCCGGCGTGGCAGTGGATGGGGCGGGCAATGTTTACATCGCTGACCTGTACAACAAGGCGATACTGGAACTGCCCCGGGCCTTTATGGACCCCACCCCCACGTTCGAGGCGGCAGCCAGTGGGAGCGATGCCTTGCCGCCCATTGTCCCGGCAACGCTCAACCTCACCGGTCCGTTCGCTCCGGTCAGCGATTCACCGTGGCTGACCATAACGGGCACGACCAACGGGGTCATCCGTTTTTCGTTCACTGAAAACAGTTCGGCAACCAACCGCACGGGCCACATTACGCTGCTTGGTCAGGCCATTGCCATCACCCAGCATCCCTATCCCGTGCTGAACACCACCAACCTGGTGGAAGGACCAGCCGCGGGGATGGACGTGGTCGTTATTGAACCACCGCTTCCCACCAATGGCTGGACGGCGCTGGCGAACGACCCCTGGTTGCAGGTCGGCCCGCCCCGCCAAAGTGGGACCAACGTGATCACGGTGCCCTTCGCTTTTACCACCAACAGCGGCGGGACGCGCGTCGGCTCCTTCAGCGTCGCCAGCCGGAATGTCACGGTAACCCAGGCTGGGTCCACTTACATCCCAGCCGGCCTTCCCACGATGCTGGTTTCTCCCTATGCCAGCGGCTACCTTTACTCGGGTGTGGCGGTGGATGGTGCCGGGAACGTTTTCTTCAATGACCAGTATGGCAACATCTCTAAATGGAGTGCCGCCAGTCATTCGGTGCTTACCCTGACCAATTCCGGATTGCCCTTTACTGCGGGACTGGCGGTGGATGACGCAGGCAACCTATATTTCGCTGTATCTGGCTCCTTTATCGTCATGGAATGGCTCGCGACCAGCCAGACACTGACCAATCTGATCACTTCCGGATTAATCAATCCCCGGGCCGTAGCCGTGGATCACTCCGGCAATGTGTATATCTCCGATGGCCACAAGGTGAAGGAATGGTCCGCCGCCACCCACACGCTGACCGATCTGGTCATTACCGGATTATCTTTTCCCCAAGGGGTAGCGGTGGATCGCGCAGGCAATGTCTATATCGCTGACAGCCGCAAGATCAAGGAATGGTTCGCCGCCAGCCAGACGCTGACCAATCTGTTCGATCTCGGAAATTATAATGCCGAAACATTGACGGTTGATAGTGGAGGTAATGTTTACTGCGCTTCCGTAAATGGCCAACGGATCTTTCGCTGGAGCGCCGCCAACCAAACCTTGGTCACGCTCTGGAACACAGGTGATGTCCCTGAGTATTTTAGCGGCATAGCGGTGGACCAGGCAGAAAATGTCTACTATTCGGGATCTTCCATTTCCGAATTGCCCCGGGTATTCCTGGATCCCACATATCGGGTGGAACCCGCTTGGGGCGGGAGCGACGCCTTGCCGCCGGTTCTCCCCGCCTCGTTCAACCTGACCGGCCCCTTCGCGCCGGTGAGCGATTCGCCGTGGCTGACCTTTAATACCGTCAACAATGGCGTGGCGGGCTTTTCCGTCACCCCCAATAATGGACCGTATCGCGGGGCGCATCTCAACCTGCTCGGCTCGGACGTGCTCATCGTTCAGGCCGGATCGGGCATTGCCATCACGGGGGTCATGCAATTGGGTGACGGCACCATCCAGTTTTCCACCCTCAATAATTCCAACGCCACCTGCACGGTCGTGTCCAGCACGAATCTGGCCTTGCCGATGGCCGACTGGACCGTCATCGGCGTGGCGACCTACCTTGGCGCCGACACCTTCCAATTCGCGGCGCAGCCCGGCACCAACGATGGGCAACGTTTCTTCGGCATTCGCTCACCATAAGAGAACCGCCGGAATATTTCCGGCCATTACCAGTTCACTGACCCGCTGGCCACGAACCGTCCGCAATGCTTCTACCGCGTGCGTTCGCCGTAAAAGCAGCCATCACTCCCGCAATGAAGAACTGACGTAGCGGGTCAGGCGGATACCTTGCTTCCGCCCGCTCACCCGGCCCGGTCGGGCTTTCGCCGCGGGCAAACTCCTTTCGCCGCCAGCCCAAACGGCTCAAGTCCATTGCCTGGCGGCTACCGGAAGCTGACCCGCCGGCATTTCATTTCGGTGCGGCAAGAAAGCAAAAATCAGACAGGTGTGGCGCAACCGGCCGATGACGTGACGGTGCGGTTTCCTCCGCGTAGCGCAGCCGTCCCCGGGCCGAACCTCGGCTTGGACAACCCCAATCTCCCCAATTCAGATTGACCTGCCGGGGCATCGGCGTAGCATCGCCGGAACCATTCAACGGGCAACGCGGCTATGAATTCAGAACATCAGGACGGCATACCCGCGGTGCAATCTTGCAAGATTGATGGAATCAATGTTCGCCGATTTTTATCAATTAACAGCTCCATGGCCCGGCATGGTAAAAACTCCCACGTAAAAACAACGCTGCGGGAAAACACCGTGGCACAACTAAAAATATGAAAAAGATTATACACATAACAATGGCGGGGGCGGCGGTTTGCCTGATGACTGGTTGCGAAACGACCGGCCTTTCTTCACGCGAGCATTCAGGCGTGGATTATCCGAATTACGTTTTGAACCTGCGCACTGACAGTCAAAACACTCCGCCACAGAAACCGGCTTTGCCGATTCATCTGGCGGTCGTCCAAATCGGGGAATCCGCCCCGCCCAAGGCGATGCTGGACGCATTGGAGTCCCGGACAAATTTGATTGCTTCCGTGGTTGGCCTGCCCTTGCCGGGCGAAACGACGGACGCATACCCATACCGTTACAAACAGGCAGAGCCGGCCACCGATTATGCCGGGCGCGTCAAAACGATCTGCCGGCTGGCAAAGGCGTCGGGCGCGGATTACGTTTTTTTGTTTGGCGGCAATGTTGATTCATGGACGGAGGGAAACTTCCTGCGCATTTTCGACATCACAATTATCGGCGGCATGATTTTCCCGGCGTCAGAGGTCAACCTGGAGGGCAAAGGGGCCGGCACCTTGATCGAGGCGGCGACAGAACAGCCGGTGTTATTTGTCAACGCAGACAACAAGCAGTCCAATTATTGCCCCGACTTTTTTTCCAACGAAAAAACAATGGATATGCGCGTTCAAGCCAGAGACGAACTCGTTCTGAAATTGCAGGATGGATTGCTGAAAAAATTGGCGACCAGACCCAGTCCATGAAGTTATCCAAGGATGGCAGAAAACATGTCACCCATGACTTCCAGCCCCGGCTTGATGCCCAAATTGCGCGCCGCCACGTTGGCGGCGGAAAAGGCCGGGCGGCGAAACGCCGTCACCGCCACCGACCAGCAAATAGATCAATTGGTTTATGAACTCTATGGTTTGACCGAGATGGAAATCAAACTGGTGGAGGGCAACGCATGAACTTCGCCGTCCCAGAATCCCAAAGGGGATTCCATCACTCAGCCCACGGTTGGCGAGCCGGCGAGCCTACCCTGGGTAACGTGTCATTATTCGTCACAACCCCAACGGAAATCTCTGCAAAAGTCGGAACGCCGAGCACCGTCTCGGCTCGAACTAATTGTTTGTCAACGTGCCGAGACGGTGCTCGGCGCTCCCTTTCGCTGCCAAACCGACTTTTGCAGAGATTTCCAACGGGGTGGCATCACCTCCGCCACGAAACGATACAACCCCGTTGGGGTTGAAAACATTTTGAACGAACAACCCAGGGTAGCCTCGCGGACTCGGCAACCCTGGGCTAAATTTCGTTACCCCGTTGGGGTAAACCGAACGGCGCAGGCAAAACCACGTTTGCGCGCGAGTTCCTACCGGCGGCCAAGGTGGTGGAGTTTCTGAACGCAGATTTGCTGGCCGCCGGCCTGTCACCACTCCAGCCCAGCACCATGGCGGTGCGTTCGGCGCGGCTGCTGTTGGGGCGCTGGCGGGAATTGCTGGCGTTGCAGCGGAATTTTGTCTTTGAAAGCACGTTGAGCGGGCGCACCTATGCCGGTATGTTGCGCGAGGCCCGTCGGGCGGGTTACGAGGTTCGCCTGTGCTATCTTTGGCTGCCGAATGTCGCCATTTCCTTGGGCCGCGTGCGTCAGCGCGTGCGCAAGGGCGGGCATGACGTGCCGGAGACGGATTTGCGACGGCGCTTTTTACCGAGTTTACGAAATTTCTTTTCGCTGTATCTTCCCTTGGCGGATGAAGCCCTGCTGTTCAATGCGGCGGGCAGTCCGCCGAAGTTGATCGCCCGCTGGCAGGGTCTGGGGGCAATACTGATAGAACCAAAAATTTATGATCGCATCCAAAAGCAAATCGAAACCGGCCGCTAAGGTGCGGGGCGCGCAATCGCCGTTCGTCGCCAAGGCGCAACGGGCCATCCGCAAGGCGCAGCAGACCGCCGCGCGTGAAAATGCCCGCTTCAACCTGCCGATGATTGTCCAGGTTGCGCGCTAATTCGCGCGCCAGACTCGCCGCCAAGGCCAGCGAAAATGGGTCAGTCTCAGTATGAATCTTGCTCCCTGACCGTTCCCCCGCCCTTTCAATCTCCACGCGACCAGCGGCAAGGCGCAGTTGACCGGGCCGGCTATGCGCCCGGTTTGCCGGCGACATCGGCGGGGCTGTCGGGATTCTGGCCGGGAGTATTTTTATACCAGATGATGTCGGTCCGGGTAATGATCTGATCCCGGCCCGGGTGAAAACAGAGCCGCAGGCCGTCCACATCCACCTTATGCGGACACTCCAAGGGGTTGGTCAGACAGACGGCAAATAAATCGGTGATCACCCGCCGGGGCTTCTCGGCCCGGCAGCTTGGGTCTATTTCAAAATAGCTGTTCATAGGCAGGGTGAATGTGACACCCCACTATTCACTAATACGTAAGAAAACGGCAAATCTGTCAAAAAATAATAAAAAACAGCGCGACGGTTTTGACTCCCTCGCTCAAACGGGGTTGGGGTGAGGGGTTCACCTCATCCGGTCTAAGTCTTTTTGGCCTCCTCACCCCGGCCCTCTCCTCCTATAAGGGAGGAGAGGGAGAAAAACTTGCCAAAGACATCATCCCGGAATTTCTGGCGTAAAGTTCGTTCCCGGCAGCCACAAGCCTACCGCACACAGCAGGAACCGGCATCCGGCCCGGGACTGACGTAAGGAATTCCCAGCTCCAGACCGCGCAGGATCAAAAGCGCCGCCAGCAGACAGACACCCACCGGAATAGCCGCGCGCAAGCGCATTCGCAGCGACGCCGGAAACATCCGCCCGGACAGGCCGATGGCCAGCATCATCGGCAGCGTGCCCAAGCCGAACACCGCCATCTGCGCGACGGCGAGGGAAAGATGCTTCGCGGTCGCGGCGTTCGCGAGCGCCACATAGACCAGGCCGCACGGCAGCAGGCCGTTCAACATTCCCAGCAAACCCAGCGACAAGAGATCGCGGCGTTGCAATTGCGCGGCCATGAGGGTTTTCAACCCCAGCACGAGCCGCACGACGGGCGCGGACACGGCGACTTTTTTGGAAACGAAAAATCCGACCAGCACCGCCACACCCAGCGCGAGGGACAGCCAGCGTTGAAATCCGGCAAGCAGGATGGATTGGCCGAACAGCCCGGCAAAAACGCCCAGCAGCGTATAAGTCAGCACGCGGCCGGATTGATAGATCAGCCGCCCGGCGATGAAGCGCCCCGCCCCGCCCGCAGCCACCGGCAGCGCCAGCAGCAGCGGCCCGCACATGGCGGCGCAATGCAGGCTGCCAAGCAGACCGAGGGCGAACGCGATGCCAAAGTCCATTTTAATTCAGGCTCAATTTTCAACCACGGATGGACACGGATGGACACAGATAACAAAAGCAAACGACAAGTCCGGACGCGTCACTCCGCTGTCAAATCCGTGTTTATCGGTGTCCATCCGTGGTTAAACCTTTGTGTGGCGGCTTCAGATTTTTATTTTCTGTTCGAGGAAATAATCCTGGCCGGCGGCGTTCCATTTCACGCGCACGACCCAGAGGCCGGCGGCGAGCTGCGAGACGTCCAGTTTCTGCGTGCCGTCCGCCGACGGCACCAGCGGAAATTGCCGGTCCAAAGCCGGCGCGGACGGACGGTAAAGTTCGATGCTGCCGGAGATTTTCTGCGCCACCTGCGCCGGCGGCAGCGTGACGATGAGCGAAGCTCCGGCCGCATCCAGCGCAACGGCGGCGCCGGAGGATTTCGTGCGCGCGGCGCTATCAATCCGCCCCTGATATTTCAGCTCCTGCTCGTAATAGGTTTCGCTCACGAGATGGTCGCGGTGCGTGGTCGCGATGACCACCATCACCGCCATGCCGGCGAAAAAAAGCGCGAAGAAAACGACGATGCCCCACGGCCAGAGGTTGCGGTTCGGTTTCATGATTTATTGGCGCGGGCCGATGAAGGCCGTCTTGATGGCCTGCAACTGCCGGCCGCCAGAATACACGCCGACGGTCACCTGCGTGGTGCCATAACGCATGGCTTCGGGATCAATTTCAATGAGGATGGAATCTTCCACCAGCTTTTGCGCCGGCACGACGATCTTCCCCTCGCCCATCACGAGGACGTGGCCGGGCAGGTTTTCGAGATGCAGCTCCACCGGCAGGTCGCGCGAGGTTTTGTTGACCACGCGCACGGTGTAGAGGTTGCTGAAGTGACCGTCCGGCATTTTTTGAAACAGCGAGCCGGGCACGCGCAACAGCGTGGCCTCCACGTCGGCGCGGGTGAAAATCATCAGCGCCAGCGCCGTCGCCAGCGCGAGCAGCACCACCGTGTAGGCCGCGAGGCGCGGCGTGACTTTCAAACGTTCACCACGCTCGATGCCATTGAGCGAAGCGTAGCGGATGAGGCCGGCGGGCGAGCCGATCTTTTTCATCACGTTGTCGCAGGCGTCCATGCAGGCGGTGCAGTGCACGCATTCCATCTGCGTGCCGTTGCGGATATCAATGCCCGTCGGGCAGACGGTGACGCATTGGTGGCAGGCCACGCAGTCGCCGAGGCCGGCCAAGCGGCGCTGGACGAAGGACTGGGCGCGCTTGAGGAGGCCGCGCTTTTCGCCGCGCTTGTAATCGTAGGCGACGACGATGGAGTTTTCATCCAGCAGCAGCGATTGCAGCCGGCCATAGGGGCAGATGAACGTGCAGGCCTGCTCGCGGAAGCGCGCGAAGATGCCGTAGAACAACAGCGCGAACGCAACCATGAACGCCAGCCCGGTGGCGTGCTGCGCGGGCGGTGCGGTGACGATCTGGTAAAGCGCCTGCCAGCCGATGATGTAGCTCAGGAGGACGTTGCCGACGAGGAACGAGAGCACAAAGAAAATGGCGTGCTTGGAAAACTTCCTGATGATTTTACCCGCGCTCCACGGCGCGCGATTCAATTCGCGCTGGCTGGGCGCGTCGCCTTCGATGAGGTATTCGATCTTGCGGAAGACCATTTCCATCATCACGGTCTGCGGGCAGGCCCAGCCGCACCAGAGCCGGCCAAAGGCGGTCGTGAAGATCAGGATGCTCACCACGAACAGCAGCACGGCCACGGCGAAGATGATCATGTCCTGCGGCCAGAAAATCTGGCCGAGCACGACGAACTTGCGCTCGGGAATGTTCAGCAACAGGAGAGGATTGCCACCGATGGTGATGAACGGCCCGGCGAACATGATGAACAGCAGCAGCCAGCTGAACCACGTCCGCCAGCGGAAGAATTTCCCGTCCACCTGGCGCGGATACATCCACCGCCGGTGCCCGTTGCGGTCAGCGGTGCCGAGGTGATCGCGATAGTCTGACCAGTCAATGTCCTTGACGGAAGACTCGGACTTTTCTTTGGGCGATGTGAATTCCTTCACCCGCATAAAATAATAATTTCGGCAGCCCCTGTCCAGCCCTGGCCTAATTTTGCCCAATGAACCGCTAGCAACACTTGAGGGGTGAACACCTTATAGCGCTTTAGACTTTTCCAGTTAAAAGTCAAACCATGTTAAATCAAGTTAAACAAAGTCAATAAGAAGAAAGTTCCACCTATTATGAATTCCAAATCATTGCCTCAATTGGCCGCCGTGGCCTTGCTTGCCACTTTGTCCTGCCTGATGCCAGTGACCCGGGCCAACGCCCAGGCGACTTGCGAGTGCTGCCCGGTGGGTTTGCCGGCGGCGCCCAACAACTTGATTGACTTCACCCTGGCGTGGTCCTTGCCGCCGGCGATCAGCGATAGTTTCTTTAAGATAACCGTGGGCCCCAACGGCGCGGTGGTGCCGGGAGTCTATGCCAGTTGGTGCGCCGATTCGGAAACCACGCTGCAGCCCGGAATTCAAGGCTACGGGTATTCCGGAAGCGTTTATGCCAGCACCGATCCGAATCTGAACCAGTTTCTTGCATTGGCCACCCCGAATACCAACTCGTTGGTCGGCCCGCAGGTTTGGCAGGAAGTGAATTACCTTTTGAATCATCGCGCCGGATATGATTATTGGGACGTTCAAAAGGCCATCTGGCACTTCGTGGGCGGCCCGGTCTTGGTAACTCAGCCGGCGGTCATTCAGTTGATCAATGATACGATTTCAAATGCGCCAGCCTGGTGCCCCCAACCGGGCGACAAAGTGGCGGGAGTGGTCGCCCTGACCTGGCCGGTGCCCAATCAAATCTACATCATCGAATTGCCTTGTCCGGGGACGACCCCCGGGCTGGCGGTCGCGGTGGACTGCCCGACGGACTGCGGCCTGGTTGGTTTTAGCGGCGCGGTCACCAACACGGGCAATGTGACTTTAACGAATGTCTTTGTGCTCAGCAGCCAGCCCAGCGACAACACCTTGTTGTTAGGTCCAATTGCCCTGGCCCCGGGCGGCTCGGCGATTTTCGCCGGCGCTTACATCATTCCTTGTGTCACCAACATAACGACCAATTCCGTCAGCCTGATCACAACGAACACCGCCGACTTCATAACCACCAACTTGGTGATCCTGATCACGACCAACACGGTGGGCGTCGTCACGACGAACATATCGGACGTCATCACCACTAACTTGGTGTTCATAGTGACCACGAACACAACCGACGTCGTCCTGACGAACACCACCGACGTCCTCACCACTAACGTGGTTTTCGTAGTCACGACGAACGTCACGGTCACGGTCACTACCAACATCACGGGGATGGTTTCGACTAACGCCGTGGCGGCCACCTTCGGAACGATCTTCCCCGCCGGGAGCGTGGGGACGATCACCGACCGCTTCCCGGTTGGTCCCGACTTTCATGGCTTGACGTATTCGGACTCGGACCATGGTTATGCCGCGACCAAGTTTTACTCCATCCGACATGACGGCGGCGGCAATGCCAATTTCTTTGACACCATCGCGCCCACTGGCATCACCGGAACCATTGCCGACCGTTTCACCCTCCCGCAATATGATTTCGATGCCCTGACTTATGCGGCCCCGGATGTGGGCTATGGGCCAATCATCTTCTATTACCTCCGGCACGACGCCAGCGGTTCCTCGATTTTCGGCACCATCACGCCGGGCGGGGTCGTGGGGGTTACGACCGACGAAAAGGTCGTGGGCAACAATTTTGTTGCCCTGACCTTTGCCGCCACGGACGTGGGCTATGGGGCCAACCTGTTTTATTACGTCCGCCGCGACACCAACTGCAATTCCATTTTCGGGACGATTGATCCGGCTCAAGGCGGGCCGGTTACTGATCGCTTCATCATCGGCGCGAATGTGGATGCGTTGGTCTTTACGGCCACGGATGTAGGCTATGGGGCCGACAATTTCTACTACCTCCGCCATGACAGTCTCGGCAATTCCACCTTTGGCACCATCTTTGTCACGGGCCTGATCAGTGGAAACGTTACCGACCGTTTTCTGGCGGGCACGAACGTCAATGAATTGACCTTTACGCCCACGGACGTGCTCTACGGGCCCAACCTGTTCTACTACCTGCGCGGAACGCCGAAAGCGGGCTGTATTGAAACCACCTATATCACTAACACCGTCACGACCTTGAATACCAACGCGGTGACAACCTTCAACACCAATACCGTGACGAGTTTTACCACCAACACCGTGACGAGTTTCAGCACCAACGGCGTAACGAGCTTCAGCACGAACACGCTGGCGAGCTTCACCACGAACACGGTGACCAGCTTCAGCACGAATAGCGTAACGAGCTTCGGCACCAACACCGTGACGAGCTTTACCACCAACAACTACACGACCTTCAGCATCAACATCGCGGCCGGCGCCATAACCAACACGGTGACGGCGAGTGGTGCGGATGTCTGCCAAGGCCGTCTGGTCACCGCTCTGGCCACTTGTTCCGGACCTTCCAGCCAGCCGACACCGCTCATCATTGGCGGGAGCGGAATTCCTCAGCCGCGTTTAAGCAACGGCAACTTTAGCTGGTCATTCATGAGCCAGACCGGGGGGTCGTATATTGTGCAATACAAGGTCTCGCTGAGTGACACGCAGTGGACCGATCTGCAGCCTGTGGCTGGCACCGGTGGAATCATAAACATCTCGCAAGCGGTGGCCGGGCGACCTTCCTGTTACTATCGGCTCAAGCTTTTGCCATAGCAAAAGCTGACGCCGAGGGGTGATCACAGTCGTTCCGGCGGCTTTATTCAAAGCTGCTCGGTCCGGCGGGCTTGGCCGGAGCCAGATTCTCGGGCACCTTGCCGGGCGACTGCAATTTCGCGCCGCGCAGCGTGTAGATGTAGCTGGCGACCGCCTGGATTTCACCCGGCTTCAAGACGGTTTTCCAGGTGATCATGCCCTTGGCCGGCACGCCGTCCCAGATGACTTTCACGGTGTCCACATAATTGCTGCCGTGAATCCAGTAGTCGTCCGTGAGGTTCGGGCCGACGAGGCCGCCGCCATCCACGCGATGGCACGGGGCGCAGAACTTGGCATAGGTCTGCCGGCCGCCTTCGAGCAGCACGGCGTCGGTGGCGGGCTTGAGCGAGGCGAGGGAAGACTCGAAGTTGCCCATCGCGGCGGCCTTGAGGGCCGCGCCGGCCTTCATCTCCCGGTCATATTCGGCAGCCGACAGGTCGCCGGTGCGGGTGACGTGGTAGTAAACCATGTAAACCGCCGCGAAGATGATGGTGATGTAAAACAGCCAGACCCACCAGCGCGGCAGTTGGTTGTCGAATTCCTGGATGCCGTCGTAGTCGTGGTCGAGCAGCAAAGGTTCTTTGGGATCGTTGCTCATAGTTTTCAGGATTGAATTTTTTCGTTGGAGTTGACCTCGCCGCCGTCCAGCGGCAGCGCGCTCATCCGGGTCAGGTAACTTGGCTTCCGCAGGAACGCCCAGATGAGCATCCCGGTGAAGAAGCTGAAAAAGATGCTGATCGAGACGATGCCGTAAATGTTGATGCCGTCGATGCGCGAGAGAATTTCTTTTTCCATATTTTTCTCCGGTTGATTATTTGGCGGCGCTGATCACGGGCGCGGTTGGCGGCGCGGACTTGATGTCCGTGCCGAGGCGTTGCAGATAAGCGATGAGGCCGATGATTTCCTTGTCCGCGTCGCAGGTGACCGAACCCTGTTTCAGGTTCGCCACCACCTTCGCGGCCTGTTCATCGAAGTCTTTCTGCGCCGGGCCGTTTTCGTAGCCGGCGGGATACGGCACGCCGACCCGGCGCAATGCGCCGAGCCGCGCGGGCAGCGATTCCTTGTCCAGCTTCTGCGTCAGCAGCCACGAATAGCGCGGCATGATGGAACCGGGCGAGGTCGAGCGCGGGTCGTCCATGTGGTTGAAATGCCACGCGTCGGGATAGCGCCCGCCTTCGCGCGCGAGATCCGGGCCTTTGCGCTCGGAGCCCCACAGGAACGGATGGTCATAGACATATTCGCCGGCCTTGGAATATTCGCCGTAGCGCTCGGTCTCGGAACGGAACGGACGGATCATCTGCGAATGGCAGCCGAGGCAGCCTTCGCGGATGTAGATATCGCGGCCGAGCACTTCCAGCGGCGAGTAGGGTTTCACGCTGGCGATGGTCGGGACGTTTGCCTTGATGAGGAACATCGGGATGATTTCCACCAGGCCGCCGATGAGCACCGCCACGACGGCGAGCGCGGTGAAGAACATTGGCTTGCCTTCGAGCATCCGATGGAAGGTTGACTTGCCGTGCGCTGCGGGCGCCTTTTCAATCGGCGCGGCCTGCGCCTCGGTGTCCGGCTCAAACTTGCCGGCCTTCGCGGTCTTGTAGAGGTTGTAAGCCATCAGCAGCGTGCCGACGATGTAAAGCGTGCCGCCGACCGCGCGGAGCTTGAACATTGGCACCACCTGCACGATGGTTTCCAGGAAGTTCGGATATTGCAGGAAGCCGTCCTTGTTGAACTGTTTCCACATCAGCCCTTCCGTGACGCCGGCGACGTAAATCGGGATGATGTAAAACACCATGCCCAGCATGCCGAGCCAGAAGTGATAGTTCGCCAGCTTGTTCGACCAGAGCTTGGTGTTGTAAAGCTTCGGGAACAGATAATACAACATCGAGAACGTCAGGAAGCCGTTCCAGCCGAGCGCGCCGCCGTGCGCGTGGGCAATCGTCCAGTCGGTGTAATGCGTCAGGCCGTTGACCGATTTGATGGACATCAGCGGGCCTTCGAGCGTTGCCATGCCGTAAGCCGTGACGGCGGCCACCATGAATTTCAGCATGGGGTCCGACCGGACTTTGTCCCAGGCGCCGCGCAGCGTGAGCAAACCGTTCAACATGCCGCCCCAGCTCGGCGCGATGAGCATCAGCGAGAACACCATGC
>CAYUGC010000076.1:0-15260 GCA_964444085.1 uncultured Bifidobacteriaceae bacterium | reverse complement strand
AAAGTCCGCTCGTCGTCAACGTCAGCGCGCGTCACTGCCATCTCACGCCGGAAGCGGTTGAAACTCTTTTTGGCAAAGGCGCGAAGCTCTCCGTTCACAAGTGGCTCTACATGGACGGCCAGTTCGCCGCCAAGGAAACGGTCACGCTCATCGGACCGCGCAGCCGGGTGATTTCCAATCTCCGCATCCTCGGCCCGTGCCGCAATCTCAACCAGATCGAGCTCGCCTACACCGACGCCGTGGCGCTCGGCTTTGAAATCCCCCTGCGCAGTTCCGGCGACATCAAGGACACGCCCGGCTGCATGTTGATGGGCCCGGCGGGATTTTTTGAAATGCCGCAAGGTGTTATCCGCGCCAAACGCCACGTTCACATGCATCCGACCGATGCGGAATTTTACGGCGTCAAAGCCGGCGACCACATGAAGTTGAAAATCGGCGGCCCCTGCGCCCTCACGCTGGAGCAATTGCTGGTGCGCGTGGATCCAAGCTTCAAACTGGAAGTTCACATTGATACGGACGAGGGTAATGCCTGCAACCTCGAACCCCACACGCCGGTCGAATTGATCAAATAAATTTCTCGCAACTCTCAACCAATAACCAAAACACATTATGAACGAAGCAATAGGAATGATTGAAACCAAGGGCTACGTCGGCAGCGTGGAAGCCAGCGACGCCATGGTCAAGGCCGCCAACGTCACGTTGGTCAAAACCGTCGCCATCGGCGGCGGCCTCATCACCGTCATCGCCCAGGGCGACATCGGCAGCGTCAAAGCCGCCGTGGACGCCGGCGCGAAGGCCGCCGCCAAGGTCGGCGAACTCGTCGGCTCGCACATCATCGCCCGCCCGCACGAGGAACTCCTCGCCGCCTTCATCGGCAACGGGGTCGTCGCCAAGAAATAATCAACCATCACCTTAACTCTTAACGAATATGTCAAAACAAGCTGTTGGAATGATTGAATGCAAAGGTTTCTGCGCCGCCGTGGAAGCCGCTGACGCCGCGCTCAAGTCCGCGAACGTCACCATCACCGGCTGGGAAAAAGTCGGCAGTGGCTACGTCACCGTGTTTTTCCGTGGCGATGTCGCCGCCGTCAAGGCGGCCACCGATTCCGGCGCCGCCGCCGCCGCCCAAGTGGGCGCCGTGGTCGCCGTCCAGGTGATTCCGCGTCCGCATCAAGATCTGAGCGGCCTCGGCAAATGGCTGGAATGATTTACGAATGACGATTTACGATTTACGCGCCGAAGAAAAAATTCGCACGCCAATAAACTCGTAAATCGTATATCGCAAATCGTAAACATGAAGATTCTCGTCGCCAATATCGGTTCGACCTCGCTCAAGTGGCGGTTGTTCGACTGCTCGAACAACGCCGAGCGCCTTTTGCACAAAGGCGGCTTTGAGCGCGTTACCGATTATCCCAAGGCGATCGAGGACTGCCTCGCCGAGCTGAAGAAGGCCAACGCCATCGCCAGCGAAAGCGAATTGAGCGCCGTCGGTTTCAAGACCGTCATCGCCAAAAACGTCACCGGCTGCGTGCGGCTGGACGAACGCGTGCTGCAGGCGATGACCGATTACAACGGCCTCGCGCCCGCGCACAATCCGCCTTACATCACCGGCATCAAGCTGTTCGCGCAGCGGATGCCCGGCGTGCCGCTGATCGCGCTGTTTGAAACAGCATTTCACCAGTTCGCGCCCGAGGCGTCGCAGCGTTATGCGGTGCCGCAGGCGTGGTTGGACATCGGCGTACGCCGCTGGGGGTTTCACGGCGCGAGCCACAAGTTCATCGCCGAGCGCTCGGCGGAATTACTCTGCCGTCCCGACGTGGCGGAACGCGCCCGCCAGCTTTACGTCAACAACGGCGCGGCGAAAATTTCCGGCGCGCCGCTGCGCGTGATCTCCTGCCACCTCGGCGGCAGTTCGAGTGTGACGGGCATTTTGAACGGCGCGTCCATCGGCACGAGCATGGGCCTAAGCCCGCAATCCGGTTTGCCGCAGAACAACCGCGTTGGCGATCTCGACGCCGAAGCCCTGCCCTACGCGGTGAAAATGCTCGGCATCAGCGTGGAAGAAGCGCAACGCCAGCTCACGAAAGAAGGCGGACTGAAAGGTTTGAGCGGCATCTCCAACGACATCCGTGACATTGACGAAGCGGCGAAGAAAGGCGACGCCAAGGCGAAGCTCGCGCTGGATGCCTACGTCGCCAGTGCGCGGCACTGGATCGGCAGTTACTATTTACAATTGAACGGCGCAGACGCCATCGTGTTCACCGCCGGCATCGGCGAGAACCGCGCGGAATTGCGCGCCGCCATTTGCGCGAGCCTGGAAAACCTCGGCATCAAGCTGGACGCGGAAATAAACAATTCCACGCGTGCGACCGAAGCCGTCATCAGCGCGGCGGATTCGGCGGTGAAGATTTTCGTGATTCCCACGAACGAGGAACTCGTCGTGGCGCGCGAAACCAAAAGATTTCTCGAAACGAAGAAAAATTGATTTAACGAACAACTCTCAACCATCAACCAAATAAAAATTATGGCACAAGCAATCGGACTCATTGAAACGCGCGGACTCGTGGCTCTCGTCGAGGGCACGGACGCCATGCTCAAGGCGGCGAACGTCGAACTCGTCGGCCCCATGACCCAGGTCGGCAACGCGCTCGTCACCGCGTGCGTGGTCGGCGATGTCGCCGCCGTCAAGGCCGCCACCGACGCCGGCGCGCAGGCCATCAAAGCCATCAAAGGCGAATTGGTCAGCGTGCACGTCATCGCTCGTCCGCACGCGGATGTGGAAGCGGTGTTGCCCAAAAAGAAGTAATCGTAGCGGCGTCTCGGCAGAGCGCCGCATTTTATAAAGAAAGCCAGTTGGCGGCGCTCTTCCGAGACGCCGCTACCAAATTAAAACTATGTTCCTCGCCAAAGTCGAAGGCACGGTGGTTGCCACGAAGAAAGACCCGAACATGTCGGGCCGCAAACTCCTGCTGCTCCGCCCGCAGCTCGTGGACGAAAAAGACCCGACGAAATTTCGTCCGGGGGCCAACACCATCGTGGCCGTGGACGCGCTCGGTGCCGGCGAAGGCGAGCTGGTTTTGTTTTGCCAGGGCAGTTCCGCGCGCCTTGCGCCCTGCATGAAGGACGCGCCGGTGGACGCCGTCATCATCGGCCTCGTGGACAGCGTGGATGTTTTTGGAAAAGAAATTTTTAGCGCAAAGAACCGTTGATTGAACTATGAGCGCCGTGAATGAAACTTTGATCCGTGACGTGGTGGCCGAAGTGCTGGGCCGTTTGGGCAACGGCGCCACCACCACCACCAGCAAACCTTCCCCTGCTCCGACACCCGCGCCAAAGTCAGAATCATGCGGTTGCAGCGTGAAGAAATCTTCCGCGAATCCTGCTTTGCGCGGCAAGTTTGGCGTGTTCGCCACGGCAGAAGAAGCCTGTGAAGCGGCGCAGGAAGCGTTTTTGCAGTTGAAGGAAAAAGGCGTTGCCGCCCGCCGCAAGATTGAAGAGATCGTCAAGGCGCTCGCCGAGAAAAACGCCGAGCAATGGGGCAAGATTGAATTTGAAGAGACCAAGATCGGCCGGCTCGATCACAAAATCGCCAAGCTGGGATTGATCAAACTCGTGCCCGGCGTGGACTGGCTCCGCCCCGACGCCCGCAGCGGCGACCACGGCATCACGCTGGAAGAATACACGCCGTTCGGCGTCGTCGGCGCGATCACGCCCAGCACGCACTCGATTCCCACGTTGAGCGGCAATATCGTGAACATCTGCGCCGCCGGCAATTCCGTTGTGTTCAATGCGCATCCGAGCGCGGCGAAATGCGCCGCCGTCGCCGTGCGTGCTTACAACGAGGCGATTTACCGCGAGACCGGCATTGAGAACATTGCTTGCATCATTGAGAAGCCGTCGCTCGATTCATTCAACGCGCTGTGCAAAAACGAATTCACCCGCCTGCTGCTCGTCACCGGCGGACCGATGGTGGTGAAAGCCGCGATGCAGACCGGCAAGCGCGCCATCTGCGCCGGCCCCGGCAATCCGCCCGTCTTTGTTGACGACACTTGCTGCCCGACCCGCGCGGCGAAGGCGATCATTTCCGGCGCGGCCTTCGACAACAACCTGCTATGCATCGGTGAGAAACAGGTTTTCGTCCTCGACCACGTCGCGGACAAGCTGATGCAGCGCATGAGTGAAAACGGCGCGGTGAAACTGAATTCGTCGCAGTTGGAAAAGCTTACGAAGGCGGCGTTCACCATCACGCCCGGTCAGGGCGGCGGTTGTGCGCACGCTCACACGAACAAGGATTTCATCGGCAAGGATACTTCGGTTCTGGCGCAAGCGGCCGGCATCAACATTCCTTCCGGCACGCAGTTGCTCTTCGGCGAAACCGATGCGATGCATCCGTTCGTGCAGGAAGAGCAGATGATGCCCATGATTCCAATCGTGCGCGTGAAAAGCGTCGAGGAAGGCATCGCGCTGTCGCTGCAATCCGAACACAATTACAAGCACACCGCCATCATCCACTCGCACGACGTGGAAACCATCACCGCCATGGCGCGTGCGCTGGACACGACACTGTTCGTCAAAAACGGTGCCTCGCCTTGCGGCCTCGGCTTGGGCGGCGAAGGCTATTTGAGTTTTTCGATCGCCACACCGACGGGCGAAGGCATCACGAATCCGCGCACGTTCACGCGCGTCCGCCGCTGCGTGATGGTGGATAATCTGCGGATTTATTGAACCATGTTACTTGCCCGCGTCGAAGGCAACATCGTGGCGACTCGGAAACATCCGAGTTTCGATGCGTGGCGCTTGGTGATCTGCCAGCCGATCGGCAAGGGCGGCGAAGCCGAGGGCGCGCCGATCATCGCGATTGATTCGCATGGCGCGGGGATGCACCAAGAGGTGGTGATTTCATCGGACGGCAAGGCGGCGCGCAAGGCGGTGGGCGTGGACAAGAGTCCCGTGCGCTGGCTCGTCACCGGCATCGTGGATGAACATGAACCGGGAGTGAGAATTTGAAACTCGGCACCGTCATCGGCCGCGTCACGTTGAGCAAATCGGTTGATTTGCTGAAGGGCGGACGTTTCCTCGTCGTCAGTCCGTTGAGCCGCGCGCAATACGGCCAGGGCCTTGACGCCAAGCCGAGTATGGGCACCGACCCGAGCCTCGTCGTGTATGACGACATCGGCGGCGGCGTGGGCGACGTGATCGGTTACGAAGAAGGCGCGGAAGCCGCGCAGCCGTTCGAGGTGTCCCCACCGATTGACGCGATCAACTGCGCGCTGGTGGATGAAATGTTTTACAACCCGTGGAAGGGATGATTTGAGGTTTTTGTAGCGGCGTGTCGGCAGACCGCCGCTGACTGAAAGTATTATTTGCGGCGCTCTACCGAGTCGCCGCTACGACGAAAGAAATTTATGAGCCAAGTTATCAGTGTTCGAGACATTCAGGAAATGATCCGCAGCGGTCAGGGAGTCAACATCCCCGCCGACGCCATCGTCACGCCGTCCGCGCGTGAACTTTTGCAGGACATCGAGACCAACGGCGCGCGTGCCATCGCCACCGGCGCGGTCGCCGCTGTGCCCGCCAGTGTCGACAAGCTTTCGCCGCCGACCAAGAAGCTGACCTCCAAGTCGCCGAAGTCGGAGTTGGAAGCATTTTTCAATTCCCCTTATGCGAACAACCTGAAGGAACAGATTTGCGCGATGGGCAAGCGCCTCTGGCAGCGCGAATATGTGGACGGCAACGGCGGCAACATGGCCATCCGCGTCGGCGAAGACATCGCGATCTGCACGCCCACGCTCGTCAGCAAAGGTTCGCTCCAGCCGTCCGACATGTGCCTGGTGGACTTCGAGGGCAACCAGTTGCTCGGCACCAAGAAACGCACCAGCGAAATTTTGATGCACTTGCAGATGATGAAGAAGCAGCCCAAGGCCGTCGCCACCTGCCATTGTCATCCGCCTTACGCGACGGCGTTCGCCATCGTCGGGGAAGCGCCGCCCACGTGCATGTTGCCGGAATATGAAGTGTTCTGCTCCGTCGGCGTGGCACCGTATCGCACGCCCGGTTCGCCGGAAATGGGCAAGCTCGTCGCGGACATGACCGACGACTACAACACCATTCTCATGGCCAATCACGGCGTCGTGACCTGGAGCCACAACAACATCGAGGAAGCCTACTGGCGCATGGAAATCGTGGAAGCCTACTGCCGCACCATCGTGGTGGCCGGCCAGCTCGGCAAGCCGATCAACACCTTCACCGGCCCGCAGATGAAGGAGATTCTCAACATCAAGAAGAGCCTCGGGTTCGTAGATCCGCGCCACGGCCTGAAGGAATGCGAACTGTGCGACAGCGGCGACTGGCGTCCGGGCGCAACCTGCCAGACAAACACCTCCAGCGAACCCACCGTGGGCCTCGACCCCGAAGCCGAGGCGGCGGTGAAAGCCATCACGGACCAGATTCTCGCGCAGATGAAGTGATAGTTCGCTCTGTTTATTAAGAAACCGCCGCCATTGCCATGGCGGCGGTTTTGTTTGAGCCGTTCAGCCGGTCAATTCACAAAGGAAGTCTCGTTGGCCTGCAACAGCGCCTGCGCATATTCCTGCCATGAGGTCAGTGGGACGCGCAGCTTGTTTGCCGGCGATGCCGGACGATTCTTCTTGGCCAGACCTTTTTTTCCCTCGATGGATACGGACGTTGATGCCATTGCATTTTCATCGCGCAACGGCACCTGGTTCACGAATTCCAGGCCGAGCTGCACCTCCTCCGGTTCGGGCAGCCGCTGGTAAATGCGCTCGTAGAGAAATTGCAGCCGCGCGGTGTCATCGGCCAACAGCACGAAATCGGGCAGCGCCACGAGCCGGCGCGCGAGGTCAATCACGAGCGGACTGTTCATCAGGAACAGCGCCTGTTGCGGCACGATGGTCGTGTGGCGAAGGCCTGTGACCATGTCCGGCGTGGCAAAATCAAAATTGATCAACACATCGGAAATGTTCGCCCGGTCCACAAAATCATAAACCGTGCGGCGGCTGGATTCGGGATGCTGCCGCAGGTCCACCGGTTTGCCATAAAGATTCGTGTCCAGCATTCCGCCGATGGCGAGGAGCGAATCCCGCAGCGGCTCGAACTCCAGCCGGCGCAGGTTCGCGCGCCAGAGCAGCCGGTTGCCGGGATCGGCCTGCGCGTAGCGCGCGTTGTCCGCGCTGCTTTCCTGGTACGCGCTGGACAGCAGGATGAGGCGGTGGATTTTTTTCACGCTCCAGCCGTTCGTCATGAAATTCATCGCCAGATAATCCAGCAGCGCCGGATGGCTCGGCGGTTCGGACATCATGCCGAAATCGTCCGGCGTCGGCACAAAGCCCGCGCCAAAATGATGCTCCCAGATGCGGTTGATCATCACGCGCGGGGTCAGCGGGTTGTTCGGGCTGGCGATGCCCAGCGCCAGTTCCAACCGGCCGCTGCCGTTGGTGAAAACCGGACGGTTCGGCGCGGACAATATCTGCAAAAACCGGCGCGGCACCATTTCGCCGCGGTTGCCGGCCTCGCCGCGAATGAAGACCGGCGAATCGTGGCCCTTCATCGCATCCTCCAAAACCATCGCCCGGGGCGGGGCGGCGGGATTGGTCAGCTCCAGTTGCGTGATGGCGTGCTCCGTCTCGCGCAAATCGCGTTGCGCCATTTTGAAACCGTCCTTGTTGCCTGCCTTGCGCAACTTGGGCAGGCTGGACTCCAGTTCAAATTCCTGGCTGGCCAGTTGGTTACGCTGGCGGGCGTAGTTTTGATAGGCGAGTGAATCTTTGATTTTGCCGATGACCGGCTCGACTTTCGGCTCCACACAACTATCAAAAATTCCGCGCAGCGAATAATAATCCTTCTGTGGAATCGGGTCGAACTTGTGGTCGTGGCAGCGCGCGCACGTCACCGTCAACGCCAGAAAACCCTTGGTCACCACGTCAATCCGGTCGTTAAGGATGTCGTTCTGCATGCCCATGAAATGATCGCCGGTGGTAAGAAAACCGAGCGCGGCGAGGTTCACCGGGTTGTATCTGGTCGCCGGCAGCCGGTCGGCGGCGATCTGCTCCAGAATAAATTTATTGTAAGGCTTGTCCTCGTTGAAGCTGCGGATGACATAGTCACGGTAGGTCCACGCAAACGGATTCAAGTTATCCTCGGTGTTTCGGCGCGGCTGGCCTTTGGTGTCGCTATAACGCGCCACGTCGAGCCAGTGCCGGCCCCAGCGTTCGCCGTAGTGCGGCGAAGCGAGCAGCCGGTCAACCACCTTGGCAAACGCGTCCGGTGAATTGTCGTTGATAAAATCCTGAACCTCCTCCGGCGTCGGCGGCAGGCCGATCAAATCAAACGTCGCTCGGCGAATCAGCGTGCGCTTGTCCGTCGGCGGATTGGGTTTCAAACCATTTTCGTCGAGTTTCGCGAGAATGAAATTATCCACCGGCGTCTGGCACCAGCCGGGATCACTGGCTTCAGGAATCGCCACACGCTTGATTGGCTGCCACGCCCAGTGGTTGGTTTTGTTGTCCGTCCATTTCCGCTGATCGGCGGTGGCGGCGCGCGGATCAGGCGCGCCCATTTTCACCCATTTTTCCAGTGCGGCGATTTCATCGTCGGCGAGTTTTTTGTCCTTCGGCATCTGCAAATCGGGGTCGTCATAACGAATCGCCTTGATGAGCAAACTGTTTTCAGGATCGCCGGGAACAATCACCTTGCCGGAGTCTCCGCCCTTGAGCAGCGCCTCGCGACTGTCCAGCATCAGCCCGCCTTTGATGTGCTCGGCCAGCGTGCTGTGGCACTTGTAGCACTTGTCGGTCAGAATCGGCCGGACATGGTTTTCAAAAAAGTCCGTCTGCGCCGGCGTCAATTCTTGCGCAATCGCGCGACTGAAATTCGCGAGCAGCCAAATCATCAGCAGCGGAAAATATTTCATGCGATAACCGGCTTGATGATTTCGCCATAGGTTTCCGTCAGACGGAAATCACGGCCGTTGTAACGGTAAGTCAGCTTTTTGTGGTCGAAGCCGAGCAGCGCCAGAATCGTCGCATGCAGGTCGTGGACGTGGACTTTATCTTCAATCGCCGCATTGCCGAATTCGTCCGTCTTGCCGTAGACAATCCCGCCGCGGGTGCCGCCACCGGCGAGGATCGTCGTGAACGCCTTCGCGTTGTGGTCGCGGCCGGGATTGTCGCCGCCGTTGCGGTCGCGCGTCGGCCTGCGGCCAAATTCGCCGCCCCAGACGATGAGCGTTTCGTCGAACAGCCCGCGCTGTTTCAAATCCTTGATGAACGCCGCGAGCGGCTGGTCAATGTCCTTGGCACGCTCCGGCAAACGCTCCTCCAAATCCTGATGATGATCCCAGCCGCCGGCCCAGACTTGCACGAAGCGCACGCCGCGCTCGATGAGCCGGCGCGTGATGAGCATTTGATTTCCCTGCGCGCTGCGGCCATACAAATCACGGATGCTCGCCGGTTCCTTGCTCAAATCGAAAGCGTCCGTCGCCTCGGTCTGCATCTTGAACGCCATTTCAAACGCCTCCAGCCGCGATTCGAGCTGCGCCTCTTTTTGTAAATTCTGCGAATGAATTTCGTTCAGCTTGTGAACAAGGTCGAGCTGGCGGCGTTGTTCCGCGAGCGGCGTCACCGGATTGCGGATGTTTTCAATCAACTGGTTTAGCGTCGGCACTTTCGTGTTGATGCTGACGCCCTGATACACGCCCGGCAGAAAAGCGGACTGCCAGTTCGAGGTGCCGCCAGGCGGCGCGCCGCCGGGCCGCAGCGAAATGAAGCCGGGCATGTTCTGATTTTCCGAGCCGAGACCATAAAGCACCCACGAACCGAGGCTCGGCCGAACGAGGCGCGAGCCGGTGTTCATCATGATGGTCGCGACTTCGTGCGCCGGAATATCAGTGTAGCACGAGCGAATGACGGACAAATCATCCACCATGTTGCCCATTTCTGGAAAAACTTCGCTGACCTCGATGCCGGCCCGGCCCTTTTTAGAAAACTTGAATGGCGATCCCATAGCGACGCCGTCCAGACCGGGGATTTCCTGCCCGTCCATCCGCGTCAACGCCGGCTTCGGATCCCAGGTGTCCACATGCGACGGCGCACCTTGCGCGAAAACGTGGACGACATGCTTGGCCTTGGCCGGCAACGGCGGCGTCTTGGGCAGCAGCGTCGCCTCGGCTTCCGCGTGCGCGATGCTGGAAAACAAGCCTTCGCCGAACAGCGCCGCGAGACTCAACGCGCCGAAACCCATGCCGGCGCGCTGGAGAAACTGCCGGCGGGTGAGAAAATGATCCTCGAGGTGAACCGCGTGTTCCGACTTGAAATTTTCGTCCGGACTCATAGCTTTTGCTGATATGACGATTTAGGCCGACTGTTGGTTTCGCCTAATTTGTCGTCTCGAACCCAACCCATGTCCACCGGTAATTTTGTAAAGGGCGAATGCCGCCAGTGCGCCGGCCACCTGGAATTTCCCGCCACCGCCGCCGGCGAAACCATTGCGTGCCCGCACTGCGGCCAGCCCACCCGGCTGGTCCCCGGCCATCCGACCCGCAAATCCAAGCTCCGCCGCCCGCTGCTGCTGGCGGCCATCGCCGCCCTGAGTTTGGCAACCGTCGTGGCCACCCTCATTGGGTCGCGGCGGGGAAATAAAAACGCCCTTTTGCCGGCAACAACCAAACCGCGTCCGGTTTCTGCCACGCCGTCGCCCGCCCGCCCGCCGGGCGATGAGGTGATCACCAATGAATTTTCCATCAGCGGCATTCGGCTGGAGAAAACCACGAATAGCTCGCTGGTCTATGTCACCGGCAAGGTGCGCAACCTGGCTGACCGCCAGCGTTTTGGCGTCAAGCTGGAGTGCCGTTTGTTTGACGCCAGCCAGCTTTCCGCCGGCACGGCCACCGACTACCAACGCCTGTTGAATCCTCGGGAAGAATGGACGTTTCAAGCCTTGGTCATCAATTCAAAGGCCGTTTCCGCCCGGTGGCCCACCATTTCGGAAACCCAGTGATGCCGACCAGCGGATTGGCCCGGCGCCCCCTCCGTGAGCCTCGCCCCCGAAGCCGAGGCGGCGGTGAAAACCATCACGGACCAGATTCTCGCGCAGATGAAGTGAAGCTATTTTGAAACAAGAAACGGCGAACCAGTTCGGTTCGCCGTTTGGCTTTTGGATGCCTCCCGGCTGTCCCGCAAAAAGCGCGGCTTGGCAAAACTGTTTTGCCACGGCCCCGGTCTTTGTTACGCTGTCGGCGATGCGTATCTTCAACTGGCTGCTGCTGGCGGCGCTGGCGTTCACCGCCCCGGCGGCGGAAACCCACTTCAACTTCAGCGACTGGCCGGCGGGGGCGACGCCGACGAATTTCCAGGCCGTGCTCGCAGGCGACGGCGCGCCGGGCGCGTGGCAGATCGTGATGGACGAAGTGCCGCCGCTGCTCGCGCCGCTCACCGACAAGGCGCCCGATGTCACGCGCCACGGCGTGCTGGCCCAGACGAGCGCGGATTTGACCGACGAGCATTTTCCCATGCTTATCTTCACCGGCGAGAAGCTCCGGAATTTCAAGTTCAACACGCGGTTCAAAATCGTCAGCGGCGTCACCGAACAAATGGCGGGCGTGGTGTTCCGCTATCAAAACGCCTCGAACTACTATGTCATCCGCGCCAACGCGCTCGCCAACAACGTGCGCTTTTACAAGGTTGTGAACGGCCAGCGCTCCAGCCCCATCGGCCCGGACGCGAACGTGGCGGCGGGCGTGTGGCATTCGCTCGGCGTGGCCTGCGAGGGCAACCAGATCAACATCTCCTACGACGGCAAGCCGCTCATGCCCGCGCTCGGCGACAATACTTTTGCGGAAGGCTTCGTCGGGTTTCGCACAAAATCGGACGCCGTGGCGTATTTCACCGATGCCGGCGTGGAGTACACGCCCATCATTCCCACCGCGCAGATTGTCGTGAACCAGATCGTCGAAAAGCAGTCGCGCCTGCTCGGCCTGCGGATTTACACGGCGCAAGCCAACGCCACGCCGCGCGTCATCGCCAGCATGGACACGGCGGAGATCGGCAAGGAAGGCACGGAGGCTGAGGCCGGTGCCATCAAGGACGGCACGTTGTTCTTTGGCCGGGAAAAAGGCGTGGTGGTCGTGACCATGCCGTTGCACGACCGCAACGGCGACTTCATCGGTGCCGTGCGCGTGCGGCTGAAATCCTTTTTCGGTGAGACGCAGGACACCGCCATCACCCGCGCCCGCGCCATCGTGAAGCTGATCCAGGATCAACTCGGCTCGGCCAAAGATTTGGAATGATTTCAGCCGGTCTGAAAATGAAGTTTGGACACTCCTCCTCGTCGTCGCTCTCATCCTCGTCCTCGGAATTTTCTGGGATTTCGAGGACGAGGACGATTTGGTGATCACGCCAGTTTCAGACAGCCTCTCAGCCGGCGACGTCCACGCTCACGATCTCGCCGTCCTCACATTCCGCGCGCACCTCGAAAGGCCGGCAGCACACCTCGCAGTCGGTGGTGAAGCACTGGCTCGCGACCGTCAGGTCAATCGCCACGACGAACGACTGGCCGCAGAACGGGCATTGAATGGTGGCGAATTCTTCCATATGCGCAACTTAACCGTATTTCTGAAAAGGGCAAACCTTGCCATTTCAGCAGATCCTTACCAGCCATTCACAAGCCTACCTGCGACGCAACACCAAAACAAATGGCGATATTATACACTATTGACATTGTCGTTATTTGATATATATATGCCTTATATTTACTGATATTTTAATATTTTAATTAACATTCTAATAACTACTATATTAGTGTGCATTTAAAGCAGCCAATCAGGCATGCCACGAACCCGGCAGCCCGCCTATCTTCTGCCATCGGTGGCGAGATGCCTGCTGCCTTCCCCATAAGTCACCGGGACTCCGCCTCCAGACTGCTGTCCCCGCTGGATGAGATTGCAGTTCGTGCCCCCGATTTTTTGGTCAGGTGTGCCAACCCGTTTGAAATTGATGGCGAGCGTTACGAATTGCCGAGCTACGAAGTCATCGGTCCTGAAAGCGACCACGCGCCGGTGCGGCTGGCTATTTTTGCGGGTCTTCATGGCGACGAGCTTGAAGGGACTCTTGCACTTATTTTTTTTGCGCAACTGCTGGAAGCCGTCCCAGATTTGGCCCGTGGCTACAGCCTGTTGCTTTACCCCCTGTGCAATCCGACAGGTTACGAGGACGGCACTCACCTGACTCGGCAGGGGTTCAACTTGAGTGAAGATTTTGGGCGCGGCTCGCCGATCCCCGAAGTGAGCCTGCTGGAAGGCGGATGTATGTCGCAGTCCTTCGACGGCATCATCACGCTGCATTCCAACGGGACTGAAAACACATTTGTCGCCGGCTCGCCACAGCCTGATGCGGCAAAACGATTCGTGCCGCCCGTCTTGCGGGCGGTTGAAGATTTTGCCGTCTGGGGAAAAATCAAACCTGTGTTGAATCCGGCAGGATACCACGCGCGCAATGGGAAAGGTTCGATCAGCGCGGCGCTGTCCAAACGCGACACCTTTGAACTCACGCTGGAAGCGCCAAACGCCGCCGCCGCTTGGCTGCTCTCGGCTCTGCTCGCCATTTTGAAGGAGAAAAACAAGTTCAATGCTTTTCGGACCAACCTTGGTTAAACAAACGCCCGGGGGAGAAACTTTTGGATCAAGCCTGTGTTTTGCCTTTAGCAGATATGAAGAATGACAATAATTTACGCGCCGGACTGCTGGCACAGGCCATGGCTTCGGTCAGGAGACAGCTGGGGCGGGTGAACGAACAGGCATACCGAGACCAAGGCTGGAACTCGCAGGCGGAAAAGATCCAATACAAATTATCCAGATTTAGGCTCAAACTGATTTCCAGAAAGCAGGTGGGCAAACTTGACCGGATGGTGCAAAACATCAAGTCTGAAAGGATTTTCAACGCATTTCACAATTCTCTCCATCAGCCGGGGCAATTTGGCGACGAGGTAACTTTCAAGCATTCCGGCAACGCTGGCGACGTCATTTATGCATTGCCAGCCATAAAGGCATTGAGCAACGGCCGGCCGGCAAAACTATACTTGAAGACCGGGGTTCCAGTAAACGGCTGGTCCAAACGCGAACACCCGCTGGGAAAGTCTGGCTTGACCGATGAAATGGTCAGCAAGCTGAAACCACTGCTTGAATCCCAGCCCTGGTTGTCGTCCGTCCAAGTCCATCAGGGCGAATTCGTGCAATACGACTTGGATGTTTTCCGCCAGATTCCTGACATCAAGGCCGACCATGGCGACATTACCCGCTGGTATTTTTGGCTGCATGGGGCGAATGCCGACTTATCCAAACCATGGCTTGAAATCGACCCGCCGCCGACAAAGACCGACGCGAGAATCGTCATGGCCCGCAGCACCCGCTACCGCAATCCCCACCTCAGCTATGCCTTTCTGCGGGACACAAAGGCGATTGACTTTATCGGAACCCGCGATGAATTTGCGGAAATGCAGAAACTTTTGCCCCAGCTCCGGCATGCGGAATGCCTGGATTTCTTGCAACTGGCGCGCCGCATCCAATCCGCCAGTTTTTTCATAGGGAATCAGTCATTTCCCTATTCGGTGGCCGAAGCATTGAAGGTTCCCCGCATCCTTGAGACCTGTCCGCTGTATCCCAATGTGATTCCGGTGGGAGGGGATGCGGCTGAGGCGTTTTTCCAACCCCATTTCGAAAAACTGGTCCGGCTTTTTATCCGCAAAGCCGACGCGCGGGCGCAGTCCGTCCCCAAAGTCCCTGATCTTGCGCAATGAAGACGAGAAGGCTGGGGCTGTTCACAACGATCAACACGAATATTGGTGACGACTTTATTCGGGAGGGAATTTTGCGGTGCATTCGCGGGCTGATGCCAGCGGACAAATTGGAACTGGTCACCCTCAACAAACATGATCCGCTCAAGGTTTACCCGCCCCGGCATCCCATCCGGCTGATTGATAAATACCAAATAAACCAATTCAAACCGCGGTGGTTAACCAAGCCGGTGCGGGTATTGGCGAGGGATTTTCTCCCCAGATTCGGCTTCACCATCTTTGAATCCTGTGACGTGCTTATTCAATGTGGCACACCGATCTTATGGCAAGGCTGCCGGGATGGTGAGTGGGCTAGGTCAATCTGGCAAGATGTGTTTGCACGCCTGGCAAAAAAGGGCAAACCCCTGCTTAATCTGGGCGGAGGCGCATGTTATCCAATCGAGCAACTGCCGGAAACC
>CAYUGC010000075.1:0-15347 GCA_964444085.1 uncultured Bifidobacteriaceae bacterium | reverse complement strand
CCGGATACACCGCGTCCTTGCGATGCGTGATGGCGGTGACGTGAAACACCGGATACGGCTCGGGCAACGTGTAATAGCCGGTGTGATCGCCGAACGGTCCTTCCTCGCGCAGCGGCTCGGTCGGATCAATGTAACCTTCAATAACGAAATCGGCGTTGGCGGGAACTTCCAGATCGTTCGTCTCGCACTTCACCAACTCGACGGATTTTTTGCGGAGATAACCAGCGAGGAGAAATTCGTCCAAACCATCGGGCAGTGGCGCGGTGGCGGCGAAGGGAAACATCGGGTCGCCGCCAATGAAAATGCTGACGGGCATGCGCTCGCCCTTTTCGTAATAGCGACGGCCATGGCGCGCGGCGACTTTCTGCAATTGCCAGTGCATGCCGGTGGTTTTGTCGTCGTAAATCTGGATGCGATACATGCCGACGTTGCGCTCGCCAGTGTCCGGGTCGCGTGTGACGACGCAGGGGAGCGTGACAAACCGGCCGCCGTCGAGCGGCCAGCATTTGAGGATGGGAAGATTCGCGAGAGTGGGCGGATTGGGATTGGTGCCCTTCTGCCAATCCGGCGCAGGCGGCCAGCTCTTCGAAGATGCCGGCGCGTCGAATTTTTGGATGACGTCTTTGCACGAACCGCTCTTCACGGTCTTCGGCTTGGCGTGGCGCAAATCCAGCGCGAGCGAGAGCAGTTTGATGGCTTCCTTGAAACTGGTCGGCGGCTTGGCCTTCATCAGCGCGCCGAGTTCGTTGGCGACTTCATCCACGGACTCCGCGCCCATGCTCAGGGCCATGCGCTTGTGGGAGCCGAGCGTGTTGATGGCCACGGGAAACGGCGAGACGACGCCGTTGATGGTGGGCTGCTCGAACAGCAGCGCCTTGCCGCCGCCGGGCAATTTCATTTCGCGGTCGGCGATCTCGGTGATTTCGAGTTCGGTGGCGACGGGCTGGGAAATGCGTTTCAGTTCGCCCGCCCGGTCGAGGGCGTTGACGAAATCGCGGAAGGAATCAAAAGCCATACGCCCGCGAAACTAACTGAAAATCCCACGCCGGGCAATGCGGGGAAAATCAGATGCGAGCAATCATCTTTTTTTCAAACGGCAGATACCGGTTCCGCAAATTTGCGCGGCGTGACGGTTTTCACGCCTTCAGGCTTTTTCAAAGCGCGTGGTCAAACCTCGGTTGATTTTCAGAACTTATATTGGACGCCCAGCGAGACGAGCTGGTGGTCAAAGTTGCGATAGCCGGCGTAACCGCTGACGGGCAGGCCGGCCTGCTGGTTGCGGCCGAGGTCATACGCGTATCCCAAACTGGCACCAAAATGCCGGGTGAACGCATAGCTCACGCCCGCCGAAAGCGAATACATTGCATCGTTGCGCTGGCTTTGGCCGGCGGTGGTGGCCGTGCCGCCGGTCAGACTGGTGGAACCGCAGGTGTAGTCGGCAAAAAGATATTTGGCGCCGAGATCCAATCCCAGTTGCTGGGTGGCGTTCACATGATACGCCAGCGCATAGGTATTGTCCGCATACGGCAGCTTGCCGGTGCTGGACACCCATTGCCAGTGTTTGTAGGTGAACGACACGTTCTGGTTGGTGGTGATGGTCGCCGTCAAAACGGCTTCACCGTAATAATTCACCGGATGATCGTGGTTGACGGGCGCGGCGGAATTGTAATCGCGGAACTCCGGTCCGCCCGCCAGCTTCACCGTCAGCCATTTCAACGGCTTGCCTTCCAGGCCTAGCAGGAGGCGCTGGTAGTCGGCGGAAGATTGGGCCTGCTGGCCATTCACCTTCAAGGTGTCGTCCGAATACGGCAGGGCTTGCTGGTATTGATGCCCGTAGCGGTAGCCCACGGTGGCAGCCAAACCTTCCGTCACCTTGTAGCCCAGATCCAGCCCGCCGTTCACATCCGCGCGGTCAACGTAGTTTTGATACCCCTTGTATGGCGTCACCGAGCCGTTGTGCCAGTCGGTCATCAGGTCGTAATACAACAGCGACGCGGTCGGGCGGATGAAAAACTTGCCCACGTCGTATTGGAAAACCACCGTGGAGCGATCCTGAATCTGTTTCCGCCGCTCGCGCGGACCCGCCGTGGCGTAGCAACTGCGGTTTTTGTCCGCCTGATAGAGTGTCTTCAGCGGAGCGGGAGTGGCGTCCTGGCTCAAGGCGTAGGTCGGAGCCGTGCTGCTGCCGTCGTTGAACAGAAAAGCGTTGTCCAGCGAGAAGGAAAAGTCACCGGTCTTGCCCTTGATGGCGTTGGCCAGCTTGTGCGCGTTGTAGTTTTCCGACGAGGCGTCGTGGTAGATGTTAAAATCCGGCGCATAGACCAGCGACAGCGTCTTTAAGGTTGTTTGCGTGCCCAGCAATGGCGCGAAATTGAAGCCCACCTTCGGCGAAATCGTGGTGATCCACGACGACTGCGCGTTCAGGCCCGGACTCCGGTCCGCCACCAAAAGCACGTTGTCGTCGTAGCTTTCCTTGACGCCGGCGGACAAATCCGTCAGCCAGGCCGGCTTGGTGAAAACATCGTTCGTGCCGTCCGCAAAAGCTGTTCCGCCGGCCAGCAAAAGGGCCGACGCCAAAATCAATAAATTCCGTTTCATTTCCCCGGCAATCTAGCGGATGGCCGGGCTTACCGCTGGACACAGATTAGCCCAGACACACCCTATTTTGCTAAATCAGCGCGGACAAATCTCGTGGGCGCGGATTTGCGAAAGGTCGCGCACCGTCCAGTCCGCACCGTGCGGCTGCAATTCCTCAAACGTGGAGCCGCCCGTCGCCACCGCCAACGTCTTCGCGCCGATGAATTTGCCACAGCGAACGTCGAACGGGGTGTCGCCGATAACCACCACCTCCTGCGGCTGCAAATGCGGGTTCAGCACACGCCGGCCGCGCGCGAGGGCGGCGACGGCAATGTGGTTGCGCTCTTCGTGGTCGTCGGCAAAGCCGCCCATCACAAAAAAATCCCACAAGCCGAAATGGTTCAGCTTGATCTGCGCGCCGAGCTGGATGTTGCCGGTGAGCAAACCGAGCATCGGCGGCTCCGGCAGCGCCAGCAGCTCCGCGATGAAATCCCGGACGCCGGCACATTCGCAGCCGACGCTGTGGCCGAGGATGTGTCCGAGCCAGAAAACATAGTTCTCGAAGAACTGCTGAAAATTGTCGCGCGATTCCGGCACGCCGTGGATCTTGAAAAATTCGCGCACGAGGCTCACGTCCGTGCGGCCGGCGAACTTCATCTTTTCCGAGCCGTGCCTGAGGCCGAAGATGTGGGCGAACGTCTGCGCAAACGCCTTGGTGCCCGCATGCCCGGTGTGGACAAGCGTGCCGTCAATGTCGAAGAGAACAAGCCGAACCATGTGGCGCGCAAGTTAGTCTCTCCGGCGCGCGGAGGCAATGTTCTTCACCGTTTCTGATTGTAGGCCGACGACGAATACTTTTCCGCCGCCAGTTTTTCCACGTCGCGACGCCAGCCGGTTTCCGGCGAGAATTCCCGCCAGCGCACGCCAAAGTTTTTTTCCGCAACTCCGCACATGGCCGTTTCAAAATCTTCGCGGCGCACCGGCACCGGCGGTGGCTGCACGGAGCCTTGAATCAACAGTCCCAGCTTGTTCCGGCGCTGCGCCGCGCCGGCGATTTTTTTACCGCGCCAGAGCAGGTCAAATTTTTCGTAGCCGACAAAACATTGGCCCGGCAAAGTTTTCTTGCAGCACGGCGCGAGTTCCGTTTCCACCTTCAATTCCGCGAATGCCAGCCGGAGCCAGTCGTGAATGCGCCGGTAGCTTTCCTCGGCCTTGAGCAAATGCCATTCGTGGCCCGGCGGAAACACGGCGCTGTAAGTCCAGTCCGCGTCGTGCGGCACGATGCCGCCGCCGGTTGGTCGGCGGAGGAGCGGGCGCAGCTTCGTCGTCGCCGCGACCTCGGCATACTTTTGAAAATAGCCGAACGTCGCCGCCGGTTCCGTCCAGCCGTAGAAACGCAAAACAGGTTTCTGCAAACGCGGCATGGCTTCGAGCAACGCCTCGTCCAGCGCCATGTTGAACGCCGCGTCGCACCTGCCGGAATTGAGCAAAAGCCAAAGATTCATAAACAACAAAGTAACAAAGCAACGAAGTTAAGGCTCATCTTTGTTCCTTCGTTCCTTTGTTCCTTTGTTGTTAATTTTTACCCCAATTTGCGGACAGAGATTTTTGATTTCGCAGATCGCGCAGTCCGGCTTGCGCGCGTCGCAGCGGCGGCGACCGTGCCAGATAAGCCAGTGACTGAACAGCGCCCAGTCTTTTGGCGGCACCAGCTTCATCAAATCCTGCTCCAACTTCACGGCATCTGTGCCTTTCACCAGACCGAGCCGGTTGGAAAGCCGCGTGACATGCGTGTCCACAACCACGCCGACATTGATGCCAAATGCATTTCCGAGCACCACGTTCGCCGTCTTGCGCCCGACGCCGGCAAGCGCGTGCAATTCGTCCATCGTGCGCGGCACTTCGCCGCCGAATTTTTCCACCAGCGCGACGCAGCAGGCCTGGATGTTCTTGGCCTTGTTGCGAAAAAAGCCGGTGGACTTCACGGCTTCCTCGATTTCCGCCAGCGGTGCGGCGGCAAAATCTTTTGCCGTTTTGAATTTCTTGAACAGCTCCGCCGTGACCAAGTTCACGCGCTTGTCCGTGCATTGCGCGGAAAGAATCGTGGCGACGAGCAGTTGCAGCGGACTGGAAAAATTCAATTCGCAATGCGCGTCGGGATAAACGCGCTTGAGCGCAGAAAGAATTTTCTGCGTGCGGGTAAATTTGTCGGCATTGCTTTCGCGCGGCATGGCATGAAAGATTAGCAGCGCGTAAAAAGGCGGCAAGCCTTCGGAACGCCGGGCACCGTCCTGGCACGATAACAAACATTCCAAGAATCCCGCCGAGACGGTGCTCGGCGCTCCAAGAAAAAAACCCGGACGCGAACGTCCGGGCGTTGGAATATGGAATTCAGTTTTTTGCCGCCGGCAGATTGGTCGTCACGATCGGTGGCGGCGAATTGGTCGGCGGCGTGTAACTCCAGGCATTCGTGCCAAAAACATCGCTGGTGGTGAGGTGGCCGGGCAGGCGTGTGAGCGCCTTGTCGAACTTGCCGCAATACCAGCCGCCGCCGACCGCCGCGAGCACGACCAGCCCGACGATGATTTTCGGCCACGGACTTTTCTTTTCCGCAAACGGGTCATGCAAGTCGCGCTGCGACCCCGGCGGCAGCACGGCGATCTGCGTCAGGCTCGCGCCGAACGGCACGTTCATCTTGGCCTTGGCGTTCACCGCCCAGCCGTTCGCGTCAAGGATCGGGCCGAGGTTGCGCTTGCGCAGTTGCAGCCACGCCATGACGACGGACGGCATGGAAACGGCAAACAGAAGGCCGATGAAAACCAGGGGGATTTCCCACACCGGCTTGATGTCGAAAATCTTGGTGAAGATCATGCCCAACGCGCCCATCAATGTCGTCAGCACCAAACCAATCGCCGCCAGCGTGCCGGTGTCAATCTTGCTGGGTGCCGGCGGTGCGCCGCCGGTCACGCTCGCGGCGGACTGGAGATTCGCCGTCGCGGCGGCATCGGCGCTGGCGGCGCGCTTGGCCACCTGCGCCTCGATGAAGCGGGCCAGTTTTTTATACGGCGCCCAGAACGCCTGCCGGACGCTGATGGGATTGGCAACAATCTTGGTAATGGTCGCGTCAAAGTCGCGGCCTTTGCGGTCGTAGAAAATGCCGTTGCGCCCGACCATCAGATTGTCGTCATCGCCCTGCGAAAGGATGGCAAGGATGCTCAACTTCTCGCCGGTGGCCTTGCGCACGCAGTCCACATACGCGAGATACGCGCCCGCCAGACCGGCCATCGTCGCGTGCTTGCCCGCGTCCTCGACGGTGAGGCACAAGTCGCAACTGCGCTGGTCGAGAAACAACCGGCCCGCCTGAAAAATCGCCGGAATCTTGCGGCTGTAAAAATTTTTGAAGCTGACGAAATTGACGCACAGCGTGTAGAGGTCGCGGTTGAAGCGGATCAATTTTTCCACGGCGGCAATCGCGTTGGCCTCCGGCTCCAGCGCCTTGTCCTGGGCGATGAGCGCGGTGATTTTTGCTTTTGCATCGCCGGCCAGGATTTCGCGCACGCGCTTCAAGCCCAGCTTTTCCACCGTCGCGCCGACCTTGCCGGTGGACCACGTTTCAAACGGCGCGAGCTTCGCGTTCACCGCCGCCCAATCGGCTTCCGTGATGGAATTCCTGTCGCCGAGCAGCGGCTTGACGGCGGCGGCTTGCAACGCGACCAGCGCGCCCGCCCACGCGGGATTCACGCCGTCCACCAGCGGCAAGGCTTTGCCGGCGGCAATCTGCGCGAGCGGAAAACTCGCAATTTCAGCGGAGGTGATGGTCAAATCCTTCGTGGCGAGCGCGAGGTATTCGGACTCCTGCCGGTTCAGCGCGGCGACGGCGCGGGCGTCAAACGCGGCGAGCCGGCAGCGCGCGAAAAAGTCGTCCACCTTCACCTTCACCGCTTTGACGGCGGCGAACGCGGCGGCGGTGGCTTCGCCGAGCGGCAGAACATTCTGGTCGCCCTCGGCCTGCTTCCACCAGTCGGAATGCGCCTGCGCCTCGGCAAAAAAAGTGTCCGCCTTCGTCTGCCCGATGCCCGGCTTGCCGCTGCGGTCAGTCTCGATGCCGAGACAGACCATGATGTCGGCGATGACGACTTTCGTCGCATCCTCGCTGGCGGCGTCGGCGGGGATGATGCCGTCGCCGTTGAAATTGGTGGCAGCGAAAATCTTCGCCGTGTCCGCCGTGTCTTCGAGGTCAATCGCCGCGCTGTCCGCCTTGCCCAGATTGGCGAGAATCTGTTTCGCCGAAGCGAGAATCTGTTTTCCCTCCGGCGTGGCGTCGTTGATGGCGGCGAGCGGGAGTGACGGCGAACCTTTCAGCAGGTCGTCGGGATTTTTGAGCAGGCCCGTCGCCCATTTCGCGGCGGCGATGACTTCCGGCACGCGCACGCGGCCGTCCTTGTCGGCATCCACCAGGTCGAGCGTGCGGTTGTCGAACTCCAGCCCGCGCGTCGGGCAGGCGAGCGCGACCCAGAGCTTCTGGTCAAGCTGGTCGAGGTTGGCGAGGTCGGTGCCGGACTCGAGTTTGACCTGATCAAAGCCGCCGGCGCGGAAGAATTTCCATGTGTGGCTCATAATTTTAATCTCCTGATTTTTCAACAATTAACTGCAAAGACGCCAAGACGCCAAGCAAAGTTTGTTGCCGGCCGGAGATTATTTCAGGTTGCCGGCCAGAAATGCCAGCACGCGCCGATCGTATTCGCCGCCGGCAAACGCGCGCAAATCCTGATGCGCGGCCCCGTCCATGAGCCAGAACTGTTTCGGCCCGGCGGCGGTGGCAAACAAATCTTTTGATTCCTGTTCCGTTGTCAATTTATCGGCGCTGCCTGAAATAAAGAACTTCGGCGCCGAAATCTTCTTGGCGGATTCAATCGGCTTCAACTCGTCCGGGCTGATTCCCAGCCGCAGTTTCAGCTGGCACGTCAGCAGGGGCGTCGCCAGCCGGCCAAGAAAACCGAGCCGCTCCACGATGCGGTCTTCCGTCGCCTGATAAATCGTCGGGTAGCATGATTCCAAAATCAGCGCGCTGACCGGCAGCGGCGGTTGCGCGAGCAGCGCCGCCGCCGCGCCCATCGAGACGCCGAGGACGCCGATTTTTTCACCGGGCAGTTTCCGGCGCAGAAAACCCACCGCCGCCGTCGCGTCGCGGCTTTCCAGAAAACCGAACGTGATCTGTTTGCCCAGGCTTTCGCCGTGCGCCTGAAAATCAAACAGCAAAACCGCGTAGCCGGCGTGCGACAAAAGTTCCGCGCGCGACTCCATCGCCATCCGGTTCGCGTGGACGCCGTGCAACAGCAGCACCGCGCCGTGGCCCGGTTCGCCGGCGACAAACCAGCCGTGGATGATCGCGCCGCTGGCGCTGGGAAACGCGACATTCTCCGCGTGCAAATCAGGCGGCGGGTTTTCGATGGGATGATTCGCCGGCAAAACCAGCACACCGCCGATGCACCAGACAAGCGTTGCAACAAGAATGATGGCGGCAACGCACAGTGCGGAAATGATTTTCCACCGTCGGGTAAATCGCATGGAATTTCGACAGGGCGAACGGAAGTCCGTTCACCGGGAATTTTCAGGCCAGCTCCGGCTCTTCGATTTTCTTCGGCGCCTTGAACAGCGGCGTGCCGTCGGTGGCTTCCGGGTATTCAAAGATTTTGCCCTCAAAATTGCGGATGACCACGCGGTCGGCGTTGCGGCTCAAAACATATTCCGGACTGACCGGCACCTTGCCGCCGCCGCCGGGCGCGTCAATGACGTAGGTCGGCACCGCGTAGCCGGTCGTGTGGCCGCGCAGTTTTTCCATGATCTCAATGCCCTGGCGCACGCTGGCGCGCAAATGCGCGGAACCGGCGATGAGATCGCACTGGTAGATGTAATACGGCCGCACGCGGCACATGAGCAGTTTTTGCAGGTGCGCCTTCATCACGTCCGCGTCGTCGTTGACGTGCTTGAGCAGCACGGTCTGGTTGCCGAGCGGAATGCCGACGTCGGCCAAACGGCCCAGCGCAGCGCGCACTTCCGTGGTGAGTTCGCGCGGGTGGTTCGAGTGGATGCTGACGAACAGCGGATGAAATTGTTTCAGCATCGCGCACAATTCCGGCGTGATGCGCTGCGGCAGAAAAACCGGAATGCGCGTGCCGAGGCGGAGAAATTCCACATGCGGAATCGCGCGCAGGCGGCTCAACAGGTTTTCCAGCTTTTCGTCGCTCAAGAGCAGCGGGTCGCCGCCGCTCAAGAGCACGTCGCGGATTTCCGGATGCGCCGCGATATAGGCGATCTGCTTGTCGTATTCGGGATGAAAATCATAACCGCTGGCATTGCTGACAAGCCGCGAGCGCGTGCAGTAGCGGCAATACGCGGCGCAGCGATCGGTCACGAGAAACAGCACGCGGTCGGGATAGCGGTGAACGAGTCCGGGCACCGGTGAATGCGAATCTTCGCCGCACGGATCACTCATTTCCCAAGTCGCGGTGTGCGTCTCCTCGACGCGCGGAATGACCTGCCGGCGGATGGGGCAGTTTTCATCCAGCGGGTCAATGAGGTTGAAAAAATACGGCGTGATGCCGAGCGCGAGCTTGTGGTTTGCGAGCTGCGCGCCAGCGAGTTCCTCCGGCGTGAGCGTCGGGAAAAATTTCTGCAACTGCTCGACGGTGGTGATACGGTGTTTAAGCTGCCAGCGCCAGTCATTCCAGTCGGCGTCCGACACGTTGTGCCAATAGCCGCGCCCGGCGGAGGAAAATTGTTTCAACGCTGTCAACGGGCCTGCCGAAGGCGGTTCCCCACTGTCCTGGGATGATTTTTCAGCCTGCATTTTCAATGGCGCACTATAATTTCGATTTGTTTTCTGTCAAGTTGACCAGCTACGGCGCGGGCAGGTTCAAATCCGCCGGCAGCACGCTGGCCCGCAACTTGGATTCCACCTCGCGACGGCGCGCATCCATCGCATCGAGCCGGCTGATGGTCGAGGCCGGCCCCGGTCGCCGGAGAAAAAAGACTTTTTTTCGCGCCTGGAGGTAGTCCGTAAGAATCCTGGCGTAGCCGGCGGCGAGGCCGTTCAATGGCGGCGCGAGGCGATACTCGGCCAGCTCCAGGTCGCGCAGCCGCGCGGAAAGAACTTCCACCTGCCGCGCCGGCTCAAAATTGCGGATGACGGACTGGAATGAAATTTCGGAATACGTCGGCAGCGCATTGGGCGCATAGCGGACATTCACCGGCACGGCCAGCGCGGCGTCCAGCCGCTCGCGGCTGACGGCGATCGTCCAGAGCGGGCCGGGGTCGTGCGCGGTGAAGGTGAGGACCCGGAGCGCCCACCATTTTTCCACGTCGAGCGGGCGGCGGAAATTTTCCTGGAACGCCGCGAAGAACGCCGTCTGCCAGTTCTCGTGCGCCGGCAGCGCGGCGAGCAGCGCGCGGAATTTTTTCGGCCCGTTGTCCAGCGCCAGCAGCTCGGCGACGAACAGTTGCGCGCTGGAAAAAAACACGTCGCCGTCCGCGCCGTCCAGTTGCGCGGCGGTCGGCCAGCTCAACTGGTCGAAGGTCAGCGCGGTGGAATTTTGCAGCGCGCGGCGCGCGCCAGCGAGCGGGTCGAGGCCGCGCCGTTTCCCGACGGTGCGGGTCTGCTGCACATCGTTGATGGCCTGGTCGGGCCGGGACAAAATCATCGGCGATTCCGCCGCATCCAAAATCTGCCGGCCCATGCCGGCCACCAGCCAATCCGGCAGCGTGGCGGAACGCCCGTCGGGCCGGGCGTCGCGGTTGGCGATTTCCAGCAGCAACACAGCGCTGAAGGCGCGGGCGCAGCGGTCGGCGGAAATCGCGTCCGGCAATTCCAGCCGGTAGCTCCATTTGTTCAGGAACGGCTGGGCAACAAGATTCACCGCCTCGTCCGGGGTGCGCGCGGGGTGCAGCGCGATGAAAATTTTTCCGCGCCACGGCGTGCGGGCCTCGAGGCCGATTTTTTGCCACAGGGAATTTTTGAAATGCTCGGCGGACACCGCGACGAGCGCCGGTTCCAGCCGGAGCAGGCCGGCGGCGGTGGACAAGCTGGCGCGCGGAAACACCGACGGCCTGTCCGGCAGCGCCGAAACAGCGAACTGGCCGGAGGCGCTCTGGGTCGCGGCGGGCTGGGGAAAAGGTTCACCGCCGGCGGCGGCGAGGAAAAACATCAGGCCGGCAACTGCTGCGCAAACCGGATGCAGGCGATTCATTTTTTTTCAGGCTTGGCGGCGGGCTTGGCTTCGGCCTTGGCCGGCGCGACATCTTTTTTCGCCGCCGACTTGTAGCCTTCGCTGCGGTAGTCGGTGATGTAGAAGCCGCCGCCCTTGAAAAGCAGACCGGCACCGGCACCGATTTTTTTCACGACTTTGCCACGGCCCCATTTCTTTTTTGCGCACTGGTCTTCCGGGCAGGTCTTCAGCGCCGGGGCGGCAATGGAATGGCGGGCTTCAAACTCATGTCCGCATTTTTTGCAGACGTATTCGTAGGTGGGCATTAAAAAATCCTCGCCGGGTCGCGCGCGTCAATGGGCCGGGGCGTTGGTGGACGCGCCGAGCGGCGGGATGACGCGCACCGAGCCGTCGGAGCCGACCTCGACATTCAGGCCGTAATCGCCGGCGGGCGCGGCCGGGGCGACCGACACCGAGCGTTCGATGAGCAGTTGCGCGCCGCGTTTCTGGCTGTTGTCGTTTTTCATGAACTGCAACCGGCGGGCGACAAACAAATCGGTCTTCACCTTTTTGACCTGCTGGCGGAGTTCGTCGAGATCGTTGAACTTGTGCTCAATCTCGGCCTTCTGCGCCATTTGCTTCTGAAGTTCCTGCTGGAGAAACTGGCCGTTGTTTTCGGACGCGGCCAGCTGGGTGCGCGTGTCCTCGATCTGGCGGTTCAACTGCGTGATGGTGTTGGTCAACTCGCTGGCGCGCTGGTCGAGCACCTTGTTTTCAGCCTCCAAATCGCCGATGTGCGTGTTCAGGCTGGTGATCTGCTCCTGCGCGCCGGCCAGCGCCGCGCGGCTGCTGGCGATGCTGGCGGTGGCCTCGGCCAAGCTGTTGGAAAGCTGCGCGGCTTGCGACAGGCTCAGCGCCCACTCGTTGGAATAGGTGAGGTTGGCCTGGTTCAGGTCGTTGATCTTCAGGTTGGCGCCCACCACCTGGTTGGAAAAATCCACGATGGAGCTGGCGTCGGCCACGCGTTGTTCCTCGCCCTGTTTCTTGACGGCGAACAGCCCGATGAGCAGCCCCACGGAGGCGACGGCCAAAATCACGATGACAATTTTAGTCTTCATAAGTTGATTCTCCGCCGTCAGCCCGCGTTGTCAAGCGGCTTACTTCGCGGGCAGAGCCTCAGGCTTGTCGCCGGCGGCCTCGGCCTGTGCGCGGACACTTTCATCCAGCGCCTTCAGCGCCGGGTCGGTGATCTCCACCGCCAGCTCGGTGCGGAGCTTCTTCACATAGTCCGGCGCGAGCAGCTTGATTTGCTCCGATTCCACCTCGGCGCGGCAGACCTCGGCCACCGTCTTGCCCACCTGCGGCAGCGTGTCGGTGAACGTAAATTTTTTCGCCGGCGTCTGGCTGATGCCCTTGAGGATATGGTAGCCGAACTGCGTGGTGATGATGTCGCTGACCTGGTTGTTCGTCAGCGAAAACGCCGCGGCCTCGAACTCCGGCACCATCTGGCCGCGCGTGAATTCGGGCAGCTCACCGCCGTTTTCCTTCGAGCCGGGGTCGTCGGAATACTGCTTGGCCAGCGCGGCAAAATCCCCGCCGCCGCGAATCTGCTTGAGCAGCTCGTCCGCCTGCTTGCGCTTGGCGGCAATGGTGTTCGTCGGCAGCGACATGCGCGTTTCCGGATCCACCGTCATCAGCAGAATGTGCCGGACGTGCGCCATCTGCGGCTGTTCAAAATCCGCCGCGTGCTTGGTGTAAAAATTCTTCGCCGCGTCCGGGGCGACGGTGATGTTCAACTCGCGCTTGAGCGCGGCCTTGGCGACGGCTTCCTGCACGGCCTTCGCGCGCAAATCCTCCATCGTCATGCCCACGGCCTTGAGCTGGCGCGCGAACGCCTCGGCGGAGCCGAAACGCTTGAGCAGGTTGGTGTATTGCAAATCCGCGTCCACCTGGCCGACGGCGCGGTCGGCGGGCGTGGCCTTTTGCAGCAAGGCCTGAATGGTCACGAGCTGGTTCAAAATCGCCACGGAAAATTCCGGCGGCAATTGCTGGCCCTGCGCGGCGGCGTTAGCTTTCGCGCCGCTCAAAACCTCGTCCAAATCGCTCTGCTTGATTTCGAAGCCCTTGCCCTTGACGACCACGGGATCGCCAAACAGCGCCTTCATCGCCGCTTCCGGCGTGGCGGCATTGGTGACGGCGGCAGGCGCGGCCGGTTGCGTGACCGCCGAGGCGGAAACCACGCCGGCGATGAGCGCGGCGGAGAGGAGCAGATTCAATTTCATGTTCGTCTTGGACTGTCGGTTGTTCATTTGGTTCAAATCGGAATCACAACTTTACCACTTTGACGTTGCTGATGTCAGTGTCTTTTTTCAGCTCGTCCAGCACGGCCTGCGGCGGCTCGCTGTCGAGGCTCAGCACCGTCAGCGCCTTGCCGCCCGCCGTGTCGCGACCAAGGCTCATGCTCGCAATATTGATTTTGTGCTTCGCGAGCAGCGTGCCGAGCAGGCCGACGATGCCGGGCTTGTCGGCGTTGTTCAACAGGAGCAGCGTGCCGCTCGTGGGAATTTCCACCGGCTGGCTGAACAGCCGCACGATGCGCGGGTTGTTCGGCGAACCGAAAAATGTGCCGCCGGCGGAAACCAATTTCTCAGCGCCCTTGAACGCCTGGACGTGAACCCATTCGTTGAACGTCACCGGCTCGTCGGATTTCTTTTCCTCCACCGTGATGCCGATGCTCTGCGCGACGCTGCGCACGTTTACATTGTTCACGTCCTTCAAATTGCTCGTCGAAAGAAAGCCGCGGATGATCGCGCGCGTCACCGGGTCAATGTTCGTCAAATTTTTTGCATTGCCGCCGTAGGTGATGTGCAGCTTGTCCGCGCCGGTCGAAAGTTGCGCGAGCAATTTGCCCAGCGCCTCGCCCAACGGCAGATACGGCTTCACCTGTTCGGAAGTCTTCGCGTCGAGATACGGCAGGTTCACCGCGTTGCGCACTTCGCCGGTCAGCAGGTAAGCGATGACGATTTCAGCCACTTCAATCCCGCATTTTTCCTGCGCTTCCTTGGTGCTGGCACCGAGGTGGGGCGTGAGAATGAGGTTGCCTTTGGCGGCCTGGGCGATGTAGGGATGATCCTCCGGGAGCGGTTCCTTGGCAAAGACGTCCAACGCGGCACCGGCGACCTTTTTGGATTCCAACGCGGCGATCAAATCGTTTTCATTGATGACCTCGCCACGCGCGCAGTTCACGATGCGCACATTGGGCTTCATCTTGGCGAACGCAGCGGCGTTCAACATGCCCCTGGTCTCATCCGTCACGAGGTTATGCAACGTGATGAAATCCGCCTGGCGATAAACTTCGTCAAGGTCGGCCAGCGTGGCGCCAATGGCCTTGGCGCGTTCCTCGGGAAGAAAAGGATCATAGGCCACAACCTTCATGCCGAAAGCGAGCGCGCGCTTGGCCACTTCCGAACCGATGCGGCCCAGGCCAATCACGCCCAGGGTCTTGCCCTGAAGCTCGATGCCGTCCTTGGCAAGTTCCTTGCGCAACCATTTTCCACCGGACAGGCCGGCGGCTGCTTGCGGCACCTTGCGCGCGAGCGCCATCATGAGGGCGAACGCTAGTTCCGCCGTCGTCACCATGTTGCCGAGGGGCGTGTTCATCACCACCACACCATGCTGGGTGGCGTCTTCCACCTTCACGTTATCCACGCCCACACCGGCGCGGCCCACCACTTTCAACTGCTTGGCGGCGGCGATGACTTTCTTGGTGACCTTGGTCTCGGAGCGGACAAGCAACGCGGTGGCATCACCGACCATGGCACAGAGTTCGTCTTCCGTGGCGGTCTTGTCGAGGACGACGACGTTGAATTCAGGACGCTGCTGGAGCAGCGCGATGCCTTTGGTCGAGATGGGGTCGCAAACGATGATTTTCATATAGTCCAAAAATGGACGGAAAGTTTAGGTCGCCGCGCGGAATTGGTCAAACAGCGAATCGGCAAAGGCAACTGATACGGCGGATGCGGGGAACTGCTGGCTAATCAATGCAATGAACGCAACAGGCTCCAGAGACAGGTCTCGTTATATTTTATTTGCAATGATGGGAGTCTGTTTCAAAACCGCTGGCAAAGCCGAGCCGAGACCCGGTTTGTCGTATTTTGTCGCAATTTGGCGCGTTTTGGCGTTTTTGTCGCCCATTTTTCGGTGCGCGCCGGGCGAATGCCCACCAAGGGGTGGGCACCGGGGCCATCCAGTCGGCTTGGCTGCGCCTTCTGGCCCCCCAGATTGACGGCCGAGGTCGTCCCGGGAGATTACCAGCGATTACCGAAAATGACCGGATTTCAAATTTTACACACACCAAATACTTTATCCAAAACTTGACCGTTTCTTGACCGGCGATGGGTGCTCATTACGACCGGCTTTATGATCGGCTTTTATTTGAGCCTCCCCACGTCGGCTGCTACATCGGCGGCCACACCGTGGCGATTGCCGGGTGACGACACAAAACCCAATGTCACTTTTTGGCACGATTTGTCCCTTTTTGTCACCCGGTTTTGGAAGTGCAAAAAA
>CAYUGC010000074.1:0-15625 GCA_964444085.1 uncultured Bifidobacteriaceae bacterium | reverse complement strand
GTGCTGGATTTGTCGTGGTCCATGGAGGCGATTGACATGGGCAGGCCGGCGGAAAAACTGTCGCGCTTCGCCATCGCGTCCGGCGTGCTGAAGGATTTCATCGCCAAGCGCCCAAACGACCGCATCGGGCTAATTGCGTTTTCCGGCGCGCCCTACCTGGCGAGTCCGCTGACGCTGAACCGCGACTGGCTCATTGAAAATCTTCAGCGGCTGCACATCGGCATCATCAGCGACCTCGGCACGGCCATCGGCGACGCGGTCGCCGTCGCGGCCAAACGGCTCAAGGCCGTGCCCAACAGCAAGAGCCGCATCATGATTCTGCTGACCGACGGCGACAACAACATGGGCAAGCTCGATCCCCTGCCCGCCGCGCAGCTCGCCGCCGCGCTCGGCGTTAAAATTTATGCCATCGGCATCGGCATCGAGCAGCCGTGCAATATGCCGGCGTTTGACCCACTGACGGGCAATTTCAAGCTCGACGCCAACGGCAACATCATCCCAACGCTGCTGCTCCAACCGGCGAATTATTCCGTGCTGGGCAAGATGGCGGACTTGTCTGGCGGACGGTTTTACCGCGCCACCAACCGGCGCGAGTTGCAAAACATCTACAACCAGATTGATCGTCTGGAAAAATCCGAGGTGAAGCTGCGCCGGTTTGCCACTTACGAACCGCTGTTTTATTGGCCGCTGCTCGCCGCGCTGGGCGGGCTGGCGGTGGAAATTCTTTTGGCGAACACCAGATTCCGCCGCGTGCCATGAGGAATTTATGATTTACGATTTGCGATTTACGATTTCAACGACTCCGGAGCGCGGGCTTCAGCCCGCTTCAATGCACAAATTGCAAGCGACATTGAAGCGGCATGAATGCCGCGCCCCGCAAACCAGAATTTCACCGATTTTCCGATTTGGAGACTCGCTTTGCAGTCTGCTCAAATCGTCAATCGTCAATCGTCAATCATAGATGTTTTCGGACTTTCATTTTGCCGAACCGCGCTGGCTCTGGCTGGCGGCGGGCGCGCCGGTTTTGCTCGTGCTGCTGCACCGGCACGCGGCGGGCGCACGCCGCGAACAGCTTGCAAAAATGGCGTCGCCGCATTTTGTCGAACAACTCACCGCGTCGCACAGCCCGGCGCGGCGGCGGCTGAAGGAACTTTTGCTGCTGCTTGCGTTCACCTTCGCCGGCCTCGCGCTGGCGCGACCGCAATGGGGCAGCACCGAAAGAACCAATGCGTTCGTCGGCGAAGATGTCGTGTTTATTTTGGACTGCTCCTTGAGCATGACGACCACCGATGTTTTGCCCAGCCGGATGCAGCGCGCGAAATTTGCGATGCTGGATTTTGTGCGGAAGCAGAGCCACGGACGCGTCGGGCTGGTGGCTTTCGCCGGCGGCGCGTTCATCCAATGCCCGCTGACGTTTGACGCGGATGCGTTGGAGGAAACGCTGATGGGCATTGATGAAACAACCATCCCGATTCCCGGCACGGACATCGGTCGCGCGCTAAACGAGGCGTATCGCGCGATGGACAAAAATGCGCGGCGCAAGATGGTCGTGCTGGTGACCGACGGCGAAGACTTGGAAAAATCCGGCATCACCGCCGCGAAACGGCTGGCGACGAACGGCGTGGTGGTGTTCACCATCGGCGTCGGCACGCCGGCGGGCAAGGAAATCCAGACGCGCAACGCCGCCGGGCAGCCGGAGCTGGTGCATGACACCCAGGGCGAGATTGTCCGCAGCCAGCTTGACGAAACGACGCTCCGCGAAATCGCCCAGGCCACCGGCGGCAGCTATTTCCCGCTCGGCACGCTGGGCGATGGTCTGCTGAAAGTCCGCTCCGCGATGCATGCGCTGGACACCGCCAGCGGCCTGCGACAGTCCGCAAAAAATGGCGTGGATCGTTTCCACTGGTTCATCGCCGCCATGCTTGCGTTGCTGGTGACGGAATCGCTCCTCGGCACGCGACGAAAAGCAATTTCAGCAACGGCACTGGTGATTCCCCTGCTGCTGCTCAGCCAGCCGGCACAGGCGTCACCTGAAACAAATTCCCCACCGCCGGCAAACGCCCGCGATTTTTACAACGCGGGCACCCGGCTGCTCGCCGCCAATAAATTTGCCGAGGCGGAAACGCTGTTTCAATCCGCGCTGGCCGCGCAGGACGAGCGCGTGCAGCCGCCGGCGCTTTTCAACCTCGGCCACGCGCGGTTTGCGGAGGGCGCGGAGATTTTGAAAAAAGGGCCGGACGCGCAAAAAGCCTCGGCGCACGGCGGCGCGGCGCTGGCGGCGGGCGACCCGGCGATCCACACGGCGGAATCCGCGCTGGCGGAAAATAATTTGGACAAGATGATTACCGCCTATCTCGAAGGCCGCGGCGTACAGCGCGAGCTGCGCAGCGCGGAAAAGGCCGTGCGGGCGGCGATGGAAACCTACGGGAAGACCTTGCAAAAATGGCAGCGCGCTGCGGACGATTTTAAAGGCGCGGCGGAGCTGAACCCCGCCGACACGAACGCGGCACGCAACGTGGAAATTGTGGAGCGACAAATCGCGAAGTTGGTTGACGAACTGCGCCGGATGCAGGAAATGCTGGGTGCGCTGGGCAAACAAAAGCAGGATTTGGGCAAGCTGCTCAGCAAGCTCAAAGGCCAGATTCCCGCGCCGGACGCGCCGCCCGGCATGGCTGGCGACGACAGCGACGAGGATGGCGTGCAGCCGGATTCGCTCGCCGGCCAGCAGGAAGGCGAGTCGCACGCGGGCGACCAGATGCAGGTGCCATTGTCACCCGAAGCGGCGGGACAAATTCTCGATGGCCTTTCGCTCGACGGCACGCGCCGGCTGGCGATGAGCGACCAGCAGGGCACGCCGCCGAAAGACAAAAAGGGACGGAACTGGTGAAATCAGAAATGGATAACATCGAACAAGCAACATCCAACATTCAACATTCAATGGTTGGCTGTTCGCGCGTCGTCGGAAAATGGCTGTTGGCTGTTCGCTGTTGGCTGTTGGTTGTTTCTTCCTGCCTAAGTTTGACCGCAACTTTTCGGCTGTGCGCGCAGACGCCGGTGCAGATTCCGCCGACGGCGCAGGCGCAGCTTCAAGTCCAGCAACCGCCGGTGGACGTTTCGCCGGCGGAAACAATCGCGGTCACGGCGGAGTTCGACCCACCGGTGGTGCGGCCCGGCGAAAAATCCTTTTACCGCGTGACCGTGGACGCGGGCGAATCCGCAATTCAATGGCCAGAAATAATTTCCGCGCCGTCGGTATTAAACCTGGCGGCGGTCACGCACGGCGAAATCTCGCGAATGAGCGGCAGCCGGTTCACGCCGCTGACGACGTTTCTCTACGAGGCCGGCCCGGCAACGGCGGGACATTTCACCGTGACGAATTTCAGCGTGAAAGTCGCCGGTCAAGCGGTGGAAATTCCGGCGGCGAACCTAGAGGTTTCCACCGACGCCACCAACGGGCTGCCGGCGCGGCGACTCAGGCTGGAAGCCTCGGCCACCAATCTTTTTCTCGGCCAGCCGTTCCGCATCCGCGTAATGCTGCCGGCAGGAAACGGCAATGAAATCGAGGCGCTCCGCGAAATCCAACTCAACGGCAACGGCCTGATGACCGACCGGAGATCGCAGCACCTGTCCGTCGCGGTGACGAGCGTGCAGAACGCGCTCAAGCCCACGTTCATCTGCGAGATGACAGTCACGCCCATCGCGGCGGGGCCGATGAAACTGTCCGCGCAGGCATTCACGGCGGGCCGGGAATTCAGCGGGCCGATTTCTATTTCCGGACAAGTGACGATTCCCGGCGGGCCGCCGAAATATGTTTTGCTGGTTTCAAGCCCGCTGGCCATCAACGTCCGTCCCCTGCCCGCCGGCGAACCCGCGGGCTTCACCGGCACGCTGGGGAAATTCTCCACCGACCAGCCGCAGCTCGCCACCAACCGGCTCCACGTCGGCGAACCAGTGCGGTTGAAAATTAGTTTTCAGGGCGCAGGCGAACTAGCGCGCTTCGTGCCGCCGCAGCAGCCACGCACACGCGGCTGGCAGGTCATCGCGGACCAGCCGCCGGCCACCGGCTTCACGCTGATTCCGCAGACGGACACGGTAACGAACACACCGGCGATCCCATTTTGCGCGTTCGACCCGGCGACCGGAAAATATTATGACCTGACAATTCCAGCGCTGCCGGTGACGGTCATCGGCGACGGCCTGCCGACCACGCTGCCGGCGTTTGCGGATGAAAACCAATCCGCCACGCCGCCAAAATTGAGCGATCTCGCGATGACACCCGGAAAAACGGCGGCGGGCCTGAAGCCGCTGCAACTGCGCGGCTGGTTTGTCTGCGTGCAACTGGTGCCAGCGATCGGGTTTCTCGCACTGTGGCAATGGGACCGCCGGCGGCGGTTTTGGGAGGCGCACCCGGACCTGTTCCGGCGACGCGCGGCGACGCGCGCGCTGCGGCGGAAAAAACGAGAATTGCAAAACGCCATCGCTGGCGGCGACGCGGCGGGATTTGTCCGGCACGCGGTGGACGCGATGCGGATTGCCGTCGCGCCGCATTTTCCGGCGGAGCCGCGCGCACTGGTCTGCACCGACGTGCTGGCGCAGCTCGGCGACGCGGGGCGCAGCGGTCATGCCGGCGAAACCGTGCGGAAAGTATTTGCGGCGGCGGACGCGCAGTTTGCCATCACGCCGCAGACGCAAACGGACTTGCTGGCACTGGCAACCGAGTTTGAAACAGTTCTGAAAAAACTGGAGGAAAAATTGTGAATCGTTTCCATTTTTCAATTTTCAATTTCCAGTTTTTCCTCCGCCACCGCTGTCGCCTGGCCTTGTGTTCGCTTTTCTTCGCGGTGAATTTTGCCGGCGCGGCGGCGGATGATTTTTTCGCGCGGGGCGTCGAAGCTTATCAAGCCGGCCAATTTCCCGAGGCGGCGGCGGCGTTTCAAAAAGCGGCGCAGACACGGCCGGCGGCGGGCACATTCATCAACCTGGGGCTGGCCGAATGGCAGCGCGGCCATGCCGGCGCGGCGATTCTGGCGTGGGAAAAAGCGCGGTGGATTGCCCCGTTCGACCGGCGCGCGACGGAAAACCTGAATTTCGCGCGGACGGTGGCGCAGGTGGACGAGCCGCAGTTGAAATGGTTTGAAACCGCTTCCACCTGGCTGCCGCCGGACGCGTGGGTCTGGCTCGCGGGCGGCGGTTTGTGGCTGGCAGTGGGCGCGCTGGTGCTGCCGCGCTTTTTTCACCGGCGCAAGACCGGCTGGCAGCAATGGCTGGCGGCGCTGGGTTTTGGCGTCTTCCTTTTCAGCCTGACGGCCAACGTGGGCGTGGTGAGCCGAACCAGCCTCGGCTTTGTCGTGGACCATGACGCACCGCTACGGCTGACGCCGACACGCGACGCGGAAGTGACCGCCACTCTGGCCGCCGGTGAACCGGTGCGCCGGCTGAAAATGCACGGAAATTATTTTTTCATCCGCACGGCGAACGCGTCCGGCTGGGTCGAGCAAAAGTCGCTGGGCCAGGTTGACGAGTGAGGCCCGGGCCGGATTCCGCTTGCCTTGGCCGGGCAGCAAGCGCCATGCTGGTTCCGAACATATCCATCATTGACCTTGATGAAACCGACGGCAACCACTCCTGAAACCGCGCCGGATTTTTTTTCGACACAGGTTTCCCATGCGCAACGGTTCTACCTGAACCTGAAACCCTCGCCCAAGGCGGGGCTCGCCGTGGCCTGCGGCGGCGTGGAACGCTGCGCCAGCGACTACGCCATCCGCCGCCCGACGTTCCCGTTTTATTCGGTGGAATACGTCGTAGAGGGCGGCGGGCGGCTGAAGCTGGGCGAGACGGAGCACCGGCTTCAGCCGGGCAGCGTTTTCTCCTACGGACCGGGCATCGGGCAGGAGATCGCGACGGACAGGAAACAGCCTTTGGTCAAATATTTCATTGATTTTTTTGGAGCCGGGTCAAAGTCCATCCTGACGGCGGCACACCTCAAACCGGGCACGGCGGCGTCGGTTTTTCCGCCGGCGGAAATCGTGCCGCTGTTTGACGAAATCATCCGCAATGGCCGGCGCGGGACGCCCGGCGCGGCGGAAATCTGCGCGCGCCTGCTGGAGGCACTGGCCTTGAAGCTGGCAGAGGCACGGGCGCCGCTGCCGGGCCGGGAAGCCCTGGCGTTCGCAACCTACCAACATTGCCGGGAGCACATCCAGCGACACTTCCTACGGCTTCGCTCGGTGGCGCAGGTGGCGGAGGAGTGTCATCTGGATGATACCTATCTTTGCCGGCTTTTCCAAAGGTATGACCACCAGCCGCCCTACCGCTGGCTGGTGCAGTTGAAGATGAACCACGCGGCGGAACGGCTGCAACTGCCGGGTGCGATGGTCAAGCAGGTGGCTGAGGAGGCGGGTTTCGCCAACCAGTTCCACTTCTCGCGCGTGTTCAAGTCGGTGTTCGGCATTCCGCCACGGGCGATGATCAAGATGCGGTGAGGGCTGCTTGTAACTTTTTTGTGGCCACCGGCTCTGTAAATGGACGCATGCCCATTTCCGCCCCCCTGAAAATTCTGGCTCGCCAAATCCGCTGCTTTTTGCGAAGCTAATAGGCCAATTTATTTATGTTTACCGGCACCTACACCGCGATTGTCACCCCGTTCCAGAATGGCCAGTTGGATGAAGCCGCCCTCGCGCGGCTCGTCAAACAACAGGTCAAGGGCGGCGTGGACGGCATCGTGCCGGTCGGCACCACCGGCGAATCGCCCACGGTGGATTTGGACGAACACATCCGAATCATCGAACTTTGTGTGAAATTTGCGGCGGGAAAAATCAAAATCCTGGCGGGCACCGGCGCGAATTCCACCAGCGAAGCCATCATCCTCACCAAGGCCGCCGAGGGCGTGGGCGCGGACGGTTCGCTGCAAGTCGTGCCGTATTACAACAAGCCCACGCAGGAAGGGCTGTTTCAACATTTCAAGGCCATTGCGGACAACACGAAACTGCCCATCGTGCTTTACAGCATTCCCGGACGCTGCGGCATCGAGATCGCCGTGCCCACGGTGAAACGCCTTGCTGCCGACTGCAAAAACATCATCGGCATCAAGGAAGCTGGCGGCAACGCCGACCGCGTTTCGCAACTCCGCGCCGCGCTCGGTGCGAAGTTTGAAATTTTGTCCGGCGACGATTCACTGACGCTGCCGTTCATGGCCGTCGGCGCGCAAGGCGTCATTAGCGTGGCCTCCAACGTCGCGCCGCGCGAAGTGGCGACCATGGTGCGCGCGTTCGCCGCCGGCGACACGCGGAAGGCGTTGCAGATCCACCAGAAACTTTATCCATTGTTCAAGGATTTGTTCATCGAGACGAATCCGGTGCCCGTCAAGGCCGCGCTCGCCATGCTCGGCCTGGTTGACGAGGAATACCGCCTGCCGCTCGTGCAAATGAGCGCCGCCAACCGCGCCACGCTCAAGACGGCGATGAAGGCGTCGGGCATCCTGAAATAACCCAGCCATCAACCATGACTTGCATCATCATCGCCGGCAGCCGTGGCCGCATGGGCCAGGCACTTTTGGCTTGCGCCGCCCGCATTCCCGACGTCAAAGTCGTTGGTGCCGTGGATCAGGGCGACGACTTGGGCGCCATTATTGACAAGGCGGACGTGGTTATTGATTTCAGTTTTCACAACGCCACGCTCGGCATCGCGGAACTGTGCGCGAAGCACGGAAAAGCCGTGGTCATTGGCACCACCGGCCACAGCGCGGAGGAGAAGGCCAAAATCATTGCGCTTCAGGCGCAAATCCCGATGGTCATGGCCACAAACTTTTCCACTGGCGTCAACACGCTCTTCTGGCTCACGCGCAAGGCCGCCGGGATTCTCGGCCCGGCGTTCGACCTCGAAGTCGTGGAGATGCACCATCGCTTGAAGAAAGATGCGCCCAGCGGCACGGCCACGACCCTGCTGGAAATCCTCGCCGACGTGCGCAAGCTGCAACTCGCGGAAGCCCTGCGCCACGGGCGCGAAGGCATTGTCGGCGAACGCACGCAAAACGAGATCGGCATCCACGCCATTCGCGGCGGCGATGTCGTGGGCGATCACACGGTCATTTTCGCGAACAACGGCGAGCGCGTGGAACTCACGCACAAGGCGTCCAGCCGCGACACATTTGCCAATGGCGCTTTGCGCGCCGCGCAATGGATCGTCCAGCAAAAACCCGGCCTCTACGATATGCAGGACGTGCTGGGTTTGAAGTGAAACCCGATTTTCAAAAATACGCTTTTGTTGCGCTCGGTGCCAATACCGGGAAACGACCGTGGGAAGTCATTTCCTATGCGATGACTTCAGCACAATTTATCTCCGACGCACCAATTTGGCGGTCATCTCTTTGGGAAACCGACCCGGTGGATTGTCCGCCCGGCTCGCCAAAATTTCTGAATGCCGTTGTTGGCTTTCTTCCCCAACAACATGAAACACCTGAATCGCTGCTAAAAAAAACGCAGGACTTGGAAAAGATGTTTGGCCGCGTTGCCAAAAAGGTTCTCAACGAACCCCGCTCGCTGGATTTGGACTTGATCGCGTTCGGACAAGAAACGCGGAATACGCCGGATTTGATCCTGCCCCATCCGCGCGCGCATCAGCGGCGTTTCGTGCTGCAACCATTGAGCGAAATCGCACCCGACCTTGTTTTGCCTCGCCAGACGCAGACGGTGGCGCAACTGCTGGCCAATCTGCCGCCCGGTGAAACCTGCGTGAAGACCCCATAGCGCCGGCTTGATTTCCCCGGCGGAATTGGAGAATGTCAGCCATGAATTTGACCGCTTTGAAAATGAAAATCGCCCCCGCTCTTTTCGTCCTGCTGCTTGCCACCAGCGGCTGTTTCTGGCGGCATCATCATGCGACCTCCGTGGTCGCACGGCCGGCCGGCCCCATCGTGACGCCAGACATCACGGCGGCGGCCAGGGTCATTGCGGTCAACACCGTCGGACGTTTCGTCGTGTTGAATTTTCCCGGCGGACAAATGCCACAGACAGAGCATACCCTGTTTCTCTATCGCGACGGTCTGAAGGTGGCCGAGCTTCGCGTCACGGGCCCGCAATCAGAAAACCACACCGTCGCTGACATCGTTTCCGGCGAGGCGCAGGTGAGCGATTCCGTGCGTGACCAATAAAATCATTTCGCGTCTTTCGGCGTCTTTTCGACGAACGGCTGTACGGTCTTCGGCAGTGCGTCTTTCCGGTAGGGCGAGTGCAGGTTGAAATAGATTCCGCACAGCGGCTTTTCGCCGTCGCTCTGGCTCAAGATGATGGTGACTTCCTGATCCAGCGCGATGCCGTGCCGCATTCCCACCGGCCGGCTTTCATACGCCTTGACGGCCTTTTGCAGCAGCGATTCCAGCGCGGCGGCAAACTCATCCGGCGTCTTTTGCAGGCAGATGACGTAACGGTCAAAGTTCTTCACCGCCGCGTCCAGCTCCCGGCGAAAATCATACGTGGCCATGCCTCAAGTTAATTCAAGCCGCCGGAAACGCGACAAGTTTCACTCCGCGTCTTTGCGCACGCCGCTCACGCGCTCGCCGAACAGCGCCGTGCCCACGCGCACAAGCGTCGCGCCTTCCTCGATGGCCACCTCGAAATCGCCGCTCATGCCCATGCTCAACTGCGGCAGCGGCGCACCGAGGATTTGCTCGCACTGAAGTTTCAGCTCGCGCAGTTTTTTGAAATAAGGCCGCGCCTTTTCCGGCACCGTGGTGAACGGCGGAATCGCCATCAGCCCGTGAATCTCAACCCTCGGCAGCGCGTTCAGCGCGTTCAACTCCGCCAATAGTTTTTCCGGCGCGTAACCGAACTTGCTACCCTCGCCCGCCACGTTCACCTCCAGCAAGATTGGCAGGGTCTTCGCCGCCTGCTCCGCGCGCTTGGAAATTTCCTGCGCGATGGCCAGCGAATCCACGCCCTGGATCATTTCAAACAACTGCACCGCGTCGCGCACCTTGTTCGATTGCAAGTGGCCGATGAACTGCCAGCGCGCCTTGCCCGGACACAGCGGGATTTTCGACTTGGCCTCCTGGATTTTATTTTCGCCAAACAACAATTGTCCACATTCCACGGCGGCGCGGATCGTCTCTGGCGGATGCGTCTTGCTGACGGCGAGCAAGGTGACAGATTTTTCGTCACGCCCGGCGCGGACGCACGCAGCAGTAATCCGTTGTTGAATCAAATTAAGATTTTCCGCAAAGTTCACAGTGCAATCGTAAATCGTAAATCATCAATCGTAAATTTCATTATGAATTACTGGCTCGTGAAATCCGAACCCGCCTCCTACGCGTGGACACAGCTCGTCACGGACGGCAGCACCGCGTGGACCGGCGTCCGCAATTTTCAGGCGCGCAACCATCTCCGCGCGATGAAAAAGGGCGATCACGTTTTCTTCTACCACAGCGTCACGGACAAGCAGGTCGTCGGCCTTGCGCGCGTGGCCAGGGAATTTTATCCCGACCCCACCGCCGCCGACGGCGACTGGTCCTGCGTGGATCTGGCCCCGGTCAGGCCGTTGAAAAAAACGGTGCCGCTCGAAACCATCAAGGCCGATGCCGTGCTCAAAACCATGCCGCTGGTGAAGCAATCCCGTCTTTCCGTCACGCCGCTCACGCCGGCGCAGGCGGAACGCCTCCTGAAACTGGGGCAGTAGAGTTAAAATCTGGATCGCCGGAGAAAATCAGACATCGCAACACCGGGAAGACCGGTCGCGAAAGGCAGGTTTGTTTTTCCGCGTTGCCAACGCGCGCCGGGTGTTTAAGCTTTCGCCAGATTTATGTCTGAATTTTCCCGCGCCGACAACCGCGCCGCCAATCAAATCCGCCCACTCCGTTTTCAAAACCACATCGCGCCGCACGCCGCCGGCTCCACGCTCATCGAGTGGGGCAACACGCGCGTCATCTGCGGCGTCACCATCGAGGAATCCGTCCCGCGCTGGATGAAGGAGCAAAAAGTCGAGGGCGGCTGGATCACCGCCGAGTATTCCATGCTCCCCTACTCCACGCTGACGCGTAAACCGCGCGACATCAGCAAGGGCCGGCTCGACGGACGTTCGTCGGAAATTCAGCGGCTCATCGGGCGCTCCATCCGCGCCGCGATTAATCTGGAAAAAATCGGCGCGCGCACCATCTGTGTGGATTGCGATGTGTTGCAGGCAGACGGCGGCACACGCACGGCGGCCATCACCGGCACATTTGTGGCGCTGTCGCTCGCGATGAACAAACTCATCGCCGAGAAGAAGATTTCCGAAAACCCCATCCTTTCCGGCATCGCCGCCGTGAGCGTGGGCATCGTGGGTGGCACACCGCTGCTGGATCTCTGCTACACGGAGGACGTGGCCGCCGCCGTGGACATGAACCTGGTGATGAATTCACGCGGCGAGTTCATCGAACTGCAGGGCACCGGTGAGGAGGCGACGTTCACCGACGCGCAGCTGGTGGACCTGCTCGCACTCGGCAAGGCCGGCATCAAGGAGCTTTTGGCCGCGCAGCAACTGGCGATTTCCCAAGGCTGAACCATGGCGAAGAAGACCACGCGCAAAACGACGACCAGCCATCCGCATCCGCCAGCCACGCGGCTGCTGTTCATCCGCCATGGCGAGGTGGAGGCGCGTTACCAGCGCATCTTCGGCGGGCGCATTGACATGAACCTCTCGCCGCGCGGCAAGCGGCAGGCGAAGAAACTGGCCGAATATCTGGAGGCCAAGACGATTGACGCCGTCTATGCCAGCCCGATGAAGCGCGTACAGCAGACGCTCGCGCCGACGCTCAAGGCACATGGTCATTCACAGACGGTCTTCCATGATTTACGCGAGGTGGATTTCGGCGATTGGACGGGGCTGGGCTGGGCGGCGGTACGGGAGAAATTCGGTTTTCCCGAGCACGCATGGCTTGAACAGCTCGAACATCCCGGCGCGCCGAACGGCGAGAACGGCCAGGCCTTTCGCAGCCGCGTGGAGCCGTGCCTGCGCGAAATCCTGCGCAAGCATCCCGGCGAAAACGTGGCGGTGTTCTGCCACGGCGGCGTCATCCGCATGGCGCTGGCCATCCTGCTGGAGCTGCCGCTGCCGAAGACGAATTCGTTCGAGGTGGAATACGCCAGCATCACGCAGGTGGCGCTGCACCCGCATCTGGCGGAGATCGAACTGCTGAATTTCACGCCGTGGCGCGATCTGGTGGGATGAGAAATCATCGTCATCCGCATCCTCCTGTTGCCCCCGGTTATTTGAACTGATTTTGAGGATGAGAATGACGATGACGATGTGAATTATTTTACAATGAAAACTTCAAAACCCCTGTGGCGGATTTCGGTGACAACTTCGATTGAAGCCGAGGATGCGGTGTCCGAATTGCTGGCCGGAGTTTCCGGTGCCGCCGCCGCCGCGTATTTCAACCTCGAAACCGGCGTCAGCACCGTCAGCGTGTTTTGCGACCGGAAACCGGACACGAGGAAGTTCAAAGCGGAAATCGCCGCCGGTTTGAAAAACATTTCCGAATGTGGTTTGAAGATTGGCGCCGGCAGCAGCGAAATCGCCAAGGTCAAGCGCGAGGACTGGGCGGAATCGTGGAAGCGGCATTTTCATCCACTGGAAATCGGCGCGGCGTTGCTCGTCAAACCGAGCTGGATCAAGCAGCGTCCCAAAAAAGGTCAAGCCGTCGTGATTCTCGACCCCGGCTTGAGCTTCGGCACCGGCCAGCATCCAACAACCTCGTTTTGCCTCAATGAAATATGTAGAGTTGGGGCTGTGCGCCAACCATCGAGCCACAGGCTCGACACTACAAAATCGTTTTTGGACATCGGCACGGGCTCTGGAATTTTGGCGATTTCCGCAACAAAACTTGGTTTTCAACCGGTTCACGCCTTTGATTTCGACCCAGAATCCGTCCGCGTGGCGAAGGAAAACACGCGCAAAAACCACGTGGACGCGAAGATCAAGCTGACGCGCGGCGACGTGACGAAGTTGCCGCTAAAACCGACGCGGCAATATGATCTGGTGTGCGCGAACCTGATTTCCAACCTGCTCATCGCCGAACGGCGGCGCATCGTGAACCGGGTGAAACCGGGCGGAACCTTGGTTTTGGCCGGAATTTTGGCGGTGGAATTTGCTGAAGTGGAGCGGGCGTTCGCCGATATGAAGTTAAGACTGGTCGCCAAACGAGTGGAAAATGAGTGGTGTTCTGGCTCTTTTTGTTTCAGTTGAAAATTTTTGAACAGATGCGATGGTGTGGCGTCTGATGATTTGAAGATTTACGGCAGAATTCGGACTGATAATGGTTGGCATTATTTACGCTGTCAGTCCGGTGAAAGGAAACGAAAGGTAAAATGCTATGATGAAAACAATCGAAGCCATGGGCGAAGTGATTCGCAACCCCAAACATCCATTCCGTAAAACCGAACATCATACGAAAAAATCCCTCAAGAACCGCCATGAGCGGCGCAAGATAAGAGAATACCTGCATCTCGGCGACTGGATGACCGAGGAAGCAGCTTGAAATGTCGGCGGTGAGCAATCGCCGCCTTTTTCATTTCTGGCAGTCGGGGCAGACGCCGAAGAATTCCAGCCGGTGCGTCACCGCGTGAAAGCCGTTGCGGCGCGCGATGCGGTGTTCGATTTCAGCTGGAAAACACTCTTCAATCTCCACCACCTGTGCGCATTGCGTGCAGATCAAATGGTGGTGATGGCCATCGTCACCTTCCGCCACAAGTTCAAACCGCGCAATGCCGTCGCCGAAATCAAAACGCTTCACCATCCCCAGTTTTTCCAGCATTTGCATCGCGCGGTAGATTGTGGCCAGGTCGCATTCGCCTTTCGGCAGCTCGGCGTGAATTTCCTTGTTCGTCAGCGGATGGCGGTGCTGGTGGAGGATTTCCAGGATGGCGGCGCGCGGGCCGGTGATCTTGCGGGCTTCGCGGCGCAGACGCGTGGTGAGCGAAGACAATTCCTGTTTGGGATGCGTGTGCGGGCAGTTGCAGGGCTTTTTCACGCTTCAAAAATCACGCTGGCGATGCCGAGCAACAGGCCGATGAAGACGGCAACCATTTTTCCCAACGGAAATTTGTGGTGGTCTTCGCTCTCGAACAAAATCGTCGTGGCGATGTGCATGAAAATGCCGATGACAATCGCCATCAGGTAGCGCGAGTAAACCGCCAGGCCGGTGTAGCCGCTGACGAACATCCCGATGGGTGCCATGATGGCGAACAGGCCGAGGCACGCGAGCGCGGAGGTTTTTTTCATGCCGCTTTGCAGTAGCATTCCGAGTAGCGCAATGGAGATGGGATAATTATGCACAACGACGCTAACGAGCAGAAAATGATGCGCGGCGAGGTCGTGCGCCGTCTGGTGTTCCGGTGATTTGCCCAACGCGAGCGCTTCGACAAAGGCATGAATGCACAGGCCGGCAAGCACACCGTAAGCCATGCGTCCGTGCAACTCGTGCGCGTGACCGTGCTCGATACCCATGGAAATCGAATCCATCGCGATTTGCAGAAAGAAACCAAAGAGAATAAATCCGCCGATCACGAGCGGACGGATGGTGACGCCGGCTTCCGGCTCATACAAATCCGGCAGCAAGTGTAGCATGACCAGCGCGATGAGATACGCGCCGGTGAAGGCGTTCAGCACCTTCACGCGCCTGGCATCAGTCAAACGCAGCCAGAACACGGTGGCCGCGCCCAGCGCGATGCTGGAAAGGAGAACCAGATAATCCATGGTGATGGGCGGCAATTTGTTTTAATTGCAAATCATTTGCAACTAGTTGGCGCAAAAAAAACGCCGCCGCTCCGCACGCGCGGAACGAGGCGGCGGGAAATTACTTCATCAGGAGCATCTGGCGCGCGCGCTTGATGGCGGAGGTCATGCGGCGCTGGTAGGGCGCGGGCAGGCCGGTGTATTTGCGCGGCAGGATGCGGCCCTGGTCGGTCACGAACGTCTTGAGCAGGTTGACGTTCTTGTAGTCGAGCGCGTCAATCGTGAAGTCGCACTTCGGCTTCGGGCGGGGCGTGCGGTTCTCGCGGTTGCCGCGCTTGTCTGATTTCTTGTCGGTGTTGGTCTTGCGGGGCATATTACTTGATCTCCTTGTGCAACGTGTGGCGGCGGAGGGCGGGATTGTATTTTTTTACTTCCAGCTTTTCCAACTGCAGCTTCTTGTTGCGGGTGGTGGTGTAGCGGGAGGGCGACTTGCCTTCCTTGCGCGCCTCGGTGCATTCGATGGTGATAACTTCGCGTGCCATAAATAATTATTCTTTCTCTTTGTTCGCCTTGACCTGTTCTTCGGAATGTTCGCCGTCCTCGTCGCCCTCGACATCGGATGAAGAACCAACGGAATCAATCGTGCCCAGCGTGCCAAGTCGGCGGGATTTCAAGGCGCCTTCACGTTCGAGCTGCGCCTGCGCCTCAACGGTGAAGCGCGTCCACGGAATCGCCTCCAGCCGGGCCTTCGGAATGGGTTTGCTGGTCAACTCGCAGACGCCGTAGGTTTTGCGTTCGATGCGCTTAAGCGCTTCCTCGATCTCGTATACCGCGTCCTGATCGGAGGACAGCAGGCTCAACGCGAAATCGCGGTCAAAATTATCCGTGCCGGAATCCGCCATGTGCAGGCTGTAGCCGGCCA
>CAYUGC010000073.1:0-15697 GCA_964444085.1 uncultured Bifidobacteriaceae bacterium | reverse complement strand
ATCGCGGAGATTCGCGTAAAACCTTCTGCGCCTTTTTGCGGCAAGAAAATCCGTGCGCATCCGTGTGCATCCGTGGTTAATCAGTTTATTAGCCCGTGAAAATGCGTTTTATATTTCACCGGGCCTTGACCCATGATCTTGCGAATTCCTTGATCGCCTTGCGGGGGTGGTGTTGTACCATACATAAACAAATACAAAAAATCTGCTTGCGTGGCTCGCGCGAAGCGCCTAAATGTATCTCATGCCTGAGATGCAAACTTGTCAAAAGGATGATTCGCTGGCCGTTCCCTCGCTCGGGCCGGCTTCACCGCTGCCGGTCGCGCCGCCCGCCGTGGACCCTCCGCCCGCCGCTGAGACCTTCCCCCGCGCCCCCGGCGAAACCCCGCGCGCCTACGGCGCCTTCGCCGCCTTCTTCGCCCTCGGCCATGCCCGTTCGCTCCCGGACGTCGCCGATCAGTTGGGCGAGCATCTCACCACCGTCAAAACCTGGTCCGCCCGCTTTCGCTGGAGCGAGCGCATCGCTGCCTTCAATGCCGGCCTCCTCCGGCAGGAGGCGGATGCGCAGCTCACCCGGCACCGGGAGCACACCGACGATTGGGCGCGGCGGACCCGCGAATGTCGCGAGCAGGAATGGGATACCGCCCGGAAACTTCGCGCCGCCGCCCAGTGCTTTCTCGAAACGGTCGGCGAACCCCAAATCGAGAAAATGACCCTCGCCCAGGCCTCCCGCGCCATCCAGGTCGCCGCCCGCCTCGCGCGTCAGGCCCTCTCCGATGCCCCGCTTCCGGAAACCACCGTCTCCGCCCCCATCCAGTTGGAAATGGCGGCGGCCCTCCAAAAAGCCTTCGGCTCGCCGTCTCCGGACGCCGCGCCGTCCCCGGCAACCACCACCACCTGATTCGCCGTCAACCGTCACTCTTGCTATGAAACCTGAATCTCAACCTCCGTCTCTCTCCGACCGGTTTGCTGCGTCCGCGCGCGCCGCCGGCTGCCACCTCGACCAGATGCAAAACTTCGTCCGCGCCGGCGTCGTGTTGCAGCCCCGCCAGCTCGCCGCCAGTGCCGCCGCCCGGCTCTGTGACCGCCCCGGCGGCCCCACCGCCGTCGGCTTCGGCGGCGCCCGGGGCGGCGGCAAATCCTTCTGGCTCGTCGCCCAGATGGGCTTGGACGACTGCCAGCGTTTTCCCGGCCTCAAATGTCTCCTCCTCCGCAAGGTCGGCAAATCCAATATCGAAAACTTCGAGGATCTCCGCCGCCGTCTCTTTCCGCGCCTCCCGCACGAGTGGGCCACTTCCCGCGCCACGCTCACCTTCGCCAACGGCTCCCGCATCATTGCCGGCCACTTCCAGTGCGAGAAGGACATTGATGCCTACCTCGGCCTCGAATATGACGTCATCGGCATCGAGGAGGCCACCACCTTGACCTCCCGCAAGTATCACGACATCGTCACCTGCAATCGCACTTCCCGGCCCGGCTGGCGGCCTCGTATCTATTCCACCACCAACCCCGGCGGCGTCGGCCATGCCTGGTATCGCACCACCTACGTCACCCCGTTCCATCAGCGCCTTGAAACGGACACCCGCTTCATCCCCGCGACCGTCTTCGACAACCCGTTCACCAACGCGGAATACCGGCAGGTGCTCGAGAACCTCGCCGGCTGGCAGCGCCGTGCCTGGCTGCATGGCGATTGGGATATCGCCGCCGGCCAGTTCTTCACCACCTTCCGCCGCGATATCCATGTGGTGGACCATTTCAACGTCAACGGGGATGTCGAATGGTTTGCCGCCCTGGATTATGGCTTCAACCATTACACCGTGGTCCTCCTCGGTTGCCGGGACACCGATGGCAACCTCTGTGTCATGGATGAACACTCGGCTCGCGCCTGGGTTCCCGCCCGCCATGCTGAAGCCATTAAAGCCATGCTCCAGCGCCACCACGTCGCCCTGGAGCCCCGCGGTCAATACTCCATCGCTCTCCGCCGCTTTGTCGCCGGGCCGGATGTCTTCAACCGCAATTCCCAAGGGGCCACCATCGCCACCCAATACAAGGAACTGGGCATCTCCCTCCGCTCCACCGTCGACGACCGCGTCAACGGTTGGGCCGCCATCCATCAGGGCCTCGGCGACCCCGCCGCCGGCGTCCGGCCCAAGCTCTTCATCCATCGTCGCTGCACCCGCCTCATTGATTGCCTGCCCGCCCTTCAGCACGATCCCGGCCGCCCGGAGGACGTCCTCAAGGTCAATCCCGACGACGACGGCATCGGCGGTGATGACGCCGCCGATGCGCTCCGCTACCTCGTCGCCAGCCGTAGTTTGAAAATCACGGCCATGAAATTGCGCGGCTTATAGGCCTAAACCATGTCCCTCCCATCCCCGATTCCGACGGTTTCACATATACTGGAACCTTTGGAAAATTTCCGCCGGGCCGTGGCGGTGTTTCCGTCGGGCGCCGCAAATCTTGGAGCTGGTCTGGTTTGGTCTGGTTCAGTCTGGTTCAGTCTGGTTTGGTCGCCTTGGTGTCGGTGGGCGAACCGGTGGTGGCACTGTGCCCGGATGCGGGTCGTGTCCGGGGCTCACCATGACTGGTGTCCGGGCCATCGCCAGAACTGGCGATGGTGGTCATCACCAGACGGCATATAGTTCCACCATGCCCAATGCCCACAACCCTGAAGCCGTTGTTGACTCCGCGTCCCCGCATTTGGCTGAAATCTGAAAGCCCTACCAACCCGATCCAATCCATGAACATGAAAACGAAATCCTTGGTTGCCGTCTGCAGCCAATCAACCTCCACCCTGCTGTATCTGGCCGGGCTGTTTGCAATCTTCGCTGGTGCGCCGCAGGCACAGGCGGCCAACGGCACGGATACTTGGACCGGTGGTGCCGGCACGGCCAACTGGAATGCCGCCAACTGGTCGGGTGCCAATAACCCGCCCATTGCCGGCGACAAGCTTGCCTTCGGGACCGTGGGGGCGGGTGGGGCGACGCTGAATAATGACTTCACCGCCGGCACCATGTTCAGCAACCTGACTTTTAATGCCGGGGCGCCTTCGTTTGTTTTGACCGGCAACAGCAATACGTTAAATGGGGCCATCGCTGACAACTCCGCCAATCCTCAAACCATCAATTTTGATTTTGCCTGGGGAGACACGCTGCACAGCATCAATGTGGCTTCGGGGGGCACGTTGGCGATTGGCGGAAAGATCGGCGGCACGTTCGCCATGACCAAGGCGGGCGCGGGCACGCTGACGCTGACCAATAATAATCTCGATACCGGGGCCACGGCGGTGAACGCTGGCACACTCAATCTCGATTTCACGGGCGGGGCGGCCAACAACATTGTCAGTTCGAGCTCCGCTCTACAGTTGGGCGGCGGCACGTTGCAAATCAACGGCAATAGTGGCGTCGCCAGCAGCCAGACTTTTCCCAGTTTGACCCTTAACGCCGGCTTGAATGCTATTTCATTTTCTCAAAATGGCGCTTCCAGTTTAAGCGCAACGCTCGGCGGCATTACCCAGAATGCCGGTTCTACATTGAACCTTACGCTGCCAACGACCGGGACTTTGGCCACGACGACCGGTTCGGCAAGTTCGGTCTTGGGGTATTATGCCACGGTGGCGGGAACCGACTGGGCGGCCAAGGATTCGGGCAATGCCAACATTGTGGCTGGCAGTTCAATTTCAGGTTTTTATACGTCAAATCCTACCGGAACCGCTGTCGGCCTGACTTCGACGGCAAACTACGACCAAGTCAATTCCGGCCAAGAGCGTGTCACGGCGATTTCGTCCTGCCAATCCATGCGGTTCAATAACTCTGGTGGCGGAAACTATTTTACCATCAAGAGCGGTTATTATTTAACCATCTCCGGCATCTTGGTTACTCCCAACGGTCCAACGACGGTTGGATTTGATACGGCGGTTCGTGCGAATGGTGCCGGGGGAGCGCTCTACCTCGCCAATTATAATCCGAACTGCACTTTGACCATGAACGGATTGGGCATAGGGTCAACGCATATTGGCCCGCTCGTGCTTTCCGGTGTTGGCACCTTTGTCATCTATAACAATGATTCAAGTGACTCGCTTTATTTGAATGGCGGGATTTGGGCGGTTGGTGCCAATAGCCAAATCGGACCGGTTGCCAGTGCGCAAACCCTCAACATCAATGGCGGCACCTTGAAAGCCACAGCTACGATTGCTCTTGATAACGGCAGCCCGACCACCAATCCGCGTCCGATTACACTCGGCTCAAACGGGGGGACGATCGACGCAGCCAATACATACACACTTACGGTGGACGGGGTTGTTAGCGGCTCCGGTAGCTTGACGAGTGGTGGTGTCTCCGGCGATACCGGAATGGTGGTTTTGAGCGCGGGCAACACTTACACTGGCGGCACGCTTCTAAAGGGGGGCACGCTCAATATCAATGGTATTAATGCCCTCGGCGGTGCCAACTATGGCGGTCTGACTTTGAACGGCGGCACGTTGCAATATGCGACGGCCTTCACCGGCAATGGCTCGGGTGATTTGACCTCCATCGGTTCGGCGGGGGTCACGCTGGCGGCGGGCGGCGGCACGATTGACGTCAATGGCAGCAGCGTTACCTACGCCAATGCGATCGGCAACAGCGGCAGCGGCGCGTTGACGGTCAAGAGCACGGCGGCCAACGGTGTGCTGGCACTGAACGGGGTGAACACCTTTTCCGGCGACACCACCGTCAGCAGTGGCACCTTGAAGTTGGGGGCCAGCGGTTCACTGGCCAGCAAAAACATCACGGTTGGCAGCGGCGCAACCTTTGACGTGTCAGTTCCGGCCTTTACGCTGGCCGCCGGCAAATCACTGCTCGGCGGCGGCGTGGTGACGGGCAATGTGGCCACCGCGAGCAGTTCTCAAATCATTCCCGGCACGCTCGGCACCATCGGCATATTGTCGTTCTCCAACAATCTTTCCCTGGCCACAGGTGAGACCAACTATTTTTACTGGTCGCTTGGTTCCAACAGCAAAATTGTCGTGGGCGGACAGCTTGGTTTGAGCGGTTCAACGAGCGAGATTGTGGTCAATTTCGCCACCATTCCAACGGCGGGAACTTACAAGCTGTTCTCCTATGGCACCAAAACCGGCACGGCGGCCAATCTTCATCTGACTTTGACGGGCACCAGCATCGGTGCTCTGACTCCCTCCTTAAACGTGACCGCCGGTGAGATTGACTTGGTGCTGAGTTCGGCCCACACGCCGACGGCCATCACTTGGCTGGGCACCACGGACAACAATTGGGATACCAGCACATTGAACTGGAACAGCGGCGACCAGAAATATTATGACGGTGACCGGGTCACTTTCAATTCCAGCGGTTCAGGCCAGCCGAATGTGAATCTGGCGTCCGCTTTTGCTCCGGGATCAGTCACGGTGGATACCTCCGCCAACGACTACACCTTCAGCGGCCCCGGTCAAATCGGCGCCAACACCCTGACCAAGATCAACGCCGGCACCTTGAACATTTTGACCACCAATTCGCTGCCCGGTCCGGTGGTGATCCAAGGCGGCACCCTGAAGCTCGGGGACGGTTCCAACACCGGCACCATCGGCACCGGCAACGTCACCAACAATGGAACCTTGGACCTGGATTCCCCGTCCACGGTGGCCACCGGCCCCATCACCGGCACCGGCAATGTGACCATTGACGCCGGCACCCTTGCCATCGGCGGCAACAGCACGCTGGGCACGCTCACCTTGAACGCCGGCAGCCTGGACACGGCCGGCAACAATGCGGTGCTCACCGGCCTCGCCGGTGTCAGCGGCACGGTCATCGGCAACAGCAGCGCCGCCACCGTTTCGCGTTTGAACTACAATGGCGGTGACGGAACCTTCGACGGCGTGATCCAAGACACCGTGGGCGGCGGCAGCAAAACGATGGGGCTGAATGTCAACTCGACCGGGACGCTGACCTTGACCGGGGCCAACAATTTCAGCGGCGGCGTGACCAACATCCAGGGAACGCTCGCCGTCAACAGCGCGGCGGCCATCGGCACGGGCAACATCACCATGCTGGGCGGGGCCATTACTGGCACGGCCAATTTTGATCTTTATACCCGCCATCTCATCATTCCGACGGGGAGCAACGCCGTGCTCAATATGCCCGCACAAATGCGCATGCCCGCACTCTACGGTGGCGGCACGCTGGGCATCAGCATCAATGGCACCGCGACCCCCAATGGCTCGGGCGGCACCACCGGGGACGCTTTTGGCACCTGCGCCAATTTCACTGGCACCTTGAACATCACCGGCATGGTGTCCAATGCCAGGGTGATTTTGCTTTGGAATATTTCCAGCGGCAATTTGAGCGACGGCCAGTTGCAGAATGCCACCGTCAACCTCTACAACGGGGTCAGCACGGCGAGCGCCAACAATTCCGGCGGCAACACCGCGCAGTTTGGCGCGCTCAATGTGGACGCCTCGTCGTCCTTGGGCGGTTCTACCGTCGGGGGCACGCCAACTTACCAAATCGGCGCCTTGGGCGGCATCAGTGACATTGAAGGCGCCGTCGTCGGCAATGTTGTCATCACCAAAGTCGGCACCGGCAAGCTCTTGCTCAACAACTCCGGCAACACTTACTCCGGCAACACCACCGTCAGCGCCGGTTCCGTGGTGGTTGGCGCTTCCAGTTTCATGGGCGCCAGCAAAGTCATCTCCGTTGCCTCGGGCGCGTTGCTGGATTTGTCGGCCGCCAACCCGACCTTCTCTGCCGGCCAAACCCTTGCTGGCAGCGGCGTGGTCACGGGCGCGGTGACGTTGGTTTCCACCGACATCCTGACACCCGGCACGGCGGGTGCCGCCGGCACCTTGAGCTTCTCCAATAACTTCTCAATGACTGGTGGCGGGGTGACCAATAACTTTGACCTGTCCCTCGATCCCACGGGCATCAGTGCCGCGAGCGACAAGATCGTGGTCGCCGGCGATCTCACCATTACTGGCGAACATCCGCTGGTGCTGAATCCGCTCAGTGCCAGTTTTGCCAGCGGCGTTTATACCCTGTACACCTACACGGGCAACTTGATCAATGAAAACGGCACGGTTTCCCCCGGCACGCTGAACACCAACTTGATCGTGTCAGCGCCGTCACCGATCCATGCCAACTACACGGTCAGCAATGCGCCGGGCCAGATTGTCCTGCTTGTCAGCGGTGCCGGCAGCAATCTGGTCTGGGTGGGCGATTCCAGCACCAGTTGGCAAGTAGATACGGTGACCAACTGGTTCGACGGCATCTCCAGCAACTCCTTCGGCCAGTTTGACACGGTCAAATTCGACAACACCGCCAGCAACTTCAACGCGGTGCTCGTGGGCACGCTCATGCCGAACGGCATCACCGTGAACTCCGACAGCAATTATGTGTTCAGCGGCAGCGGCAAGCTTTCCGGCACCACCTCGCTCATCAAGGCCGGCACCGGCACGCTGACGTTGACCAACAGCGGCGGCAATGACTTCTCCGGCTCCACCGTGGTGAGCAACGGCGTCCTTAGCATGAAGAGCGGCAATGCGCTTTCGCAGTATTCCAGCCTGGAAATCAAGCCGGCGGGAACCGTTCAGCTCGGCGGCTATTCTGAAAGCATCGGCGGCCTGTCCGGTGCCGGCGCGATTGACAACGCCGGTTCCGCTGCCTCCGTCCTGACCGTTGGCAGCCTTGGCAGCGGCGTCTGGAGTGGCACCATTGCCAACTCCGGCACCGGCGGCGTCAGCCTGGTCTTGAATGGCACCAACAATCTTGCGATCACCGGCAGCAATTACGTCAACAGCGCCACCGCCAGCCGTATCAACAACGGCTTTGGCACGCTCACCCTCACCAACAACGGCCTCCTCAAGTCGGGCGGTGGTGAAATCTGGATTGGCTGCGAATCGGCCATCACGGGCAAAGTGGTCGTGGCCGGCGGTTCGCTCGTCGTCTCCAACTGGCTCGTCATCGGCCGCGACAACACCAATGCCAACGGCACGCTTGTCGTCAACAGCGGCACGGTGCAAAAAGCCGGCGGCAACAACATCGTCGTCGGCTCGCTCGGTGCCACGGGCAACCTCACCGTCAATGGCGGCCAGGTGTTGAACAACGGCATGTTGTGGGTCGGTGAAGCGGCCGGTGCCAATGCCACGGTGAACCTGAATGGCGGTTTGCTTCAGGCCACGCAGGTGCGCACCAACTACAACGGCGCCGCCCCGAACAGCTCCGTCATTAATTTCAACGGCGGCATCCTTCAGGCCACCGCCGCCAGCACCGACTTCATCGAGGTTTACGTGGCCAACGTCCAGAACGGCGGCCTGACCCTGGATGACGGCGGCTTTGTCCTCTCGGTATTGCAACCGCTCCTCGCCAGCGGCACCGGCGGCCTGATCAAGCAGGGCGCGGGCACCGTCTATCTCGACGCCACCAATACCTGCACCGGCATCACCATCGTCACCAACGGCACGCTTGCCGGCAGCGGCAGCCTCGCTGGTTCGCTGGCAGTCGGCCCGGCGGGCACGCTCGGCGCGGGCGACGCCGCCGCCATTGGTAAGCTCACGCTTGCCGGCAGCCTCAACCTGTCGGGCAACGCCGCCTTCCGCATCGGCAAGAACGGCAGTGTGCGGACCAACGATCAGGTGGCCGGCATCACGGCGGCCCATTATGGCGGCACGCTGACCATCACCACCAACGGCACCACCGCCTTTGCCGTGGGCGACACGTTCACGCTGTTCAGCGCCGGTTCGCACAGCGGCAGTTTCACCGGCATCGTCGGCTCGCCCGGCACTGGCATGAACTTCGCTTTTGCCAACGGCGTGTTGAGCGTGGTCTCCGCCGGGCCGAGCAGTCCGGATTACCTGACGAACAGCGTCAGCGGCAATACGCTCTCGCTCGCGTGGCCGGCCGGCAAGAATTGGATCCTGCAGTGGCAGACCAATTCGCTCAACACCGGCTACGGCACCAATTGGAATGATGTCGCCGGCAGCACCGGTTACAGCGCCACCAACATCACGGTGAATCCGGCTGAGCCGGCGATGTTCTTCCGGCTCATCTATCGTCCGTGACGCGGCATTAGTGCTTCACGACGGGGCGTCCGGCAACGGGCGCCCCGCTTGCTTTTGGCGGATTGCCGCGCCGGCTTTCATCGCCAGAACTGGCTATGGTGACGGTGGCGGATTCATGGGAAAATATCCTGACAATCCTTGAACACTGCTGCGCATCCCATGAAATCATCCCCTGTCTGGTGCCGCTCCGAACAGCGTGGTTTTACGCTGATTGAACTGCTCGTCGTCATCGCCATCATCGCTATCCTGGCCGCGATGCTGCTGCCCGCGCTGTCCGCCGCCAAGCAGCGTGCTTATGTGGCGTCTTGTTTGAACAATGTGAGGCAGATCAGCGTGGGTTCCGCTATTTATGCCGGCGACAACAATGACTGGCTGATGCCGGTCAATCCTTTGGGAGTGTCAGGGTATAACCAAATCGCCCAGTCAGAAACCTTGCATAATATCTGGGTTGGAGGGAGTGCCAGCCCGCTTACTCCCGCTACAATTTTGGCGTCCGGCGACAATTGGGAAAATTTGGGCTATTTGCTGCCCATGAAATGCGCCGGCAACGGCCAGACATTTTATTGTCCGAGTTACGCAACCAAACCTCAATCGGGCATCTACTCGATGGCCACATATAATCCATTGATAACACCCACAGCTTACTCGAGTGGAACATCGTGGTACGCGTCGTCATCTTATGGATGGAATCCTTGGGTCGTGGACACCAAAACCGGATCTTCCTATAAGCGCAAGTATCAAAAATACAGCGATTTTGGAGCCGGAGGTGCAAAGGTTCTTTTATTTGAACATTTGGTCAATCGGAATAGCAGCCCCACCGACATGACGATGGATTCCACCACCGTCGCCCACGACCGCATCAAGGTGGAAGTGGTGATGTTTTCCGACAACAGCGTCAGGGCGGTCAAAATAACCCCGGCCATCTGGGCGGCGGCTTATTCTGGGGGACCTTCATATCCATCAATTTATTATCCGGGAATGACCAACCTCCTGACCGCTTTGGATGCAACCCATTAAGAGACCTCGGCAAAAGTAGTGGCACAGGCATCTTGCCTGTGTGTCGCTGTCCGTTTCCCGACCGTCCGAAGGACGTGAGAGTTCCGCCGGTTCAATTCCCGCCAAAATTAAGCAAAAACGGCAGCGCGAATCAGATTCACGCTGCCGTTGCCCAGCCGGTTCAGCTAGCTCGGAAGGATTTACACCGCGCGATCCTTGTTCTCCAGCTTCTGCCAGATCATGCCGTAGAGCGCGATGAAGACAAAGCACACCAGCGGCACCACGAAGCCGGCGCTCATCGAATGCTTGTCCGCGATCTTGCCCATGAACGGCGCGGCAATCGCCCCGCCCACGATGGACATGACGATGAGCGAGGCGCCCAGCTTGGTGTGTTCGCCCAACCCGCGGATGCCCAGCGCGAAAATCGTCGGGAACATCACGGACATGAAGAAGAACGTGCCGAACATCGCATACAAGCCCGGCTTGCCGCCGCTGATGCACACCGCCGTCAGGGCGACGTTGATGACCGCATACGTCGCCAGCACGAAATGTGGTTTGAACTGGCTGATCACCACGCTGCCGCAGAACCGGCCGAGGGTGAACAGCAAAAACCCAACTCCCCCGAGCATCGTGGCGGCGTGGGCGGGTGAGATGGTCGGGTCGTTCTCAATGATGTAGTTCACACAGAAGCTGAAAATGCCCGTCTGCGCCGCCACATAAAGAAACTGCGTTCCGATGCCCAGCGTAAAATGTTTGCGCCGGAACAAATCCCAGTTTTTGGAGACCAGCAAAAACCCGGCGATGTAGGCCGCCACCAGCAATCCGTATTTGGTCGGCGCAAACAAGGCGGGCGGCATGTTCAGCAAGGTCCAGATCAAACCCAGGATGGGAGCGATGAAGAAATACAGCAACCCGCAAACCAGTGCCAGTGCGACCACGATCCCCCCCAGTTGTCCGCCGGTGGGTTTGAGTCGGCTTTTCTGCTCTGCCGATTTATTGCTCTCGTCTTCCGCGTGCAGATCCGGCACCGGCCCGAAAATGAATAGGACCAGCAACAGCGTCGCAAGAATGCCGATGGCCAGATAGGGAGTGGACAGACCGGCATTGGCATCGGTGGCGGCAACAACGGCATGGGTGGCGGTGGCAGCCACGGTGTTGGTGGTTGTGACCACCGCCTCTGCCGTTGCCGCAACGGCATTAGTGGCTGAAGCGGCGGCACCAGCGGCAGCGCCTGATCCACCCTTTCCGCTAAACACAAAAAATCCGCCCACAATCGGGCCGAGCATCCACCCGCCGCCATTGATGGTTTGGGCGATGTTGATGCGCGTCGCCCCGTGTTCCGGCGCGCCCAGCACGGTGGCATAGGGATTGGCGATCGTTTCCAGGCAGGTCATGCCCGCCGCAATGACGAACAGGCCCAGCAAAAACGCCCAATAGGCCCCGATCTTGATGGCGGGAATAAACCAGAACGCACCGCCCGCAATCAGTATCAGGCCGATGAGGATGCCGCCCTTGTAGCCGAATTTCCGCGCCATCAAGCCGGCGGGAATCGCCATCAGGAAGTAAGCCAGATAATTAGCCGACTGCACGAGGCCGGACTGTTCCTTGTTGATGTGCAGCGAGTCTTGGAAATGCTTGTTCAGGATGTCAATCATCCCGTTGCAAAAGCCCCACAGCAGGAAGAGCGTGGTGACCAGCGCAAAGGTGATGAAGAGGTTTTTGCCGTCGGCCGTGCGGAACAGGCCGCCGCCTTTGGTTCCCGAACTGGAGGTTTGAGTGGGAGTGATCATGTGTTTTGGTGAAATGTGTCCGCGCATTTTTCAGGAATGAAGCCGTGGGTCAAGTATCAATTCGCTATCCTTGTAGAGTGAAGTGCTCGTTTGGAGGGCCGGAGTGCATCGCCAGAAATGGCCAAACTCCCCGTTCGTGCCGGGGGATTTGCAAGGCTCAACAAGCCGACTGACAGCCGGCGCTCCGGCGGAAGGGGCGGGCGGCAGTTCTGCGTTGTCTGCGTATCTGGGCAATGGCATTTTATTGGCGGGCATTCCTGCCTGTAAGAACCCGTATGAATTCATCCGCCAATCCCCTGGCTTTCGGCCGGCGCCAACTGCGGCGCACGGCCGGGCTGTTCTTTGTGCTGTGGACGCTGGCGGTGGCCGCGGCGGTGGTTTGGAACGCGCAGCTGTTGCGCGATGCCATGCGGGAAGCCGGTGCGCAGGACCAGGTCGCCTTGCCGCCGGCCAAGATGTTGCCCAGCGCGGAAGTTCCCGCCGTTCTGTGGGGCCTGGGGGCGCTGGGAATTTTCCTGGGCGAACGCCTGATGCGCCATCGCATCGTGAAACATTTGCAGGCGGAATCGGAAATCCAGCACCAGGCGACCTTCGCCCGCTTCAATCCCAATCCGGTGCTGGAATTATCCGCCGCCGGGGAAATCAGCTATTTAAACGCCGCCGCCGCCGAGATGGCCCGCGCGCTGGGGCGGGAGCATCCGGCGCAGATGCTGCCGCCTGACACCGCCGCCGCGGTCCGCGAATGCCTGGCCACCGGCAAGCCGAAACTCCGCGTCGAGACCCCGGCCGGGCCGCGCGTGATTTCGTGGTCCTTCTTCCCCGTCAAGATGTCCGGCACGGTGCATTGTTATGCGGGCGACATCACCGAGCGCAAGCAGGCTGAGGAGGCGCTGCGCCGCTCGGAGACGAAGTTCCGCACGCTTTACGATTCGAGCAGCGACGCGGTGATGCTGCTGGACGCGAAGGGGTTTTTCGACTGCAACCCGGCGACGCTGACGATGTTCGGCTGCGCCAGCCGGGAGGAGTTCTGCACGAAACACCTCGCCGACGTGTCCCCGCTCGTGCAGCCGGATGGCACGGATTCCCGGACGCTGGCCAACCAGCGGATGGCCACCGCGATGGCCAAAGGCAGCCACCGCTTCGAGTGGCTTCACAAGCGGGCCGGCAGCGGCGAGATATTTCCCGCCGAGGTGCTGCTCACCGCCATGGAACTGGATGGCAAACCGGCGTTTCAGGCGGTGGTTCGCGACATCACCGGGCGCCGGCGCATGGAAGACAAGCTCCGCCAGTTGTCCATGGCGGTGGCGCAAAGTCCCGCCTCGGTCGTGATCACCGACCCCGCCGGGAACATTGAATATGCCAATTCCAAGTTCATCCAGGTCACCGGTTACACCCCGGCGGAAATTCTGGGCAAGAATCCGCGCGTCCTGAAATCCGGCGAGCAAAACCCCGAAACCTACCGCGAGCTGTGGCAGACCATCGCCGCCGGAAAGGAATGGCGCGGCGAATTCCACAACAAAAAGAAGAACGGCGAACTCTATTGGGAAAGCGCCTCCATCTCGCCCATCCGGGACCTCGCAGGCCACATCACGCATTATGTGGCCGTCAAAGAGGACATCACCACGCGGAAGCTGGCGGAAGCCGAGCGCGAGCAGCTCATCCAGGATTTGCAAAGCGCTCTGGCCAGCGTGAAGTCGTTGAGCGGGCTGCTGCCGATCTGCTCCGGCTGCAAAAAAATCCGCGACGACAAGGGCTATTGGAACCAGGTGGAGAGCTACATCCAGAAACATACCCAGGCCACCTTCAGCCACGGCATGTGCCCGGATTGCATCCGGAAATTCTATCCTGAACTCGAAGAAGACAGCCCCGACGACCCGTCCAAGGGGGCAGCCTGACGGTGGTTTTGCGGCCCGCCGACTGCAAGTCCGCCGCCAGCCGCGCGGTTGGTAATCAGGCCAGCTTGAAGGCAGGAGACGAGTTGGCGGGTCTCCAGCTAAACATCAATCCAACCTGACCTGTTATCGATCCTCGTAAGACAGGGTGACCCAGCAGCGGCGGAGCGCGGCGATTACGCCGTTGCTTCAACGTCCAGACAACCAGCGGGTCGGACATATTATGCGTCCCGCAACTTTGAAGGTTTAAGCGGGCTGAAGCCCGCGCTCCGTCACCGGATTGCACGCGCCCCGATATCGTATCTCTGCAAACCTGCGGGGCGCGGCCGTTATGTTTCCACCGCCGCCCATCGCCAGAAATGGCTAAACTCCCCGCTTGCGCCGAAATCGCGGGCGGGTGTCTAATGACCGCATGAAATTTCCCGTCCGCCTGCTGCTCGCGCTGCTGCTCGCGCTGAACGCGCTTCCTCTCCGCGCCACCGATGATCCGTTCGCGTGGCCGCCCATCACTGCGCAGCAAAAACCATGGGCGTTCAACTGGTGGATGGGCAGCGCCGTGGACAAGACCAACCTCACCAAGGAACTCGAACGCTACGCCGCCGCCGGCCTCGGCGGCATCCACATCATCCCGATCTACGGCGCAAAAGGTTTTGAGCCAAAATACATCAACTACCTTTCGCCCGAATGGATGGAGATGATGGGCTGGGCCGTGAGCGAAGCGCATCGTCTCGGTCTGGGCGTGGATATGACCACCGGCACCGGCTGGTGTTTCGGTGGCCCGCAAGTCACGGATGAAGATGCCAACGCCAGTGTCGTCGTGAAAACTTACCAGCTTGGTGTGGGTGAACGCATTGCGGACAAATTCAAACATGATTCCATCCAGGCGCTCGTTGCTTACGGGCCAAATGGAAAATGCATTGAACTGACGGATGCCATCAGCACCAACGGCGAATGTTTCTTTTCACCGCCGGGGAATTGGATCGGCACGGGAACCAACTCCGCACCGCCGAAAATGTGGACGGTTTATGCCATCTCGCAAAAGCCCTCCGGCCAGAAGGTCAAACGCGCCGCGCCCGGCAGCGAGGGCTGGATGCTCAATCTAATTTATCCGCCTGCGATGGACGATTTCCTCAAGCCCTACACCGCCGCGTTCGCCAGTTTCCACGGCCTGAAACCGCGCGCCCAGTATCACGATTCCTACGAGTATCGCTCCGACTGGTCGCCGAATTTTTTCGCCGAATTTGAGAAACGGCGCGGCTACAAGTTGCAGACGGAACTGCCCGCATTATTCGCCGGAGCATCCCGCATCCCGCATCCCGCATCCCGCAACTCCGATCCCGACCACGCCAATCGCGTCAATTGCGACTACCGCCAGACCGTTTCCGAACTCATGGCCGAATCGCTCACCAAGTGGACGGACTGGTCGCACGAACAAGGTTTTATCACGCGCGATCAGGCGCACGGTTCGCCCGGCAACTGGCTCGATCTCTACGCCACCGCCGATATTCCCGAGACGGAGATGTTCCACACCGACCGCAACAAGCTCATCTCCAAGTTCGCGTCGTCCGCGGCGCACGTCACCGGCAAACCGCTCGTCAGCGCCGAGACCGGCACCTGGCTGGAGGAGCATTTCACCGAGAAACTGTCCGACGTGAAATATCTCTTGGACGACATGTATCTCTCCGGCGTGAACCATGTTTTTTACCACGGCTGCTGCTACTCGCCCGACGAGGCGGGCTGGCCCGGCTGGCATTTTTACGCCTCGCTGGAGATGAACCCGCGCAATTCCATCTGGCGCGACGCCCCCGCGCTCAACGCCTACGCTGCGCGCTGTCAGTCCATCCTGCAATCCGGCCAGCCGGACAACGACATCCTGCTCTACTGGCCGATTGAGGATTTCTGGATGCAGCCCGGCGACAACCTGCTGCCGCAACTCACCGTCCATGCCCGCGACTGGTTCGAGGGCCAGCCCATCG
>CAYUGC010000072.1:0-15740 GCA_964444085.1 uncultured Bifidobacteriaceae bacterium | reverse complement strand
CATCCGCCGCTGCGCATCCGCCGTGTAATCCTGAAAAGCCTTTTGCGAATCCTCCCCGGTCGGCAGGTAAATCCGCCGGCCATACATCGCCCGCAGATAATCCAGATACCGCCCGTCCGCGAGCGCGTTTTGCGTGAGCGTATAAAACGGTATGCCCTTCGGCTGCGACGCGCACAACGCCGTCACCAGCATTCGCCCCGGGTCCGTGCCGCCAAAGTAAATACTCCCCGCCGGGATGGATTGGATGATGTCGTCGCCGAAGACCAGCGGATACTTGGTGCCGCCCTGCGTGAAGGCCGCATACGCCGATTCCACCTCCGTCATCGGTTGCCAGAACGGCAACCATGCCGGCTTTCCGTTGGTGAAACTGCTATAGCCGGCATACAATTGCGCCCCACAGCTTGCTACGATATTGGACATCGCCGGATAGTCCCCCTGCCGGGCCAACTGAAAAAAATTCGTGACCTCAGATGGCAATGCCACATGCAACTCCCGCGACAGTTGCAGTTCCTGCTGCTGCTTGGCCGCACTGAAATCTAACAACCGTGATGGCAATTTGTCCGACTCCGCCGCCGCCGCTGGCAGGGCCAGCACCAAGCCCGCCAGCAACGCCAGGCTGATGAGGACGAAGATGGTCAGGCCGGTGGAACGGTCTTTATAGATAGTCTCCGGCGCGGCTTGAAGGGGCGGAGTAACCGGATTGAATTCGTTCATAAAAAAAGCTCAAGCAGCAATGGTAGGCGATCTGGGAATAGTAGTGATGCCATTGTGCAAAGAGCCACCCCTTCTTTAGAAAAACCAAGTGTGTCGGGTGTAAGACTTTCTTTGGTTGCACGCTCAAAGTCCTTATTAAAATCCGATAACGACCACAATCCAAACCCGATTTGTTGTGTATAGTTCATCCCTTGGTCCATTACCTTGCGCCCAAATTGTCGATAATCCACCGGAATAAAGAACGCCCCAATCACACGATCTATCGCACGCAAATCCCAAATTGTATTCAGCCCAAGCTTTGCTCCAAACAGCAACAAAACAGGAAGCAAATGCGATGGATTGGCTGGTCGCCAATCTTGCGGGCGGAACTGCTCAGGTCCAAGCGAGAGGATGTAGCGATATGCTTGAACTCCGTCATTCCCTGCACGATTAACATTCCCCTTTTTGTCGGCAAAACTTGCGAAATAGCGAGTTGTTACTTGCTCTGCTAATTCCATTTTGTTTTTCAAGAGACATGCCTTTAAAAATACATAAAGTGAAGATGACTGCTCGTCGGACACCGCCACGAGTGAATCGCCATAACGATTCACGAGCGCAGCGGCCAATGAGAAGCGAACCGAATCATTACCATCATCAAGTTCCGGCATTAGTGATTCAGCCACGACTGATAGCCCAAGCCAGCCCAATATTCTAGTTATCCGCATTGGCAGATAATATAGGTCGGCCATGACTCCAACATGGCTCAAGAGGATGTGATTTTCAGATTCAACCGTCGTTAGTAATTCCCTCCATACTACCATATCCAGAGCCATGATTTCACGAAGTGCTGCGACCGTATAGTTTTTGACTGTTTCGGATTCAATGTTTGGAAGAAGAGAAACAGCACACGTTGCAAGGCATTGTGATGGTGCCAAAAGTTCCGATGATTCACGCGCTCTCACGCTCAAAGTGCGTGCCAGCCCTTGTGCTGATGTAGTCATCCCTTGAACATCGCCATGTGCGCCTTGAAACACAGAATTCAATAGGTCGAGCAGCCGTCTTGGGTTTGGATCTTCCTTAATCGTGCGATATTCGTTCCAAAGAGCAGCAGAGTTTAGGCGGATTCGCTTGCCCATTTCCGATTGCGGGAGAACTGACCCTGTGGGAAAGATTCGTTCCGTCGCGCCGGAATCAAAATGAGGGTTTTGTGCAAAGCGCCCATTCCCAAATAAACTCAATCCCCATGAAATGGGTTTTTGTTTCGGGTGGTTCGCAAGCACTACCGGACAAACGGTCGCTCCTATTTCAATCAGATCCAGAAAAGGGGATTTGGTTTGGATTTCCGTTTCTCCGGTCATGCACTTGATTACCTGCCTGGTTAAAATGCCACCATCTTGCGTCTCACCTGCAAACTGGTCGGAAGAGCAGGCCCCAAGAAATATTATGCTGGATGCATCCGAATGACCAACAACTTCCGGTTTCAACAATTGAGCCAAATCGAATGACGAGCCTCCCGCTTCACAAGCGTCCACGACGATATTCACCTGTCCTGGCAGGAATTCGTTAATGATGGAAAACAAAGTGGCAACTGGAAAGGCGGTCGTTGAAAGGCGTTCTGATTCAGATTCCCGGGTGCAAAGGTAAAAACTGCTAGATTTGACGACCGCATGTCCAGCGAAGAAAAAAGTAAAGACATCTATTTCCTTGCCGACAGGAAATATTTTGTTCAGAGCACCTATAACTGTGTTTGTGGTAGGGGACAGAAGGAGAGATGACAATTCATGGTCGTAAAGTCCATTCTGCTTGGAAAGGAGTTCAAAAACTTCTTTCGCATCCTTTTCAGCCCCTTCGAGGAGGGGGCGCAGATGGTCGTAAGTGTTACAACCTATGCAAAGCAACGCGTTCATTCTAAATTGTCGTATCGCGCAAGACGTTCCGCCTCTCGCGCCAACGCCTGTTGATCTTGTTCGTTGCGAGCAACTTCAATTTGCTTTTGAAAATCCGGCCCACGCTCAATAATTTCGCGCTGGAGTTTTTCAATAAAGCCAGGGTCATTAAGGAAAAGAGTCGGCCTTGAAACTTTGCCGTCACGATCTACGCCCATTTGAGTCGTCTTAATCATTTCAAGAAAAGCTTCAGCCAATGAACCTCCTTTTGGAATGGAAACTGTATTTCCTGTTTCCTTGGTTACGGAAGCCATTTCTTCGGTCAGCTTGCAGAGGAGGCCTTCTTCCATGCGATTAGCTGTTTCAAGAATGAAATCTGAAATAACAGCCATGTCGTTTGCAACAATCCGATCAAGTTTGATCTCGCAACCTGTGCTTACTTTTTCCAATTCCCCTGAATGTGGTTTGAACCCTTCTTTTTCTTGTCTCTGAAAATTCCAGCCGATTCCGTGATAAAAAACCTGAAAGTTTTCTGTCGGAACAAATTTTTTCCGTCTGTTGTCGAATTCCTTAATGAGCAACTTGATGACCTCTTGAAAGAATAAGTGCGAATCTTTTTCAGCGGCGAAGGGCAGCTTCTGCTTTGCTTGCAACTCGCTAAGGGCCCCTGCCGTAGCATTTGAAGCTGGTTCAGTTTTGCCGTCCTGATGTTCTGAATTCATAGCCACGTTGCCCGTTGAATTGTTCCGCCAATGTTTTCATTGCCGTTGCCGTGATCGGAAATGGGCCGCTCCGCCGTAGCGCCGTCGGCGTGGCATCTTTGTAGAAATTCCCGCCAACAAAATCTCCAGCCCCGTCGGGGCGGCATAACCTTTGTAGGCGGACACGATGCCGCTCCTGACGGAGCTTGAACCGTTGCTGAATGCGGTTCTACAAAGATGCCAGCCCTACGGGCTTTGTGGTTAAAATCCGTGTGCATCCGTGAAATACGCGTTCTAATCGGTAGGGCTGTGGTGCCACGCAGTCCCCTTCTCCCGGCGGCGCGGCAGCGCCGCCCTACCACATTTAAATTCGCGTTCATTCGCGCAATTCGTGTCCCCATCGGAGTGCGCCCGTCCCCAGGCGCAGCAACGTGACAGAACCGGCCGGCAGCGGATTGACAAATACGCATCGCAATTCGTCCATCGCTGTGGCCGGGGACGGCCACACTCCGCCCGCCCGGTGTCGTTGCCCGGACAGGAACACGCACCGGGACGGTGCTTGAACCCGCAGGCGCGGACGCCTGCGCTACCAAAGCGTCGGCGGCGCGGCAGCGCCGCCCTACCAAATTCAAATCCGTGCGCATCCGTGTGCATCCGTGGTTTAAACGGTTTTTGTCGATGGGTGCGGGGGACGGCGGCGGGACGTGGGGATGCGGTTGGGTCATCGGGAATTTCCTTCCTGATGAATCATTTAGCCCGTGCCCGGAGTTCATGCGGTTATCCCGTGGATTAATCCAATTTAAATTTCGCTGGCTGGGCATAAAACTTATTTGACCATCCCCAGCCCTGTCAAGGTCTTAGCAGACGGCCATCCTTTGCAGATCAAATCTGAAACGCTGAAAAACTGAAATGCTGAAATTCAAAGCACGGATTGACAAGGGCTGAAAACCAATTAACCACGGATGGACACGGATAAACACGGGTTTTTTGGCCGCAAAAAGGCGCAGAAGGCGCAAAAGATGAAAGCTAAAACAAAAAGTGGAATTCATGGAATTCGTGTCCAACGGCTTGACCGCCTGGTCTCCTTCCCATGAACCCCAAGACAAACACCTCACCCCGGCCCTCTCCCCATTTGACCCCTCTGCCCCGGTCAAACGCGGAGAGGGAGAAACGTTCCCTGCGTCTGACATGGCCCGGGCCAAGAATTTAAACCAGAGACGCGAAGAGGCGGATGCCTGCGCTTCCCTGCCCCGACTCGACAGGTCGCGTCAAAACAAAGCGGTGTCGTGCCACCGCACTCCAAAAACATTATCGCGCCCTGCCCTAGCAGTCACGATCACTTCCGGAAATTGCCCGGCGCGGAAGCTACCTTGGGTCAACCCACGGGTGCAGTTCAAGGTTCACCGGCGGCGTGGCTCCGGCGGTGACGGTGAGGTTGGTGGAGCCGACCCAGGCCAGTTGCTCCGGATTGCCCCATGACATCATGTCGCCATATTGCGGCTCGTCATCGGGAATCTGCCTTGGCATTGACGGTTTGCGCCACGCATACACTTCCGCCACCAGTGTATAGTTGCCCGGCTTCAGGAGCGCGGTCTGGAACCATTCGTTGGTGCCCAGAAACACCGCATCATGGCAAAGTTCCGGATTGTTGGTCAGGAAGTCGCCGGGATTTTTGATCGCATCCGCCGCCATGATGTAAAGAAACGCGCCCGCCGCATTGGTGATGGCGGCCAAACCGGCCACCCGTCCCCGGACCCGCTGGCCCGTGGCGCGAACGAGGTCCACATGTTGCGTCTGCCCCGGCTTCAGGACAATTGTCTGCGGGTCGAAGGACACAACCTTGGGCGGGTCTCCAAAAACATACAGGTATCCAAGATTGGTGGTTCCCCCAAATTTGGTGCGGGAAAAATCATAGGTGCCGGGCAGGAGGTTGGTCAGGATCGTCTGGCCGCCGTTGGCAACGGTTGCCTCCGGTTTCAAAGTGAGGTATTGCCAGGGCGGCCGGGCCAGTTTGTTGGTATGCAGCGCGAGGCTGAAGTCCGCAGCCGCCACGTCCCCGGGAATATCATAGCGGACGACCAGCGTGGCGGGTTCGGGTAGCGTGATCTTCAAGTCCCCGTCAGACGTTTGAACCGGCACCGGCCAAACCATCTGGCCATCGTCCGTGGCCACGATGAGCCGGGTTTGGCTTCCGTCCACTCCACGGAGGGAAAAATGCCCGTCACGGTCGGTGGCGGCGAACGTGTGTGCCCAATAATATACCGTGCCTGACGAGTCGCCAGATGACCCGAGCGAGCCGAGCCGCACAAAGCCAAGGTCAACGGGGCAAAGATACACCTTGGCGTGCGCCACCGGTTGCCCGGCATGATCAAGCACCACCCCGTGAAGTTCGCCCCCCCGCTTCAGGCGCACCTGAAGATTGGCGGCTTGCCGGGAGGCCATAATCGTTTCGCGGGTGAACACTTGCGGCACATAACCGTTGGCCCGGAAACGCAAGGCCGCGCCGGCCTTCACATTCCGCACGTCAAATTTTCCCGCCTCCGCCCCACCGCCCATCATCGCTCCCTGATAACCCTCGCTCCAGATGATTTCACCGGGCCGATCGGGATTGACCGCGCCAAACTGGATCATGACATCCGGGATCGGCCGGCCCGTTGCATCATCCACCACGTGACCGATGATGTCCGTGAACCGGGTCGGCTCCATTTGGATGGTCACGGGCGGCGCGGCTTGGTCGGCGACGGTGATTTTCGCGACGCCCACAAAATCGGGATGATACGGAAACGCGCCAGCCGGGGCACCGGGCGGATACGCATGGGCGATGACGCTGTAAGTTCCCGGTTTGAGCGTGGCCGTCTGGAAGGTGCCATCCGCGCCGAACGGTTCCACGTCAAAGCTGGGAAGCATCAGCTCTTTCTGCTCATTGCGTGAGCGTTGCGGCCACGCCTGGCCGGTGGCTTCAGGCGAACGGACAAAAATCAAGCCGCCCGCCGCGCCGGCCTGGCCGAGGCCGAGAACTTGCCCGGAAACGCGCTGGCCGTTCGTTCGTACCAAATCCAGTTGCGCGGTCCGTCCGCCGGCAACCGAAAACGAGCCGCTCGCGGTTTCCGCGCCCCGTTCGCCGTCGGCGGTCTTCCAGCGCCGGAAGTGATAGTTGCCGGGCGTCAGATTGGTCAACCACATCGGGACGCCATTTGAGACGGTCACGGACAAGTCGGTGCCGAGGCCTTTCCAGAGGCTCTGGTCCTGGTTGGTGGGTATCAGCGTCAGGTCAACTTTCGCCTCGGTCGCGTCCCCGGGGATGTCGTAGCGCACCAGCAATCTGCCCGGCTGGGCCAGCGTGATCTTCAGGTCCTGATCCGTCCCGGTTTGGATCACCGGCCAGACCATTTGATTATCGGGGGAAATGACCACCAACCGTTCTGAAATCTCCCCCTCACCAGGCAGTTCGAAACGCCCGGCTTCATCGGTGCTCGTAAAACCGCCCTGGCTCCAGCCATACCGGGGCTTGCCATCCAGCAACCAAATGTTCCGGCCCGTGCCCAGCATCACCCGGGCTCCGGCCACCGGCCGGCCGGCATCGTCCACCACCACGCCGTGCAACTCGCCACCGGGTTTCAGCCGGATCAGCAGGGGGGAAGCCGAAGAAATATCCGGCACCGATCGGGGCGACAACTCCTGCGGCACATGACCGGGGGCCAGAATGCGCCACATCCGCTGCGGGGTCGGACGCGGCAGGCTAAATCGGCCCTTACCCAGTTTGTCACCCATCGTGTAATGATCCCAGACGACGCCTCCCGGATTTTGGAGATCGGGCCGGCCGGACTGCACCACATAATCAGCAATCGCCCCCCCGGTTTTATCATCCAACACCTGGCCATCAACGAATTCGGAGACCGGCTGGCCGGAAGCATCCAGCACCACCCCCGGCCCGCCGCCCGACCGGGTCAAGCGCACGGTGATCACCGGATTGTTAGCGAACCCTTGAACCGGCACAAATACGCTCTGATAACCGGCGGCCAACACGTGCAATTCCTGGGCCATTTTTGGCACCATCACCACAAACTCACCCCGAGGCCGGGTGACCGTTGACGGCAGGTAGCGGTCGTTCCAGACCGCCCGATGCGAGACCGGATCAACCAACCCCACTTGCACCCAGACTTGGCTGACATTCGTGACCGCCTGACCGGTCGCGGCATCCAACAACCGCCCGGCGATGATATTACCGTCGATTTGAGCCGTTGCCGCCTGCGCCGCCAAAAACAATGCCGTCGCGCAAAAAATGATTTTCATAAGGTTAGGGAACGGAGATCCATTAAGTATGACGCACCAGCCGGAATTTAGTTAGGAAAAAACGGCGCGCAAAGGTTGCGGGAAGTCTCGCCGGGAAAAGAAAACCGCCCGGAACAGTGTCCGGGCGGTCTCTTTGGGTGAGGGAACCGTGGGGGGAAATTTCTACGGGCCGCCGTTATGGCAGTCAATGCAGGTCGGGTTGTCGTCCAGGTCGCCGCCGGGATGGATGAATTTCTGGCCGGCGGGCGCGAGCTTGTTCAATTCGTCACCGGCGCCCTGCGCGAGGATGGTGTGGCAGGTATTGCAATCGTTGGCCTTGATGGTGAGCTTCTTGTCGTCGGTCTTGTGCAGGCCGTCATGGCAGCGGAAGCAGCCGGGGAAAATCATGTGGCCGACATTGTCCGGATAGGAAATCCAACTGGCCTTCATCTCGGGGAAGAAGTTGTCGGCATAGATTTCCTGAATGGTCTCGGTGGCCTGCTTGAGGCGCGCATCGTTCGGATACTTGGCGGCGAGCGCGGCGGCGATGCCGGCCTTCGCCTCGTCATCGGTCTTGTAGGGGCGGGTCAGCACGAACAGGGCGTTGGTCTTGATCCACGGAATCGTCGGATCAATCTTGTCCAATGCCATGGCCTGATTCACGGCCTTCTCCGGCGAGAGATAGCGGTGCGAGGGGCGGGTGTGGCAGTCCATGCAGTCCATCGTGCGCAGCTCGGCCTTGGCGATGTCGTTGGTGAAATTCTTGGTCTTGAACACGGTGACCTTGCCGGTGGCGTCGGTCACGCGGACCCAGGGGATTTTCTGGCGGGCGTTGTCGGTGGCGAGGTATTCGACCTTGTTGCCGGGCAGGTTGTGCCAGTGGATGCCGCCGACGGGGCCGCGGCGCGGGTCGCTGCCGCCGATCTTCAGGAGCAGGCGGATGGAGTAAGGCGAGTTGGAGGCGTCGCTCTGGAAATAATTGAACGTGCGGTCGAGGTTGCCGACGAAGGACTGCGGCCAGTGACATTGCTCGCAGGTGTCGCGGGCGGGGCGCAGGTTATGGATCGGCGTGGCGATGGGGCGCGGGTATTTGTTGAAGGCCACGGAATACATCTGATACGAGCCGGAAATCTTGGATTTCACGAACCAGGAGACGCCCTTGCCGACGTGACATTCCACGCAGGCGACGCGCGCGTGCGGGCCGTGGTCGTGCGTGGTCAGCTCCGGCTTCATCACCTTGTGGCAGGTCTCGCCGCAGAACGTGACGGACTCGGTGAAATTGAAGGCGTTATAGGAACCAATGGCCGAAAGCAGGAGAAAAACCACGCTGCCGGCAATAAAGGTCACCACCATCCGCCGGTCGCGCGGGCGGCTCAAATCAATCTGCAGGGACGCCGGCCCGACGCCATGCGCGCGGCGGCTGCGCTCGCGCCAGGCGCCGAAAAACATCAGGCCCAATCCGCCGATCAAAAAGCCCGGCACGCCCATGTAGGTCAGGATGCTGACGTAGGGGTTGGAAAATTTGGCGAGCGCGTCCAGCGTGAAGAGCAGCAGGAAGGAGAACAGCGCGCCGACGGCCACCACCATGCCGATAAAGCTGATCCAGTTGCGGAAGGAGGAGGGCTTTTTCGGATGACCAGCGGCGGATTCAGGATTCATGGGGAACAGGGAAAATTTGTTTACGGGCTAAAAATTCAGACACAGACACAAGGACACAACCGGAAAAAAACTGGCTGCCGGACGAAACCATAAAAACGTCCGGCAGCCAGAACCAAACCAAATTACTTCTTCAAACCGTGGACGTAAGCCACGAGCGCCTTCACTTCGTCGGCGGTCAGGGCGTCGAACGGCTTCATGAGCGTCTTGCCGTCGTCGGACTTCAAGCCTTCGCTGATGGCCTTGGTGGCGGCGTCATCCTTGATGTCGGCCTGGACCTTGGCGTCGGTGAAATCCTTGCAGCCGAGCTTCGTGCCCATCTTGGTGTCGCCCTTGCCTTCGGCACCGTGGCACTTGGCGCAGAGGGTGTCGTAGTTTTCCTTGGCGTCGGCGGCCTTCGCGGACAGCGCGGCGGTGAAACCGAGAACAGCGGCGAGCAGAATGATCTTTTTCATCGTATTTATTGTTTGGTTGTTTTTGGTTGGCGGTGCCGAAGCACCGGTTACGTCAGCAGCATCGGCCAAACCCGAATTTTGCTCCACCCTTTTTTTGCGCAATGCTTGGCATAATTTGGTTAGGGCGCAGCGTCCGGCTGCGGAGCGCGGGTCGGTGACCCGCAGCATGTCATCCCAGCCACGGATCAAAATTTCCGTTTTTTTTCGCCCAGCCAAGCGCTGCGGGTCACAGACCCGCGCTCCGGTCCAGCTCCGCTGGCCTAAGCCGGATCCCACTTCGGCGTTCGGGTTTAACCACGGATGGACACCAATCTTAATAAATGCTGACATACTGAAACGCTGACATGCTGAAACTTGGCGACTTGGCGCAGAAAACAAAGCGAGGATGGAGGATGAAGCCGCAAACATGACCTGAGTCTCGTTACCTCGGCGGCCATACGAAATTAAATCCCGACGGGCCGCACCCCGCCGGACGAAAACGAAAAACCCCTGATAAAATCAGGGGTTTAATGGTGGTGGCAGGAGCCGGAATTGAACCGGCGACACAAGGATTTTCAGTCCTCTGCTCTACCAACTGAGCTATCCTGCCAACCAACAGGGCGCGTATCAAAACACACTTTCGCGCCGCTGACAAGCCGCAAATCGAATTCCGAAACCGGAAACTTGAAGCCAAATGCTGAAAAGCTGAAATGCTGACACGCTGAAAGCTTATTTTAACCCAGATTCGAGGACGAGGACGATTGGGGCGGCCGGCGGGAAAAGCGGCGGAGGGCTGTCGCGTGGGGCGAGTGGGTCCAGGTCAATATGAACGGCGATAAAAACCTTGCCAGCAGGTAATCAGTGCCTATTGTTGATTGAGCGGCGGGACGGCGTCCGGCTAATAGTGCTGGCATAGCATAAACATGGCATCCGCCGCAAAGAGAGCATGGCTAGAATACTTAAAACGCCTGCCGGTGAGGCAAGGGAGAAAGTTTCACCTCCATTGCCCACACATAAAAAGCCGCAGCAGCCAGCGGCGGCAGGGGTGGCGCTTCCCTGCCAACCCAATCATTCAGCGCGTTGTCCCATGGGGGCAATCATGTTTTCTGAACAAACCTGGCAGGAACTCGCCCGCAGCCTCAATTTTTCCGGGCAGCAGCTCCAGATCGTGCAAGGGATGTTCGATGACCAGACCGAAGCCGCCATCGCCGACCAACTCAAGTTATCGCCGCACACCGTCCACACCTACGGCGAACGGCTGTATCGCAAACTGGGCGTGACCGGACGGGTCAAGCTGGCGCTGCGGGTGATGGATGAATACCTGGCGCTGACCCTGTCCCGCGAGGGAACGCTGCCGCCAGTGTGCGCCAACTTCGCCGCCGGCCATTGTCCGTTGCGCGGGCAACGGATTTAAGCATTTCCATAAATCCTCGCTCTGCCGCGCTACATCATTTCTGTCAATGCTCTAATCCGGCCGGCAACTTCAACCCGGCGGCGGGTGTCCCCTGAACAGCCGACTGTCCACCCCTGGCAGCAAAGGCGTAGGATTTTCCTGATCCAAAACCAAAAACAATATGAAAACACTAAAATCCCTTATGTTGTGCGCGGCGCTGGCACCGGCCATGGCGGCTTCCGCCACGTCACTAACCAGCGTCACCGTCAACGAATTCGGCACCGGCTCATTTTGGGTTTCCGGTTTAACGACGAACGCGTTGAGCTGGGAGCTGGGGGTAGATCCCACCGGCGGCGTGACGGGGCAAAACGTGCTCATCTACACGCTCCCCTTCCTTGGAACCCGCGGGGATATTCTAATGAACGACACCACCGAGCCGACCAACGCCTCGTGGAACATGATGTTTCCCACTTACAACATCCTCGACGTGATTCGGTTTGACGGGAATTACCACCTGATTTTTTATTCGGATGCCGGTGTGGACGGCAGCGACGCTCCGGCCGACACCACAACAGCGCCGACGCTCAACTCCGAACTTTACCCGCAATTGATCGTCAACGAAATCGGAACGGAGGATAACAACTACGCCAGCTATTATGTCAACACGCTGGGCCAGCCGGGCTATAACGGCGCCGTCTCCTATTTGTTCATCAGCGACGTGCCCGAGCCCAGTTCGCTGGCGCTGGCCGGAACCGGCCTGGCGGGATTGGGCTGGATGATCCGCCGGCAGCGCCGCCATTAACCATTCAAGGAGCGAGCAAATAAAAAACCGAACCAAAACATTGGTTCGGTTTTTTTGTTGGGCGGCAAACTTCAGACAATCTGCGGCTGCACCAGCTCCGGGTCCACGCCGAAATCCTTGATCGCCTGCGCGACGACCTTGCGGTCAATCAGCTTCCTCTCCGCCAGGGCGTAGAGCGTGCCGATGACGGTGCTTTCGACGTCCACGCCGAAGAAGCGGCGCAAACGCGCGCGCGTATCGCTCCGGCCAAAGCCATCCGTGCCGAGCGTGAACAGGCCGCCGGGAACCCACGGCGCAATCTGGTCGGGCACGGTGCGAATATTGTCCGACACGGCGACGAACGCGCCCGACTCCTTCGCCAAAAGATTTTCGACGTAGGATTTTTTTGCGGGCTGCGTCGGGTGCAGCATGTTCCAGCGCTGGCAGCGGATGGCGTCGGTGCGCAGCAGCTTGTAGCTGGTCGCGCTCCAGACATCGGCGCTGACGCCGTATTTTTCCGCGAGGATCATCTGCGCCTTCAGGGCGGACTGCATGATGCTGCCGCTGCCGAAAATGTGCGCCTTGATCTTCGCGCCGTCGTAGCCGGCCTTGAATTTATACAGGCCCTTCACGATGCCGTCCTCGACGCCGGCCGGCATCGGCGGCATGGCATAATTATCATTGTAGAGCGCGAGGTAGTAAAAAATATCCTCCTGCTCCACAAACATCCTCCGCATGCCGTCGGCGATGATCACCGCGAGTTCAAAACCAAACGCCGGGTCATACGGCAGGCACGTCGGAATCGTGCTCGTGTGCAGCAGGCTGTGGCCGTCCTGATGCTGCAAACCTTCGCCGTTGAGCGAGGTGCGGCCGGAAGTCGCGCCGAGCAAAAAGCCCTTCGCGCGGATGTCGCCGGCCAGCCAGAACTGGTCGCCCACGCGCTGCGGACCGAACATCGAGTAGTAAATGTAGAACGGAATCATCGGCACGCCGTGCGTGGCGTAGCTGGTGCCGGCGGCGAGGAACGACGACATCGCGCCGGCTTCGCTGATGCCTTCTTCCAAAATCTGCCCATCCTTGGCCTCGTAATAATACGAAAGGGTTTTTCTGTCCACCGGCTCATAGAGCTGTCCTTTCGGAGAATAGATGCCAATTTCGCGGAAGAGCACATCTAGGCCAAACGTGCGCGCTTCGTCAGGAATGATCGGCACGAGATTTTTGCTGATGCCTTTGTGCCGGAGCAAATTTCTGAACAAACCGCCAAACGCGGTCGTCGTGGAAATCTCTGTTTTCCCCGCCTTTAGAAATTCGGCGAAATAATCCAGCTTCGGCACGTCAAGCGTCACCGGCTTGACAATGCGCGCGGGCACAAATCCGCCGAGTTTCTGGCGGCGCGCGAGCAGATATTTTGTCTCCACGCTATCCGGCGCGGGGCGGAAGAACGGCGTGTCCGCGATGACGTCGTCGCTGATGGGAATGTCGAAGCGGCGGCGGAACTCGCGCAGCTCCTTCTCGTTCATCTTTTTCTGCTGGTGCGAAATGTTTTTGCCTTCGCCCGCCTCACCGAGGCCGTAGCCCTTGACGGTCTTCGCGAGAATCACCGTCGGCTGGCCCTTGCAGTCCATCGCCGCTTGGTAAGCCGCATACATTTTGCGCACGTCGTGACCGCCGCGCAGCAGCTTGGAAATCTGCTCGTCGCTCAAGTGCGTCACGAGCTCGAGCAGTTCGGGATATTTGCCGAAGAAATGCTTGCGCGTGTAGCTGCCCGGCTCGACGACATATTTCTGGTAGTCGCCGTCCACGCATTCTTCCATGCGCTTGAGCAACAGGCCGGACTTGTCGCGCTTGATGATGTCGTCCCAGTCGCTGCCCCAGATCACCTTGATGACGTTCCAGCCGGCACCGGTGAAGAGACCTTCGAGTTCCTGGATAATCTTGCCGTTGCCGCGCACCGGGCCGTCGAGCCGCTGCAAATTGCAGTTCACCACCCAGATAATGTTGTCGAGATTCTCGCGCGCCGCGAGCGTGATGGCGCCGAGCGATTCGGGTTCATCCGATTCGCCGTCGCCGAGGAACGCCCAGACTTTCGGCTCGCTCTTCCAGTTCGTCAAACCGCGCGCCTGCAGGTAGCGGTTGAAGCGCGCCTGATACAGCGACATGATCGGGCCGAGGCCCATGGAGACGGTCGGGAACTGCCAGAACTCCGGCATCAGATACGGATGCGGATAGGACGACAAGCCGCCGCCCTCGGCGAGTTCCTGCCGGAAATTCTGCAAATCTTTTTCGTCCAGCCGGCCTTCCATGTAGGCGCGCGCATACATGCCGGGCGCGGCGTGGCCCTGGAAATAAACCATGTCGCCGGGGAAATTTTCCGTAGCCCCGCGGAAGAAATGGTTCTGCGCCACCTCGTACAGCGTGGCCGACGACGCGAACGACGCGATGTGGCCGCCGACGTTCGTGGTGGAATTGGCCTTCACCACCATCGCCATGGCGTTCCAGCGCATGATGCTCTTGAGGCGGCGCTCGATGACGCGGTCGCCGGGATATTCCGGCTGCTCCGCCACCGGGATGGTGTTGATGTAAGAGGTGGTGACGCCGCCGGCCGGGCGCGGCGCGGAACGCAGCTCCTGCGCGAGCTGTTCGAGCATTTGCGCGGTGCGCTCGGTGCCCTGGCTGTCGAGCGCCAGTTCAAAAACCGATTTGAGGGTCGCGGAAACCTTGTCGCCGCCGGAGCTGTTAATTTCTTTTTTGGATGCTTTCACTTGGATAAACTCGCTGGGTGGACACGCCAACGATGCTCGCACATTAAACCGAATTTGTCTCCGTATCGCCAGCGAAATCAAAACGCCATATATGTTGCGCCTCGACCTGCCACCGCTCCCGCCCGCCGAACAACTCGCGACGGACGAGGCGCTGCTCGACGCCGGTGAGGCCGGTCACGGCGACGAAACGCTGATCTTCTGGGAGCCGCGCGAAACCTTTGTGGTCGTCGGCTACGCGAACAAGGTGGCGACGGAGGTGAACGTCGCCGCGTGCGCGGCGAGCGGCGTCCCGATTTTCCGGCGCGGCTCCGGCGGCGGCACCGTGGTGCAGCTGCGCGGCGGCTTGAATTACAGCCTGATCCTGCGCATCGCGGAAAACTCGCCGACGCGAAGCATCTCGTCCACGAACCAGTTCATCATGGAGAAGAACCGCGCGGCGATCGAAACGGTTTTCCCCAAATCGGCAATCGGCAATCGGCAATCGGCAATTTCTGTGCGCGGCCACACGGATTTGTGCCGGGACCACTTGAAATTCGCCGGCAACTCGCAGCGGCGGCGGAAAAACTTCCTGCTCTTCCACGGCACGCTGCTGCTCAACTGCGATTTGAGTTTGATCAGCGAACTGCTGCTGATGCCGTCGCTCCAGCCGGATTACCGCGCGCACCGGCCGCATGAGGAGTTTGTTACGAATCTGAATCTGTCCGCCGCCGCGGTGAAAGCCGCGCTGGCGCAGGAATGGAAGGCGAACGAAGCCTTGAAAAACCCGCCGCTCGACGAAATAAAAAAACTCGCGCAGGAGAAATACTCAACGCGCGAGTGGAATTTTAAGTTTTGACGTAGCGGCGCGTCGGCAGACCGCCGCAAATTATTTCAGATGGCGGCGCTCTACCGAGCCGCCGCTACAGTCTTTCCGCCAGCGCCGCCTTGCTCTTCGCAAAAATCTCCTCGTGCAGCGAATTGCCGTGCGCGTCAATGGTCACCACGGCGGGAAAATCCACCACGGCCAGTTCCCAGATGGCTTCCGGCGAACCGAATTTTTCGAGGAAATAGACGTTGTTCACCTTCTTGATGCACTCGGCCAGCACCTGTGCTGCGCCGCCGATGGCGTGCAGATACACGCAGCCGTATTCCTTGCACGCCGCCTGCGTCTTCTCCGCCATGC
>CAYUGC010000071.1:0-15810 GCA_964444085.1 uncultured Bifidobacteriaceae bacterium | reverse complement strand
AGTTGCAGCGTGGAACTGCCCGGAGCCTGGTTGTTGCGGATCTGGATCGTGGTCACGGCGGCCAAGGCATTCGGCGACGCGATGCGCGTGATGCCGTCGCTGCCGGTGGTACTGCCCGTGTCCACATTCAACGTGCCGGAGAAGGAGTTGGACGTGGCCAGCACCAGCGTGCCAGTTGCGGATTTGGTGAGCACGTTGGCGCCGGCAATTTCGTTGGAGATAACCAGCGTCGCGCCAGAATCCACCATCATCGTCGTGTCGGCGGTGAGCGTGAAGCCCGCCATGCCGTCGGCGAAGATGGAATTGTTGACAACTTCCAGCACGGCACCCGCCAGCGTAATCTGGTTGGGCGTGAAGGTCGCCGGATTGCCCAGTGAACCGCCGGTGATACGCAGCGTCCCGGAGTTCAGCGCCGTCAAGCCGGTGAAGTTGTTCGACGGTCCCAGCGTCCAAGTGCCGGGGCCATTCTTGGTGAAACCACCGGTGCCGAGGCTGATGGGGCCGGCCACCGTGCCAAAGCTGCCGCCGTCGCCGTTGAGTTCGAGATTCCAACCCGCGCCGCTGATGCCGGCGGCGTTCGTGAGATTCAGCGTGGCCCCGCCGTCAATGTGAACCACCGTGTTGGAAACCAGCGTAACGGAACCGCCCAAGGTCGAAACCCCGCCGCCGCCTTTGCGCAGCGCGCCGCCACCGAGAGTCAGCGCCTCGTTCGGGAAGTTGAAATTCAAATCAATGTAAAGTTGTCCGCCGTTCGTCGCGATGGTGCCGGCCGCACCGAGGGCGGAAGCGTCGTGCGGCAACAGGATGCCGGACGAAATGACGGTCGGCCCCGCATAGCTGTTGCTGGCCGCCAGCACCAGGGTGCCGCTGCCGGCTTGCGCCACGCCACCACTTCCATTGATGGCCGTGGCATAGGTGACGGTGTCAGAGCGGTTGAAAGCCAGCGTGCCGTTGTTGGTGAGCGAACCGGTGGTGAGCGAGCCGGTGGTGGAACCGTTGCCGATCTGCACCGTGCCGGCGCTGATGGTCGTCGCCGCGAAGGTGTTGTCCACTTCCAATGTCAACTTTCCCACGCTGCTCTTGGTAAGATTGCCGGGGCTGGTGACGGAGCCGGAGCCGGCGAAGTCGTAATCGTTGGTTGAGGCCACCGTCACCGAACTGGGCGAAACGGTGGTGGTCAGGTAGACGGACGGCGTGTTGGAACCGGTGTTGTCGAACGTCACCGCGTCGCCGTCGTAAAAATAGTCTGCGCCGCCGTTATACCAATTCTGGTAACCACCGGCGTTGTCCCACCCGTTGAAGCTGCCGTCACCGTGCCAGACGAGGCTGGCGGAAATACCTGTGACCGCCACCTTGATCGCGCCGGCTGTGGTGTCGTTGGTCAGCATGAAACTGTAGCGCGGATTGGGCGCAGCGAGCGACAAGGTCAGATTTTCAAAACCTGATAGCGTGCCGTAAGGAATCAGCGTGTAGGTGCCGATGCCCGGCGCGGGGAAATTCAACAGGATGTTCGCAGATCCGGTGACATTCACCGCGCTGCTGACAGCGAGCACGTCGTTGCTGGTCTTGGTGAGGTCGAACCGCACCGTGCCACCCTGGAGCGTCAGGCTATTGCTGATGGTGAGCAGGCCAATCGCTGAACCGGCGGGCGCGATGGTGCCGGATGCCAGCGTGGTCGCGCCGTTAATCGTGCCGGTGCCGCCGAGCGTGCCGCTGTTGACCGTCACCGCCCCCCCGGCAATGGACCCGTTGACCAGCAGCGTGCCGCTGTTCACCACGGTCGGGCCGGTGTAAGTGTTGGTGCCGGCGAGCATCAATGTGCCGGAACCTTGATTGGTCAGGCCGCCGTCAGCCGTCGCGCCGAGAGCCGGATCGTGAATCAACGTCTGGGCGATGGTGACCGGATACGAACCGCTGTCAATGGTCGCACCGTTGGTCGAAATATTCGCCGCCGTCAGGCCGGTCATGAACGCGGCGTTGGTCTTGGCCGCCTGCAAAATGCCGCCGTTGAAATACAATTGCGAGTTGCCGGAAACGGTCGCGATGGTCGGCACCACCAGCGTGCCGCCATTGAGCCAGTAAGCATAAGTGTTGGTCAGGCCGGTGGCGCGACCGAGCATGAGAATGCCAGTGCCGCCAACCGTGCCGCCAGCATCGCTGTAAAGCGTGACCGTGCCGCCGTTCTGGACGAACGTGCCGGGGCCGGCGTTCGCGTTTGCGCCGAGCGTCAGGTAATTGTTGTTCCAGATGTTGATGGCCCCTCCGCTCATATTCACCGTGCCGGACGCGGCAGTAAAATTGCCCACTTCCATCTGCTGAACATGCACGTTGAGCGTGCCGCCGGACAGATTGTAAGTGCCGCTGCCGCCGGTGGCCCCGCCGGAGCCGACCGTGAACCACTGGTAGGAATCAAGCGTGCCGCCGAACTGGTTCAGCGTGCCGCTGCCGGGCGTGCCGCTGTTGGCCGTGACGCCGCCGATGATGACGCGCTGCGCGTTGACCGTGGCGTTGGAAATGTTGAGCGTGGCGGTCTGGCCGGTGTAGGGCGCGAGTTCGATGTTTCCGTTCGTCGCGTTGATGGTGGTATTGCCGAACGATGCACCGTCGGCCACATTCACCGTGCCGCCCTGAATGCTGGTCAGTCCGGTGTAGCTGTTGGCTCCCCAAAGTGTGAGCGTGCCGCTGTTGGTTTTGACCACATTGATGATGCTGCTGGCGCTCGCGATGGAACCGGGCACGGAAATGTCGCCGTTGCCCGCAAAGAGAAGGTTGCGCATGGCTGCCGGTGCCGTGGCGGGGAAGGAGCCAAGCAGGGTCAGGCTGCCCGCGTCGCATTGAAAGGTATAATAAGCGCCGCCGCTGTTGAAGGTGACCGTACCGGGATTCCAAATGTTGTCACCTGCGATGTTTTCAATGGCGGGGACTAAATTGTTGCGTCCGCTCCAGGCGAAGGTGGTGGGATTGACAGTCAAGCCGCCGGCAGTGCCGTCCAATTGCAGCGTGGAACTGCCGCCGCCCTGGTTATTGCGGATGTTGATGGTCGGCACGCCGCCGAGCGCGTTGGTGGACGCAATGCGCAGCGCGCCGTCGCTGGCAGTCTGGCTGGCGGTGTCAACATTCAGCACGCCCGACAGCGTGTTACTGCCGGTCAAAATCAATGTGCCGGCACGGCTCTTGGTGAGCGAGGTGACGCTCGTGATCGGATTGGCAATCGTGACGGTCGCACCGGAATCCACGCCGATGGTGCCCGCCACCACGCTGATGCCGGTATTGGTGTCGTCAAGGTTGAACGACGCCGTGGCTTCCAGTTCGCCGACGTTGATGCCGACCTTCGCGGGGTTGAACGCCAACGGAGTCGCGCCGAGCGCCGGAGCCGTGGCTACCTGCACAATGCCGGTGTTGGCCACCAGCATGCCGGCAAAGGTGTTCGTCAGGCCGAGGACTAGCGTGCCAGGACCGTTGTTGGTGACTGAACCGCTGCCGCCGATAGCATTGGTCAAAGCAAGTGTGCCATTGCGGTTCACGACCAGCGCGCCGTTGTCCGTGATGCCACCTGCGCCGAGACTGCCGGTCGCGCCGCCCGCGCCCACCTGCAACGTGCCGCCGCTGATGACCGTGCCGCCGTCGTAATTGTTCGCGCCGCTCAACACGAGCGTGTCGTTGCCGGTCTTGGTCAGTACGCCGCCACTGCTGCCAGTGATGACACCGCTTAAGGTCACGATGTTGCCGCTGCTGCCGAGGGCAAGTGTGCCGCCGCCGGTGCCGAGTGTCGCACCGTGGTCAGTGCTGGTCGTCGCGCCGGTGTATTGCAGCGTGCCACCGTTGAAGACGATGTTGGCGGAGGCGCTGGAGGCCGCGCCGAGCGGGCTGGCGCTGCCGCCGTTGGCGAGGCCGCCCACGCTCACGGTGCCGCCGTTCAAGGTGGTGGTGCCGGTGTAATCGTTGGTGGTCGAAATGGTCAGCGTGCCGGTGCCGGACTTGGTCAAGCTGCTGCTGTCGGAAATCTTACCGGTGCCGGCGAGGTTGTAGTTGCTGGAGGTATTGAAAATAACGGAACCGGGAGCCACGGCGACATTCAACACCGGCTGGTTCGTCGCGCCGGCATCGGTGAAATTCACGGTGTCGCCGTCAAAATAGACATCGCTGCTCACGCCGTTGAGCCAGTTGTAGGAGGTGGTTATGTCCCACACGTTGCCGTTCAATCCCCCCTGCCAGACCAAGCTGGCAGCCGTGCCGCTGACATGGAGCAAAACCCGCTTCGGCGAACTGCTGGTGTCGTAGGCCACGACGAAATTTTGCCGCGAGGGCGAGGGCTGGCCGGTGACGGTGAAGTTGTTTGTACCGCCGTTCAAGCTGCCGGAAACCTGGAACAAAACATAGTCGCCGTTGGCCAGCGCGTTGGCGCCGGTGGCGAGATTGATGGTGGTGGTTCCGCTGGGGGTAAGGCTGCCGCCGACCACGATCACGTCGTTGGAGCCGCCGTTGAAATCAAATTTAACCGTTTCACCGCCGGCGAGGTTCAGGTTGTTGCTGAAGGTCAAAGTGCCGATGGCCGCGCTGCCGCCGGGCAAAATCTGGCCGCCGCTGCTGGTGGAGAAGTTGCCGTTGACAAATCCCTTGCCGGACAGCGTCTCGCCGGAGGTCAGCGCTGAACCGCTGGCCGCAGTGACATCATAGGTTCCGCCAGCAGCCAGAACCACGGAGGGAACGGATCCGCTGCCGCTCAACGCCAGCGTGCCGCCCACCACCGTGGCCGTGTTGGTGCCAAGGCTGCCGGTGACGACCAAGTTACCATTGCTGACCGTCGTGGTGCCGCTGTAAGTGTTCGCGCCACCCAGCGTCCATGTGCCCGTGTTGGCCTTGGTGAGCGTAATGACATTGGCGCCGCCGTCAGTGATGGCTCCGGTGATGGAACTGCCCGTGTTGGTGCCGTCGAGTTGCAAAGTTTTGCTGGTTACGCTGGCGGTGACGCTGGCGAAGGTGATGCCGGCCGTCGTGGGATTGATGATGGTCGTTCCGCCGCTGCCGCCGCTCAACGTCAGCGGGGCGGTGATCTGCGGGCTGCCGCTGGCGACATTCGGGCCTTTGGTGATGTTCAACTGAAGCGGTGTGCTGCCGGAACCGATCAGGAAAGTTCCCATCGTGTGATTGATGCCAACGGATCCGGTTTTGACGTCCGAGGCGATGGTGAAGAGGGTGCCGCTGCCGGCGTTGACAACATTGGTGTAATCAGAACCATCGGTGGCGATGTCCAGCGTGGCGTTGGCGGTGCCGCTGAACGACAGGCCATTCGTGCCGAGGGCGTTGGGATGCCCCATCACCAGCGTGCCGGCAGAAATGGTCACCCCGCCGGTCAGCCCGTTGCTGGCCGTGAGCGCCAAGGTCCCCACACCAGCCTTGGCCAGACTGAATGCGCCACTGATCGTGCCGCCGAGGGTCAGCTTGTTGGAGGCGACGGTCAAGGTGCGCGCCGCCGCCAAGCTGATTGCGCCGCTGCCCATGTTCAAATCGTTGGAGCCGGCAAAGGTGAAGTTGTTATTCCACACCTGCGGGTTGTTGGCCAGCAGGGTCAGGGCGGAGCCGGAGGTGTTGTCAATCGTCGCATTGTCGCCGCTGCTGACGGTGAAGGTGCCCGTGCCGAGCGCATTGGTGCTGGCAATGTTGAGCCGGGAGCCAGCCGTCGCACCGCTCAAGATCAGGCCCGACATGCTGTTCGAGCCAGAGAGAGTCAGGATGCCTGCGCCACTTTTGGTGAGAGTGAAAGCACCGGAAACCGGCACGGCGACAATTGTGTTCGAGCCGGCGGTGGCGGTGTTGACGGTAGCGGCACCAGCCAACGTAATACCGCCGTTGGCACCATTGAGAATGATCCCCGCGTTGTCCTGCAAGGTGGACGAGGCGCCCAGGGTGATCTGACCGGGATTGGGACTGGCGGGATTTCCAAAGCCGCCAGCGGGCGAAGTGAATTTGACGGTGCCGCCGCTCACAATCAGTCCGCCGGTGAACGCCGAGTTGTTGCCGCCATAGGTGGTGGTCTGCGAGCTGGCGAAAGTGTTCGTCAGGATTCCGCTGCCGACGAGCGGCGAATTGATGACCCAGTTGCATTGATCCGCCGTAATGGTGGAATTGCCAGAAACAGAATAGACATTGCCCGTGATGGTGATGATGGATCCGACCGTGCCACCGCTGCGGATCAATGCGCCCGGTCCATTGGTCAAATTATTGATGATCAAGGTTCGTCCAGCCCCGGAAACAGCGGAACTTTTTTCAAGAAAGCTGTAACCGCCGGACGGCGCATTCGACAAGGTGAGGGAACTGCCACCAAACGTGTAATTCGCGGCGTCTCCCGGAGTTCTCATGCCACTCTGGTTAAGCACCACACTTGTAAATGTGGAATAGTCATTGCCGGAACTTGGAATGGCCCCGTTGCTCCAGTTGGTGGCACCGGTGAAAGATGAGAAACCGGACGCGTCGGCGGTCTTCAAAGTCACCACGGCGGCGTGCGTGAGCATCGGCACGACGAGTGAGACGACAAGAATCAGGGTTTTGCTTATCAGCGGGGTTTTCATAGGTTTTGGTTTGGCTTGATCCGGACTAAAATCAAGCACAATGGATGCGTTTGATTGCGGATTTTGGCTTGAGTGTGCCAACACTAGCACCGACGGCGAACGTGGGTCTATTACCCGAAAGGGTAAAAATGCAGGCATTGCGAACGGGAAAAATCCGGCGCATAATTTGCCACCCCCTTGAATGCGATCCATTTTGCCTGATTTCAAAACGGTCGGACTGCTGGTCGTCCTTGCCGGTTGCGTCGTGAAATCCGCCGCGCAACCGCCGCCGGCTGACGTTTTGACCAACGCTGCGCAGGTGCGCAATTTGACGCCGACGCAAGCTGCGCGGGCCTTGCCGGTGCGCCTTTCGGGAGTCATGATTGACTCTGCCTCCCCCAGTCAGCGCACCTTGATTCTCGCGGATCAAACGGCGGCGGTGTATGTGCTGGCGAACCAAGACCTGTTTGCCTCCCATCACCGAGGCGAGCTGCTGGAAATCAAAGGCGTGTCTGATCCGGGACAATTCGCGCCCATCGTCATCGCCAAGGCCGTGCGAAAACTGGGCACGGTGGATGTGCCGGCAGCGCAGCCGGCCAACTACCAACAGTTGATCACCGGCGCGCTAGACGGTCAATGGGTGGAAATCAAAGGAGTTGTCCGGCAGTATTTCAAACCGCCGACCAACGCCGCAATCGCGAGGCTGATCCTTTCCACAGACGGCGGCCTGGTGCCGGTGCGGTTCACCCCCAAAACGTCGGACACCAACATCCAGGTGGATGCCGAAGTGCAGGTGCAGGCGGTTTGCTTTTATCAATTCAGCCAGAAACGCCAGGTGTTAAGCCCCATATTGCAAGTGCCAAACGGCGTGCCGGTGCGCGTTGACAAAACAGCACCGGACGATCCGTATGCGGCACCGCTGCGTTCGGCCACAAGCCTGCTGCAATTCTCGCCGGAAAGCATTCGCGCCCACGCGCACCGCATCCATGTGCGCGGCATCGTCACCTCCTGCCAGCCGGGCTCGTTCGTTTGGATTCGGGACGGGACTTCGGGCTTGCGCATCCAGAGCGACCAACGCGAAACCTTGCTGCCGGGGGATGAAATTGATGTGCTGGGTTTTCCAACCTATGGCTCCTACATTTCCGTGCTTGAAAACTCCATTTTTCGCAAGACCGGATCAACTCAATCTCCCGCTCCGCTGACATTCACCAATTACAGCGATGCCTTCGATCACGAAGACGATCTGGTGGCCACGGAGGCAAGGCTCACCCAAATTCAACCCGTTTTGGACGGGGTGGCTTTGACCTTGGACATGGGGGGAAAGATTTTTAAAGCGGTTTTGAAGCAACCATCAAACCAGCCGCTGCATCCAGACTGGCTGACCGGCAGCAAAGTTCGGATCACGGGCATCTGTTCGCTGGTTCACGATGAAACCAGGCCCATGGCGGGGATCTGGCAGCCGCAGTCGTTTCAAATCTTCCTCCGCTCGCCCGCCGATTTGGCCATCCTCACCCCGCCGCCCTGGTGGACCTCCGGACACATCGCCTTGCTGCTGGGGATTGTTTCCGGGACGTTACTGCTCGTGACCGGCGTCGTGACCCTGCTTGCGCGGCGGCGGCTGAACGAACAGAGTCACCAGCGCGCCATGGCCGAGGCGGAATTTGCCGCCATCCTTTCCGAACGCAACCGCATGGCGCGGGAGATTCACGACACGTTGGCGCAAGGGCTCGTGGCCACCTCGGTCCAATTGCGCCTCGCCAAAAAACAGACCACCGGCGCCCCGGAAGTCCTGAATCAATACCTCGACACCGCGCAACAACTCGTCAGCGGCAGTTTGGAAGAGGCGCGCAATTCCATCTGGAACATGCGCTCGCAGGTGTTGGAAAATGGCGATCTGGTCAGCGCCTTGAAAGGCATCTTGAAACAAATGGCGGAGGGCACGGAAGTGGAAACCCGGTTTGAAGTCGCCGGCCAATCGCGGCGCCTCGCGCCGGTGATTGAAAGCAATCTGTTGCGCGTCTGCCAGGAGGCCATCACCAACGCCACCAAACATGCTCAGGCCAGACACATCAGCGTCCAACTGGAATATGGCGAGAAACAGTTCCTCCTCGTGGTGACCGACGATGGCCGGGGCTTCGATCCGTCCGTCCCGCTGCCGGGTGCTGGCGGGTTTGGCCTGGTGGGAATGCGCGAGCGAGCCACCCAGTTGAACGGCAAATTAAACATCCGCAGCGCGCCCGGCCAGGGCGCGGAAATCAGTTTAAGCATCCCACTTTCAAGCGAATGAAAGTTGTCCTCTGTTTGCAGCAAGCGGGCCTGGTAAATTACCCTAACGGGTAAATGACAGGATGAGCGTTGAAAGGATAATATGGCCGTGAAAAAGTTGAAAAAACAAAACGCCATCCGAATCATGCTGGTGGACGATCACCCGGCCTTCCGCAAGGGCATGGCCGCGCTCATCGACAGCGAGCCGGACTTGCAGGTCGTCGCCGAAACCGGCGACGGTCGCGAGGCGCTGGAAGTCTATCGCCAGAAAAAGCCCGACGTGGTGTTGATGGATTTGCGCCTGCCGGGCATGGGCGGCGTGGAAGCCACCCTCGCCATCCGCAAGGAATTTCCCGACGCCCGCGTGATCGTGCTCACCACTTTCGACACGGACGAGGATATTTTCCGCGCCATCCAGTCCGGGGCGAAATCCTATCTGCTCAAGGATACGCCCGACGACGAACTGGCCACGGCCATCCGCAGCGTCCATGCCGGCCGGCAAATTCTCTCCGAAAAACTGGCCAAACGGCTCGCCGAGCGCCAGCAACGGCCGGAATTGTCCCAGCGCGAAATGGAAGTGCTCCAACTGCTCATCAAAGGCCGCAGCAACAAGGAAATCGGAGCCGCGTTGTTTCTGTGTGAAGACACGGTCAAGGCTCATTTCAAAACCTTGTTTTCAAAACTGAAAGTTCAGGACCGCACCGAGGCCGCCATCAGCGCCATCCGCCTTGGCATCGTTCATTTTGACTAAGATTGCCCGATTGGAGCAAAATACGACTCCGGTCCGCCGGCCAAGCAGGACAATGACAGCGTCGAAGCCGTCGGTCATGGCGGGAATTGCTGGCAGACACGGAACGGCGGATGACGCAGTGGGGGCAGGCCAGCCAATCACGCCGGCCCTGACGCGTGGGCGAACGGGCGTTTGCATTTGCGCGTTCCTCAAAGCCTCGGCGGGAGAAGATCAGAGACTCCCCGCGTCGTCCCCGACGTTTCCCGGATGCGGTTCCAGCCAGCGCGATTGGAGCAGCACGTTCGCCGCCGTGATGAAGCCGCCGCCGAGGAGCAGCCGCGCGGTGACGGTTTCATTCGGATAATGGATGCCCGCCCAGATGGAAAAAATCCCCGGCAGGAACAGCGCCAGCAAGCTCGCGAACACCGGCTCCGCGCAATAAATCAAGCCCGCCTCGGTCGCCGTGACGTGACGCTGCCAGATGTTCATCAGCAGATAAGCCGCCAGCGTGCAGAACAAAACAATGACCAATTGGAAACCGCACGCCGCCGGCGACGCGTAGGCGCGCAGGCACGCCGCCGCGTCCGGCGCGGTCGCGATCACGAACGGCGCGGCCACCAGCGCGATGCCCAGCAGCATCACGGCGGTGAAACACAGCGGCCGGTTCGCCGCGTAGCGCGGATGCTCGAGGTTCAGGATCTGCCCGGTGAACAGCAGCGAGGCCAGCAAGGTCTCAATTTCGCCGCGACCGAGCCGAAATGAATGAATATTTACCCCCGCCAGCACCGCCACGCCCGCCACGACGAGCGCGCTGCACAACAAAGCTTTCCGCGTCGGCCATTGCCGATGCACCAGCGCGAGCCAGACGGGAATGAAGATGCAATAGCCTTGCGTGAGGAACGCGGACGTGGATGCCGACGTGTAGGCGAGTCCGTCCATCTGGAACAAAATCCCCACGCCACCGAACAGTGCGAGCACAATCCCCTGCTCCACTTCGCGCCGGCGCAAGGTGCGAATCTCCCGACAACCCAGCAGCAGCACCAGGATGCCCGCGAGGCCGAAGCGATACGCCACGCTCAGCGAGGTAAAAAACCAGCTGCCGGACTGCGGCAGCTGGTTTTGCTGCGTGAGCGCGAGCGCCTTCATCACGGGAAAAGTTAGCGCCCAGAATGCCGTGCAGAGAACGAGCCGATGCAGCGCGCGACGACGCAGGGCACCGGAGTTGTCGGAAGCGGGATTCAACAAAAGAGGTTCAGCGCTGGATGTGCTTGCGGGCGGTTTCGAGGATTTCGCGTTCGCGCGGCGTGAGGCTTTGGAGGCCGTGCGCGGAAATCTTGTCGAGGATGGGATCCACCTCGCTGGCGACAAAATCAGCGGGGGACTTTTCCTCCAACGGTTCCGGCGAGGGACGGCGCAGTGAAGATTTTTCTTTTTCTGCCGGACGCAGCGCACCCGTAAGCCGCGACCAGTCGCCCTGCAAGATTTTCCGCACGAAGAACCAGCCCATCGCCATGCCGCCGAGGTGCGCGGCGTGCGCCACGCCCGGCATGATGATATTCGGAAAAGCAAATCCCGTCACCGCCAGCACCGCCAACCCGATAAGCAGCGATTTGGCCCGCAAATGGATGGGGATGATGAAAAAAAGCAGTAGGGTCAGCTCGCGCTCGGGAAACATCGTCGCATACGCGGCCACGAGGCCGAAGGCGCACGCCGATGCGCCCACCACCGCGCCGCCGAAGTATTGCGGCCACAGCAAAGCAACGAGGACTTGAAAAACGCCGCCGACAATGCCACTGGAGAATACCAGCGCCAGATATTTTTTACCGCCGAGCATGGCTTCCATCTCCCGCCCAAACATGAATATCACCCAGCTGTTTCCCAAGATGTGCAGCCACCCGGCGTGCATGAACTGATACGTCACCAACTGCCAGACGTAGCCGTGTTCGATACCCTCCGTGCTCAAGGCAAAATATTCATTGCAGAATGCATTGCCAGGAATGAACAGCCGGGGCACGGGCGACACGAGAATTTCCGCCACAAATACCACCACATAAACCAGCAGCAGCCCAACCGTCCACGACCAGCGGAAGCGAAAAGCCGGACGCCAGCCGGAGTCGTGATACTCCGGCTGTCTCATATAGTCGCGATCTTCGATCATGGTAAAATAATAATTGTCTAACCGTTTTTAGCAATCGTGTCCGTCCGCAAGGACCACCAGAACATCCGTTCCTTGCCGGTGCGGCTCTCATACGAGCGCGGCAACCATTCGGCCAGCAGTTCAAAGTGCGGCGCAAACCGTTCCATCAGTTCCTCGCGCGTCGTCGGCCACGGCGGGCCGGGCGGTTCACAGAGGAAATAATTCACCGCCAGAAAATGCCCGCCCGGCTTGAGCCAGCGCCGCACGGCGCGGACGTATTCCTCACGCTCCGAGGGTTGGATGGCGCAGAACAAAGTATGTTCAAACACCCAGTCGAATTTCTGCGGCGGCTCGTCGTGCAGAAAATCAGCCAGCGTGAAGCGGGCGAACATTCCGGCGATCTGCGTCTTCTCCTCCGCCAAGGCAATCGCGCTGGGCGCGATGTCGAATCCAAAGCCTTCAAAACCCGCCTTCACCAGCGCGCGCACGTCGTGGCCGGTGCCGCAGCCGGGCACGGCGACCGAGCCGCGCGGCAGGTCGGGATGCGTCGCCAGAAAATCCACGAGACCGGGCGACGGCTCGCCTTTCTCCCAGCGCATATCCTGGGTCTGGTAGCGGTGTTCCCAATAATCGCGGCTCATCAGATTTACGATTGCCGATTTACGATTTTCGATTTACCGGCCCGTTGGCGCGTCAATCGTGCATCGTAAATCGTAAGTTAAGTTTGTATCCGTCCGTCCACCAGTTCAATCACGCGCGGCGCAAGGGCGGCGACCTTGGCGTCGTGCGTGGCAATGACGAGCGTGGTTTGTTTTTCCGTCCGCAACGACTGGAGCAACTGCATGATTTCGCCGCCGGTGTGGGAATCCAGATTGCCGGTCGGCTCGTCGGCCAGCAGCAAAACCGGTTCGTTGATGAGCGCGCGGGCGATGGCGACACGCTGCTGTTCGCCGCCGGAAAGCTCGGACGGCTTGTGGTCGAGACGATCCTTCAAACCGACGCGCGCCAGCACTTCCGTCGCGCGCGACCGGGCGACCGCGCTGGGAATCCTGGCGATGCGCGCGGTCAGACAGACGTTTTCCAGCGCCGTCAGTTCCGGCAACAGGTGATACGCCTGAAAGACGAAGCCGACGCTGCGGTTGCGAAAGTGGGTCAGCTTGCCTTCGGAAAAACCGGAAAGTTTCTGGCCATTGAAAATGATTTCCCCCGCGTTCGGCGTATCGAGTCCGCCGATGAGATGGAGCAGCGTGCTTTTGCCCGCGCCCGATGCGCCGCGCAGCGCGAGAAAATCGCCGCGCGCGATGTCCACGTCCACGCCGCGCAGGACTTCCAGCGAGCGCCGGCCCATGACGTAGGTTTTGGTGAGTCCGCGCGCGGAAAGGAGAACTTCGCTCATGGCCGACCTCCAGTTGTTTTAGGAAAAACACCCAACATCCAACATCCAACATCCAACATCCAAAGACTCGCACACTGACAGTCCATTGGCTGTCCGGTGTTGGATGTTCGATGTTCGATGTTCCCTGATTTATTCATAGCGCAGCGCCTCCACGGGTTTCAGCCGCCCGGCCCGCACCGCCGGCAGCAGGCCGCCGAGGATGCAGATGATAAACGAACTGATGCAGATAACGGCCACGTCGCCCGGCGTGACCAGCGCGGGCAGTTCGCTGAAATTATAAATGGACTCGGGAAACAGCTCCATGCCCGTCGCCCACCGCATGAAATGCAGAAATTCATTCCGATACGTCACCGCCAGCATTCCCAGCCCGAAACCGGACGCCACGCCGATGACGCCGATGATGGCGCTCTGGCCGAGAAAGATGCCGGAGATTTGGAGGTTCGAGGCACCGAGGGCCTTGAGCATCCCGATTTCGCGCGTCTTCTGGATGACAAAGGTGATTTGCGCGCTCAAAATGCACAGTGCGGCGACCAGGACGATGAAGAACAGCAGGTAAAACATCATGTTTTTTTCCACCACCAGCGCGGAAAATATGGCGTCATTTTCCATCCACGTTGAAATCCGCCAGCCCGGCCCGAATTGCCTCTTCAACTGCGCGCGCACCAGAGCGGCCTGATTGGGATCGTTGAGCGTGACAAAAAGGCCATGCGCCGCGTCGTCCAGGCCATACAAATCCTGCGCGTTGTCCAGCGACACCAGCACGACGTGTGCGTCAAATTCATAATAGCCGGTCGAGAAAATGCCGCGCACCTCGTAATCGTCCGGCGAAATGGCAAACTCCTCCTTGCGCTTGTAGGCTTCGCGCATCTTTTTAACAGCGGTTTCCGACAGCACGGAAAGATGGTCGCCCACTTTTAACTTCAAATTGTTCGCGAAGTCCGCGCCGACGATCATGCCGTGACCGCGCAAATCGAAATCGCCGGCGATGATTTCGCGCGGCAGCCGGCTGATTTTGCCCTCGTTGGCAGCCTCCACCCCGCGCAGCATCGGCGCGTCCTGCAGGGCGGCGCGGTTCGTGGTGCCCTCGGTTTCCACCAGCACCGGCCCGAAGACGAACGGCGCGACGCCGCGCACGTTTATGTTTTGCGCGATGGCGTTGGCGACGGAATCGTAATTTTTCACCAGCTCCGCGCACTGATTGGCTTCGTCCCATTGCACGACGGTGAGGTGCGGCTTGAAACCGAGAATCTTGTCGCGCAACTCGTGGTCGAACCCGCTCATCACGCTGATGACGATGATGAGGACGGCCACGCCGAGCGCGACGCCGAGGATGGAGATGAGCGTGATGACCGAGACAAACGTCCGTTTGGGCCGCAGATAACGCAGCGCCAGGAAAAGTTCAAACGGCAGTCGAGACATCGGCCAAGGCTAAAGACGCGGGGCGGCGCTGTCAATTTTCCACGCAACGATTAAGACGTTTTCCCGAACGGATTCTTCTGCTCCGCCGGCAGCGCGCGATTGAGGAACAGCGGCGCGACGAAGAGATACACCCAGCCGATGACGAGGTGCATTCCGAACGCGAAGCACAGTTGCACGAGGTCAAACCCGCCCATTTCAAACAGCACCAGCGAGAGGGACAGCAGCGCCGCGCCCGGCATCAGCGCCGCGCCCGCCAGCCGCCAGCTCGCGAGCAGGCCCAGATCGCGGTTCGCAAAAAAACAGAGCAGCCACACCACCGGGCAATACACCGTGGCCAGCACCGCCCACGTGAGCAGCAGCCCGAAAAACGTGCCGATGGCCGCCAGCCCCAAAATATCCGGCGACCACGCGCCCCACGCGGGACGGACTTCCGGACGGTTCGCGCCGGCGTAGTAGCCGTTGGGATAATCCACATACGCCTCGCCGAACAGCGAGAAGATGCGGACGGAGGTGCGGCCAAATTCAAACTGGAAATCCGCCGGCGAACGCAGCACGCCGCCGTGCTCCAAGTCCACGCTGAGGGCGAGGATTTTTCCCTCCGCCAGCATCAGCGGCGAATCGTCGCGCCAGTCCAGCTTGCCGCCGTGCAGCGCGCCGGCGTCCGGCAGTTCCTCGATGGCGTCGCCGATGACCGGAAAAATGCCGTCCGACAAAACCCACACCACGGCGGCGGCGGCGAGCAGCGCGAAGAGCCCCTGCACCACGAACAGCCGCTCGCACGAGGCACGCGCGAACGCCGCCACGCCGCGCGGCGTGAGGGGTTCCCAGGCAAAGGATGATTCTCCGAGTGCGCTCACCGCCGGGAGCATAGCAGAAAGCAGCGGGAAAAATCAGCCTTTGTTTTACGGCGGCGGCGCAGCTGCGAGGCCGGCTTCGGAGAAAACCAGAACGGCGGCTTACCGGGTAATCCACCCGCCACCGACGACCAAGTCGTCCTGATAAAACACCGCCGCCTGGCCGGGCGTGATGGCGCGGGCGGGCGAATGGAGTTTTACCTTCACGCGGTTGCCGTCCAGCGGCGTGACCGTGGCCGGCGCGCCAGGATGGTTGTAGCGGATCTTCGCCGTCACTTCGATGGGTGCGGTGAGTTTTTCGAACGGATGCCAGTTGCAGCGGTCGGCGATGAATTCATCGTGTTCCAGCGCGGCTTCGTCGCCCACGACGACGCGGTTGTTTTCCACGTCGAGTTCCACCACATAGACCGGCTTGGGCGTGGTGATGCCGAGACCTTTGCGCTGGCCGATGGTGTAAAATT
>CAYUGC010000070.1:0-15906 GCA_964444085.1 uncultured Bifidobacteriaceae bacterium | reverse complement strand
CCGGCGGCTGATGAGGTTGGTGTGCTTGCCGACGAAGCCCAGCCCGGCGCGCTGGGCGAAATCGCGCTCCAGCACCGGCCCGGTGTCCACATACCACAGCGAATTTGTGTCCGCGCCGCCAAGCTGGTTCACAAAGCTTGCCAGGAGCTTCAGTTTTTCCGCCATCACGTCGTGGTAATCGGTGAACTGTGCATAGCGGGCCACCAAGCCGGAGGATGGGGGATGGAAGATGGAGGATGGATTTTCCGTTTGATAGCTTGCCGCGAGGCAGATGACGCTTTTCGCGCCGGGCAAAACTTGCTGCACGTTCACGCGTTTTTGGGCGTTGCGTTCCAACCAAGCCATTTCGCCGTGGTGTTTTTGCGCGAGCCAGTGCTGGAAATTATCCGCGCTGGCGGGTGGCGCGGCGGTGGTGAGACGGCAGTCGTCAAAGCCCAGTTCCGCCGCCCGTTGACGGATGTGTTCCTTCATCATTTTTGCCCACCGCCGAGCTTGAACTGCAGCACGATCTGTTGCGTGGCCTCGCGGACGGAGCGGAGGTCGGTGTTGATGAGCACGTCGGCCTGTTTGTAGAACGGTTCGCGCACGGCCAGCAGGTCGCGGATTTTTTTCTGCGGGTCGGGATCGTGGAGCAGGGGACGGTGCGACTGGTTCTTGACGCGCTCCCAGATCTTTTCCGGCGAGGCCCAGAGGCAGACGACCAGCGCGAAGGATTTCAGCGCTGCCAGGTTTTCGGGATTGGTCGGCAGGCCGCCGCCGGTGGAGATAACGGTTTTTTCGCGCGAGGAAAGTTCCTGCACCATCTGCCGTTCCAGTGCGCGGAAGGCGGATTCACCCTCCTTCGCAAAAATGTCCGCGATGGTGCGGCCGGTGCGCGCCTGGATAAATTCGTCGGTGTCGAGAAACTCAAAGCCAAGCTGCTCCGCGACGAGCCGGCCCACGGTGGTCTTGCCCGTGCCCATGAAACCGATGAGCGCGAGATTGACGAGGCGGCGAGGCGGTTGCATGGCGATGAATTAGCCGAAAACGGCGGTGGACGCACGCTTCAATTTTTTGAGGTGGCATTGAATGAACTTGGTGGGGGGCGTCCGCGCGAGCCGGGCGTTGCCTTGTCCAAGCGGCTCGCGTAGACGCTTGCCCCACCGACTTTTTGAATTGAACTTTTCCCGCACTCGACAGGCCGCCGGTTTCTGCTAGAATTATATTGTGAAATTGCCGCCGCTCATTTTGGCTTCGGCCTCACCCCGCCGCGCGGAACTGCTGCACCTGTTGGCGGCGGACTTCCGGGTTCTGCCCAGCACCGCCGAGGAAGTTTCGCACGATCACCTCTCGCCGTTGGAAGTCTGCCAGCTCAACGCCCACCGCAAGGCGCGCGTCGTGGCCAAGAAATATCCCGACGCGCTGGTGCTCGGCGCGGATACGCTGGTCTTTCTCGATAACGAAATTCTCGGCAAGCCGCGCAACCTGAAGGATGCGGAAAAAATGCTTTTGAGTTTGCAGGGGCGCCATCACCAGGTCGTCACCGGCGTCTGCCTGATGCACCTGCGCAGCCATCGTGAGCGGATTTTTGCCGTCAGCACCGACGTGCTGTTCCATCCACTGACCAATAATCAAATCCGCGACTATCTGAAGAAAATTCATCCGCTCGACAAGGCCGGTGCCTACGCCATCCAGGACGCGGGCGAATTCATCATCTCCGAAATCTCCGGTTCGTTCAGCAACGTCGTCGGACTGCCGGTGGAAAAACTGCGCGCGGAACTGGCGGCGTGGGCCTGCGGGTGATTGCCGCTGGCCTTTTAGTCAAAGTCTTTAACTTCCGCTCGATGCTCGGGCCGTTGAGCTATTTGATAATTGCGCAACGATTACCGACAGGTGCCGCTGGAGAAAACCTGAACCGCGCTTGATCCTCTCTGCGGCTTTAGAAATTCATTGTTTCGTCAAAGGCTTGGCCTATGATGCGTTCATGGCTGCGGAAACATTTCAAGCAAGCCGGTGGACGCGCGGAAATTTTCTCTTTCCCACGGTCATCGAAGTGACTGACCGGGCGGTCGTCCGCCACAAGCGTTCGTGGTTCAGCAAGGACGAGATCAGCATCGCCATTTCCAAAGTCGCCTCCGTCCACATCAAGACCGGCATCATCTGGTCGGACATTTTGATCGAGTCCAGCGGCGGCTCCGATCCGCTTGCCAGCCACGGCCACCGCAAAGCCGACGCCCAACGCATCCGCGCACTCGTCGAAGCCGCGCAGGGGATTTCCGCTGATGGCAAAATAGTCTTGTCCTGACCGTTTTGCTTTTTCCGCTGCGTCAAAATTGCTAGGCTGTGCGCTTTCATGGCTGACCGTCTGCCCATTTACGATATTGAAAGCGACCTCATTGCGCGGCTGAAAACCGACCGGCGCTTGATTCTTTCCGCGCCCACCGGCTCCGGCAAATCCACGCAGGTGCCGCAGATGCTCCTGAAACACGGTTTACTCGGCGATGGCCAGGTTGTCGTGCTGCAACCGCGCCGGCTGGCCACGCGCCTGCTCGCCAAACGGGTCGCGCAGGAACTCGGCGTGAAGCTGGGCGAGGAAGTCGGCTATCAGATCCGCTTCGAAAATGTCACGTCCGCGAAGACGAAAATCCGCTTTGTCACCGAGGGCGTGCTGCTGCGGCAGATGATTGACGACCCGCAACTGCGCGGCGTCTCGGCGATTCTCTTCGACGAATTTCACGAGCGGCATCTTTATGGCGACATCACGCTTGCCCGCGCGCTCGACCAGCAGGAGCAGCATCGCCCCGACCTGATGCTGGCGGTGATGTCCGCCACGCTGAACGCGGGCGAGCTGGAAAGGTATCTTTCTTCAAAATCGGAAACCGGAAATCGGAAATCGGAAATCAATTGCTCCGTCCTCGCCTCCGAAGGCCGGACATTTCCGGTGGAGGTGGAATACCTGCCGCATCGCACCGGCCTCAACGGCCCGCCGGTCTGGGAGTTGGCGGCACAGGAATTTTCCCGCTACGTCAACGGCGGCGGCGACGGCGACGTGCTGGTGTTCATGCCCGGCGGCTTCGAGATTTCGCAGACGATTGAAGCCATCCGCCACACGCGCGAGGCGAACGGCTTCATCGTTTTGCCGTTGCACGGCGAACTTCAGCCGAAAGATCAGGACGCCGCCGTGGCGCGTTACGACCGGCGCAAAGTTGTCGTCGCGACGAACGTCGCCGAAACGAGCATCACGATTGACGGTGTGCGGCTGGTGATTGATTCCGGCCTCGCGCGCATCGCCCGCTACGATTCCAACCGCGGCATTAACACGCTGCTCATCGAAAAAATCTCGCAGGCGAACGCCGACCAGCGCACTGGCCGCGCTGGCCGCACCGCGCCGGGAACATGCCTCCGGCTCTGGTCGCGCGCGGAACATGACGAGCGTGTGCCGCACGAGATGCCGGAAATCCGCCGACTGGACTTGTCCGAAGTCGTGCTGACGCTGAAGGCGGCGGGCGTGGATGATTTGCGGAAATTCCGCTGGCTGGAAAAGCCGGATGAAATTTCGCTGACGCACGCGGAGGAGCTGCTCGAAGACTTGGGCGCGATTGGTCACGACAAAAAAATCACCGCCACCGGCCGCAAGATGCTGGCGTTTCCGCTGCACCCGCGTTATGCGCGGATGCTGCTCGCGGCGCAGGAATATGGCTGCGTCTATCAGGCGTGCCTCGTCGCCGCGCTGACGCAGGGGCGTGATTTGCTGCTGCGCAACTGCGGCAAGGATGTGGAAACCTTGCGCGAAGATTTGCTGGGCGAGAAATCCACTTCCGATTTTTGGATCCTCATGCGCGCGTGGAGTTATGCGTTCAACAACCAGTTCCGCATGGACGCCTGCCGTAAGTTGGGCATCCACGCCGTCACGGCCAAACAGGTCGGGCCGCTGTTTGATCAGTTTCTCCGCATCGCCAAGGATGAAGGACTCGATACGAAGCCCAACGAGGTGAAGGACGAAAATTTGCAAAAGTGCATTCTCATTGGCTTCAGCGACCGTGTGACGCGGCGCCTAGATCACGGAACTTTGCGCTGTGAACTGGTTCACGGCCGGCGCGGCGTGCTGGCGCGCGAGAGCAAGGTGCAGCAAAGTCCGCTGCTCGTCGTCGCCGAAATCCGCGAGGTGGAAGGCCGCGACCGCGAGGTGAACACCATCCTCTCGCTCGCCACGGCGATTGAAACAGACTGGCTGAAAGAATTGTTTCCCGACGACATCAAGAGCGATGTTCATGTGCAATTCGACGCGCGGGAGAAACGCGTTTTGGCCGCCGAGTTGTTGCGCTTTCGCGATCTGGCATTGGCGGCAAAACGCGTTGACCCGCCGCCGGCGGACGCGGCGGCGCGGTTGCTGGCGGAGGAGGTTTTGGCGGGACGGCTGCTGTTGCCGAACTGGGATCATCACGTCGAGCAATGGCTGGCGCGGCTGGATTTGCTGTGCAAGCAGTGCGCAGATTTGCAATTGCCGGCCATCAACGAAGACGACAAGCAGCACATCATCGCCGAGCTGTGCCACGGCGCGGTGAGTTACAAGGACATCAAGGAGCGCGAGGTGAAACCGGTGGTGATGTCGTGGCTCTCGCAGTCGCAGCGCGAACTGCTGGACAAGCACGCGCCGGAAAGATTGACGCTGCCGAACGGGCGCACGCCGAAGGTGAATTACGAGCCGGGTCGGGCACCATTCATTTCGCTGCGCATCCAGGAACTTTACGACGTGAACCAGACGCCAAAAATCGCGCTGGGGCGCGTGCCGGTGACGGTGCACATTTTGACGCCGGGCATGAAGCCGATCCAGGTGACGCAGGATTTGGCGAGCTTCTGGCGCGAGCATTATCCGAAGATAAAATCGGAGCTGGCGCGGAAATATCCGAAACATTTATGGCGATGAATAGCATTGAGCAACTTTGCCCCAACTGCGGCCTGTGCTGCGACAGCACGCTGTTCGCCGATGTGGAACTGCGCGCGGGCGACGACGCGAAGCGGTTGAAGAAACTGGGGCTGACGCTTTTTTCAAAAACCAAAACCCGGCTGGCGTTTGTCCAGCCGTGCGCGTGTTTTGATGGCAAGCTCTGCCGCATTTACGCCGACCGGCCAAACCGCTGCCGGAAATTCGACTGCGGTTTGTTGAAGCGCGTCGAGGCCGGTGAACTGACGGCGAAGGCGGCGCTGAAGAAAATTTCAGCGGCGAAAATTCAGGCGGAAAATGTCCGCGCCCTGCTGCGCCTGCTCGGCCAGCACGATGAGCAGATGGCTTTGACGCATCGTTACGCGGGGGCGATGAGCGCGCCGATTGACCTGTCAGACGAGGGCAGCGCGGACCGGCACGGCGAACTGATGCTGGCGGTCAATGATTTGATGATGCGGTTGGAACGGGACTTTCTTCGCTGATTTCAGGCGATCATGCCGATGTCCTTGGCGATTTTTTCGGCGGCGTTGGCATCTACCCACTTTACCAGCGCGAGGAAATTCACCAGCGCGGGGCTGTCGGCCTTGACCTTGAACATATTTTTCAGGGCATGAACGGTCTTGGCGTAGGTAGCGGCGTATTTCTCGTGAGTGAGCCGCGTGACGAAGGTTTCTAAAATGGGTCGGCCCAGCGGGTCGGCCTGACCGTCGGGCAAATAAGGGAACAGGCAGAACACGCGGACGAAGACCATCGGGTCGGCCTCGGTCAGTACCAGCCAGCAGGCTTTCACCTCGTCAGATTCGTATTTGCCGTGGAGCCGTTTGCGGATGGCGGTAATGACTTCGTTCGGTGCGGCGCGGCTGCCAATCATGTCCTTGATGCTGTCCCAGGCAAGCTGGCGCTCGCGTTCGGGCGAGAGGACGGATTTTTCGGTCAGGCGGTTCAGTACGTCCTTGAGACCAAGTTCCTGGGCGACGGACTTGGCGAGTTTTTCCGCGTCTTCCTTGCGCAAGCGGTCGGTGACAGCGATGGCGCGGATGACGGCCTGCTGCATATGCGGGTTGAACAGCCGCAGCACGTCGCCGAGCGCGGACGGTTCCGGGGCCTTGCCTTGAGGAATCAAATGTTTAATGCACTCGACGATCAGCGGGTCGCTGTCGGAAAGCTTTTCTAGCCGGAATGCCAGCGTATAGCGGAGCGTTCGTGGCAGGCCGCCAGGCTTGCCGATGTTGTTGATGACGGCCTTCCGGTGATCCACGCTGATGATGAGTGCGAGCAGCGATTCCGCCGCCACGATCAGCTTCTCGTCCAGCGCGCTGCCTTCGCCGGTGATGACGAGCTGCTCGATTAGCGGCGGCAGGCGCTGCGCAAAAACCACGTCGGGCGATTCCGTGCTCTGGTTCTCGTAGTAGTGCAGCAATTCGAGGAAAAAGGAGAGGCGCAGGAACGCGTTTTTCTGGGCGCGCGAGTGCTCGGTGTTTTCGCGGCTCTGCCGGACTTTCTGGTAAAGCGCCTCTAGCTCCGCCTTTTTGCCGCCGGCGGCGTTGGGATTCTGCGCCAGCAGTTCGGCGAACTCCGCCTTGAACACGAGCATGATTTCCTCCGGCTTGGGGCGCGGGTTGAACTTCACGTCGGTCGTCACGTCCTTGAAGAAGTTCAGCGCGTCCGCCCCGAATTCCTTCAAGATGCGTTCGCGGGGCAGTTGGCCTTTCACGAAGGCGCGGTTGGCGCGGGCGGTGACGTGGTTGAAAAAATTGTCCGGCTTTTCTAGCAGCGACTTCAGCACGTCCGCCTCGTAGGGCGTGTCCAGCTTGAGCAGGGTTTCAACCTCCGGCTTGAACGCCTCTGTGAGGTCGCGCTTGGTTTTGTCCAGCGACTTGAGCAGGGCGGGTTGCAAAACGCCTTCCTCGAGCTTGCCCTTGATGAGGCTGGCGCTGATCTCGGTGACGTGCTGGTTGTGCTCCACGAGCCGGGCGATGATGACGCCGAGGTCGTTGAGCGGCAGTTTGCTGACCAGCGTGGTGAGGATGGTGACGAGTTCCGCGTGGGATTTCTGGCGGTGCTCGATGGTGCGCTCCAGCAGCGAGCGCAGCGCCTTGTTTTCCTGTTCCAGCGCGGCGCGTTCCGTCTCCGCCTGCGCCACCTTCAGCGTCAGGTCGCGCCAGTCCCGCTGAATTTTATCAACGGACACAAGCGCGATGGTCTGGTCTTGCGGTTCGGACATGAAAACAATTTACCGGGCGGAAAAATTCTTTCCATCTTTTTTATGACCCAATAAAAAAGGCCGCGATCACTCGCGGCCCTTGATATTTCAGCGAAAGGAAATTATTTCACCAGCGAGCGGCAGAATTTGTCCATGCGCTCCAAGCCCTTTTCGATGTTCGCCATGCTCGTCGCGTAGCTCAGGCGGATGTAGTCGTCCGCGCCGAACGCGATGCCGGGGACGGCAGCGACCTTTTCCTGCTCCAGCAATTTAGCGCAGAACTCGGAGGACTTGAGGCCGGTCTTGGAGATGTTCGGGAACAGGTAGAACGCGCCCTTGGCGTTCACGCAGGTGATGCCGGGCATCGAGTTCAGCTTGGTGTGGGCGTAGCGGCGACGCTTGTCGAATTCCACCAGCCACGTCTTCAGATGATCCTGCGGACCGGTCAATGCGGCGACGCCGCCCTTTTGGGCGAAGCTCGTTGGGTTGCTGGTGCTGTGCGATTGCACGGCGTCAATGGCTTTGGCAATCGGCTCCGGTGCGGCGAGGAAACCCAGCCGCCAGCCGGTCATGGAATACGCCTTCGCCAAGCCGTGAACGATGATCGTGTGATCGTAGTGCGCCTGCGAGAAACTCGCGACGCTCTTCACCTTGGCTCCATCATAAAGCAGGTGCTCGTAAATCTCGTCGCTCATGATGAGGACGCCTTTCTCGACGCAGATGTCGCCGAGCGCCTTGGTTTCTTCCGGCGTATAAACGGAGCCGGTGGGATTGCTCGGGGAATTGAGGACGAACAAGCGCGTGTTCGGCGTGATGGCGGCGCGGAGCTGTTCCGGCGTGACCTTGAATTCGGTCTTGTCCGTGGTCTGGAGAATCACCGGCTTCGCGCCCGCGAGCTTGACCATTTCGGGGTAGCTCAGCCAATACGGCGCGGGGATGATCACTTCGTCGCCGGGTTCGCACGTGGCGAGGATGACGTTGTAGCAGGAATGTTTCCCGCCGCAGCTCACGATAATCTGGCTCGGTTTGTAGGTCAGGCCGTTTTCATTTTTGAACTTGGCGGCAATCGCCTCGCGCAATTCGGGAATGCCGCTGCTCGGGGTGTATTTCGTGAACCCGGCGGCGAGCGCCTTGGCGCAGGCGTCCTTGATGTGCTGCGGCGTGTCGAAATCCGGTTCGCCGGCGCCGAAGCCGACCACGTCTTCGCCGGCGGCCTTCATCGCCTTGGCCTTGGAATCAATGGCCAAAGTGAGGGATGGAGCCAGCGACGCGGCGCGTTGGGAGATTTTGTAGTTCATAAAATTGAGCGCGAAAATAATATGTTGAATTAGTTGCAGTGCAAGCCGGGAAACATTCGGCCGCCGGCAATCCGCGGGAAACTTATTTCGCTTCCGAGCTTTTGGCGGCCTCGATGAGTTCCCAGAACTTCGGATTTTCCTGCAACGCCTGGTCCTCGCCCGTCTTGATGCCGGAGCGGAAAAAGAAATCCTTGAGCGTGTGTCGGCTCAGGATGCGGTGGACGAGCACGCCCAGCGGGTGCCGTTCAAAATAAATCCGGTAATCGCCGATGCGAAAGCGGTGCAGCGTGTGGCCATCGCTTTCCAGCTTACCGAAATCGTCGAGTTCACTGCCGATGACGTGTTGCGGCAGGCCGCGAAAGTCGCCGAGGATCTCCAATTGTAGTTCCTTGGGCATCCGCGCCAGTTCGGACGCGGCGGTCGGAGTGAAGATGATTTGAAACGCGCTCATCAGTGTGATCGTATTATATCGTCGGAGACCGGCTGAATTCAATCCTTCATTCGCCGGGCCGGGGACGGCGTTCATCCCAGCAATCCCTTTTTCAGAAAGTAGCCATAGGCCAACACCAGCGCGAAACCGACGAGGCGCGGCAGTTTGCCGAACAGCGCCACGCAGACCATGTGCACCAGCGTCGCACCGAGGAGCAGATACAGCGCGGTTTGGAAATACGCCGGCACCGGCATCGTGTGATACAGCGCGAAGATGCCGAGGCACAGCGGAATGGAGATGTGCGCATCACCAACCTGCGATGTATAAACCACTTCCGGCTGTTTGCGCCACGCGTAGTAGAAGGCCAGCACCATGTTGGGCAGCACCATCAGCCAGCCGCTGAGCCAGCCTAGATGTTTCGCGCTGACGAAACCGTTGTGCCGCTGCTGCAACCAGGCGACGAGCCAGTCCGTGCTAAAATATATGGCGTAGGCACCGACGGCGAGGAGTGCCAGATTCACGGGCAACATGAAACTGAAATGGGATTTGCCCGAACGCACGTTGGCCTTGAGCACTTCATAAATATGAAACACCTGCCAGAAGAGGAACAACCCGATCAGCACCAGACCGTCGTTGAAATTCAAGCTGCCCTTGCGGCCCAGCGCCCAGACCGCGCCGGTGAAAAACAAGACCGCCGTCAGCGTCAGCAGGAGGGAGAGCCGGTTCAGCTCGTGTTCTTGGCCGCCCTTGCCGCCGACCTTGGCCTCCGCCTTGGCGGAAAGCTTCACCTCGGATTTTTTCTTTTTTGCCGACGCGGCTTTTTTCTGCGGCAGAATGTGCATGCCCCAAAATATCGCGGGCAGGCCGAGCACCAGCGTCATGTTGGTGATATTATTGACGAGCGAATTGACCATCACGTCCCGGCCGTTGCCACCGGTCTGGCCGAGGATGAAGGCGAAGAGGATGTTGCCCATGCCTGAACAGTAGGGCATGACCAGCGTGCCGAGCACGGTGCCCTCGAAACCGCCCGCGCTCATCGCTTCCAGCCGCCAGATCATCAGAAACGACGCCACGAGGAACAGCGCCAGGAACAGCCACGGCGTCCATGCGCCCTGACTTTCCATCCAATGAAGAAACGGCTTCAACACGCGGCGCAGTTTAAGCCAAAGTTTTTTTGGCGCGACAAAAACCTGTGCGTTTGTAGCGGCGACTCGGTAGAGCGCCGCAAGCTTGAAATTTCAAAATTGCGGCTTTCTGCCGAAAGCCGCTACGTCGAAATAAAAAACGGCGCGGAAATACATCCGCGCCGTTCGTTTGTCCCCACGAAAAGTTTAACCGGCAATCACGCCGATCTCCACGGGCTCCACATTCACGCCCTGTTTCACCAGCCATTTGATGGACTTGGCCACTTCGCCATGCGTGCCGACCAGTTCCAGACAGACGATGCCGATCTCGTCCGTGACCGTGGCCTGCCGGATGTTGGTGGTGATCTTGAATTTGTGGCCGACCTCCCAGATGAACGGCTTCTTGATGAGCTTCGGCGGATACATGAGCCACAAACGCTGCTGCACCGGCGTGGAGGTCTTGGTGGCGGCGGGATTTTTCTTGGGCGTGGCCATAAGTTTTGAATTTGAAATTTGAAATTTCAGATTTGAAATTGGCCTAGCCCCCGGCGATGGCGGGGATGATGCTGATCTCGTCGCCATCCTTGAGCGGTGTGGCCTTGTTCTGGAGGAACCGGATGTCTTCCTCGTTCACATAGACGTTCACGAACCGGCGGACCTCGCCCTTCTCGTCAATCAGGCGCTCGGCGATGCCGGGAAAGCGGGATTGCAATTCGGTGATGGCGTCGCCGATGTTGGCGGCGGTGATTTCGACGAGCTCCTCGTTGTTGGTCAACTTGCGGAGCGGCGTGGGGATGCGGACTTTTTTGGACATAAAATTATTTCAGGCGTTAACTTTTTCTTCCTGCGCCAGCAGCGCCTCGAACTCGCGCAAACTCGGCTTGATCTCTTTCGCTTTGCCGCAGTAGCCGTTGACGGCATCCAGCGTCTTGAGGCCGTTGCCGGTGACGCAGATGACGGCGGAAGAATCCTTCGGAATCTTCCCGGAGGCAATGAGTTTCTTCGCCACGCCCACGGTGACACCGCCGGCGGTCTCGGCAAAAATGCCTTCCGTCTCGGCAAGCAATTTGATCGCGTCGCGGATTTCGTCGTCCGTCACGTCATCGGCGGCGGCATTCGTCTCGCGCATCACCTTGAGTGCATAAAAACCGTCCGCCGGCGTGCCGATGGCGAGGGATTTCGCAATGGTATCGGGCTTGACCGGCTTGAAGAAGTCGAGTCCCGCCTTTTGCGCGACGGAAATCGGCGAGCAGCCGGTCGCTTGCGCGCCGTGAATGTGCGTGTCATGCGGCGCGACGAGGCCGAGCTTCGTGAATTCCTGGTAGCCCTTGTGGATCTTCGTTAGCAACGAGCCGGACGCCATCGGGACAATGGTGTGATCGGGCAGACGCCAACCGAGTTGCTCGGCGATCTCATACGCCATGCTCTTGGAGCCTTCGGCGTAGTAGGGGCGCATATTGACGTTCACAAACGCCCAGCCGAACTTGCCGGCAATCTCGGCGCAAAGGCGGTTCACCTCGTCGTAATGGCCTTTAATGCCGATGACATTGGAACCATAGATGAGGGAGTTGAGAATCTTGCCTTGTTCCAAATCGGACGGAATGAAGACGTAGGATTTCAGGCCGGCGCTCGCGGCATTGGCGGCAACGGAGTTGGCGAGGTTGCCGGTGGAGGCGCAGGCGACGGTTTCGAAACCGAGTTCCTTCGCGCGGCTCAAGGCGACGCTGACGACGCGATCCTTGAACGAGAGCGTGGGGTAGTTAACGGCGTCGTTTTTGACGTAAAGCTCGCGGATACCCAGCGCCTTCGCTAGGCGGTCGGCCTTGACGAGCGGCGTGAATCCGACGAGTGGACCGACGGTGGGTTCGCCGGCAATCGGAAGCAGTTCGCGGTAACGCCACATGGTCTTCGGCCGCGACTGGATGGCTTCGCGGGTGAGCGCCTTCTTGATGCGTTCGTAGTCGTAGGCGACTTCGAGCGGACCGAAGTCGAACTCGCAGACGTGCGTGGCTTCAAGGGGATATTCGCGGCCGCATTCGCGGCACTTGAGCGCCTTCATGAAACCTTGATGCTTTTCACTCATATTAAATTTTCTGGTAGGGCGGCGTTGTTGCGCCGCCCAAAGTATTCCACCAAAGCCGAGCAGCAGCTCGGCCTTACCGGATTTGATTTGGGCAATAAAAAAACCCCGACTCACAAGGAGAAGGGGCGACAAAACGGTTGTGCTCTTCTCATTTTTCCCAAGCCGATGATGCTTGAGCTGGAATTGGCACCTGTCATTGGAACTTAAATCCAATCGGTTGCCGTGGTGTCAGCGGGCCAGTCCCTCAACCACTCTTTATGAGTCCGTCAAATCAACGGATACGGATAAAATGATGCTTAATATTAAAAAGTCAAATCGTTTTTGGCGCAAAACTTTGGCGGTCGCGTTGTTGGGCGCAGCCCCAGCAATTCTGTGGATGGACGTGGCGCAGAAATCTCATACATAATTGCAAAACTCATATGGCGACACAGTTACTCGATTCTTTATACTGCAAACACCAATCTTATGAATAAATATCTCACGTTGGGTAAATTTTCCTTCGGCATGGGTGACCGTTTCGCTCATCAAGGCAGGGCGCAGCTTCAGGCCTGCGTCAAGGCCACTGAACTTGGAGCGGAATTCATCCCGGTCTGGAACAAGTCCAACCGCGAGCACAGTTTCATCGGCACTGAGCCTTCAAGTTTGCGCGCCGAGGCAGATGCCGCCGTGCAGGCGCTCGGCTGGAAGAGGCCGTATCATGTGGACGCTGACCACATCCGGCTCGAAACCGTGGACCGTTTCATCGCGCCGTCGGATTTCTTCACGATTGACGTGGCGGACAGCATCGGCAAACCCGCTGCCGCCGCGGACGTAAATGCATTTGTTGAACGTCATCCGGAACTCACTGATAAGATTTCCATTCCGCACATTGACCGGCCGTTTGAAATCTCCCGCGCGGAAGTCGAGCGTGTGGCGAATAAGTTTTTGCTCGCGGTGCAGGACGCCGGCAAAATTTACCAGCACATCGTCAAGGCCAAGGGCGCGGCGAATTTCATCACTGAAGTCTCAATGGACGAAACCGACAGCCCGCAGACGCCGCCGGAATTGCTCATCATTCTCGCCGCAATTGCCGACCAGAAAATTCCAATTCAGACCATCGCACCGAAGTTCACTGGCCGTTTCAACAAAGGCGTGGATTACGTTGGCGACGTGAAACAGTTCGAGCAGGAATTCAACGAAGACCTCGCGGTCATTGCGTTCGCCATTTCGAAATACGGCTTGCCGCCGTCGCTCAAATTGAGCGTGCATTCCGGCAGTGACAAATTTTCCATTTACGAGCCGATGCGCAAGGCGTTGAAGAAATTTGGCGCGGGCGTCCACATCAAGACTGCCGGCACGACGTGGCTCGAAGAACTCATCGGCCTTGCGGAAGCGGGCGGCGACGGCTTGGAAATCACGAAGGAGATTTACGCTTACGCGATGGAACATGTGGATGAGTTCTGCGCGCCGTATGCGAGCGTCATTGACATTGATAAAAAGAAACTGCCGCCGGCGTCCGTCGTGAACGGCTGGAGTTCCAAGCAATTCACCGACGCGCTGCGCCACGACCAGAAAAACCCCGGCTACAATCCGAGCTTCCGGCAGTTATTGCACGTCAGCTTCAAGGTCGCGGCGAAAAAGGGCGACCGTTATTACGCCGCGCTTAAAAAACACGAGGCGATCATCGCCAAAAACGTCACGGAAAATCTTTTCGAGCGGCATATGAAGCCGCTACTCTTGGGTCAATAAGCCATGAAAGCCTTCATCCACGACGATTTTCTGCTCGGCAACAAACCTGCGCGGCGGCTGTATCACAAGTTCGCCGAGGCGGAGCCGATCTTTGATTATCACTGTCACATTTCGCCGAAAGACATCGCGGAAAACCGGCAGTTCAAAAATCTGTTCGAGATCTGGCTGGAAGGCGACCATTACAAATGGCGCGCGATGCGCAGTAACGGCGTCGCGGAAAAATTCTGCACCGGCAACGCCACGCCGGAACAAAAATTTAACGCGTGGGCCAAGACCGTGCCGCACACGCTGCGCAATCCGCTGTACCACTGGACGCATCTGGAACTGAAGCGTTACTTCGGCATCACCGATCTGTTGAACGAAAAGACCGCCGCGAAAATCTGGAAAACGGCGAACGCCAAGCTCGCCACGCCGGCGTTCACGACGCAGGGCTTGCTGAAAAAGATGAAGGTCAAGGTCGTCTGCACGACGGACGATCCGGTGGATAATCTGGAATACCATCGCGCGTTTGCGAAGTCCGGCCATCCGACGAAGATGCTGCCGGCGTTCCGTCCCGACAAAGCGCTGGCAGTGAATTCGCCTGCCGGTTTTAATAAATGGGTCGAGCAGCTTTCGTCCGCCGCAAACGTGGACATCAACGGCTTCAGCGCCTTCATCAGCGCATTGGAAAAGCGGCACGAGTATTTTCATTCTCAAGATTGCCGGCTGTCCGACCACGGCATGAACCACTGTTTTGCGGATTTCTGTTCCGAGAAAACCGCCGCCGCAATTTTTGACAAGGCGCGGGCGGGCGGAGAAGTTTCGCCGCAGGAACACTCGCAGTTCGCGTCGTTCATGATGCTGTTCTTCGGTCATCTCGATGCGAAGCGCGGTTGGACGAAGCAGCTTCACCTCGGCGCGCTGCGCAACAACAACGACCGGTTGCTCAAGCAGCTAGGGCCGGACACGGGCTTCGATTCCATCGGCGATTTTCCGCAGGCGCAGACCCTCTCCGCGTATCTCAACAAGCTCGATTCGGAAAATAAATTGCCGAAGACCGTCATCTACAATCTGAACCCGGCGGACAATTATGTGTTCGCCACGATGATCGGGAATTTTCAGGACGGCACTATTCCCGGAAAAATCCAATACGGTTCCGGTTGGTGGTTCCTCGATCAGAAGGAAGGCATGGAATGGCAGATCAACGCGCTGTCGCAGCTTGGCCTGCTGTCACGTTTCATTGGCATGATCACGGACTCGCGCTCGTTCATGAGCTATCCGCGCCACGAGTATTTCCGCCGGACGCTGTGCAATCTCATTGGTCGCGATGTGGCCAAGGGACTGCTGCCGGACGACGAAGGTTTGCTGGGGCCGATGGTCAAAAATATCTGCTACGCCAACGCCAAAAATTACCTGGCGTTTCCCGGCGTGAAATGAAAGCGGCAAGCAGCGGCGCATGGCGGGAGTGGGAGCATGAGGTTGTCGAGTTTGGCTGCCGACCAGTTGCGCCGTCCTTCGTAATTCGCGCCAGGCCGCGTGGTTCTTGAGATTAACAGGTAAACCAAAATCACCTTGCCGCCGGCTTGTCGGCCGGTAATTTTTTTGCCAATCTGCCTCCCATGATTGCCAATTCCATCCGCCGCACGCCGCGTCCGCAGGACGTCATCGGGATGTCCACGCAGGAACTACGCGACACGTTTCAGATCTCCGGTCTCTTTGTCCCCGGCGAACTCGTTGCTCATTTCACCGACCTCGACCGGCTGGTGGTCGGCGGCGTGACGCCTACCGACAAGACGATTGAACTGCCGAACCACAAGGAAACCGGCCGCGCTTTTTTTCTCGAACGCCGCGAACTCGGCGCCATCAACATCGGCGGAGCCGGCAAGGTGATCGCCGATGGCCAGTCCTTTGCGCTCGACCAACTTGATTGCGTTTATCTGCCGATGGGGACGAAATCCGTTTCCTTCGCGAGCAATGACGCGAAGAATCCGGCAAAATTTTATTTCCTCTCCTGCCCGGCGCACGCTGCGTATCCGCTGCGCATGATGAAAGCCGCCGAGGCTGCGCCCGTGAATCTTGGCGCGCAGGAAACTTCCAACAAGCGCACGATTTACAAGTTCATCCATCAGGGCGGCAT
>CAYUGC010000069.1:0-16137 GCA_964444085.1 uncultured Bifidobacteriaceae bacterium | reverse complement strand
GCCACGCGTCGTTCCTCATCCAGTTCAACGACCTGAACGTGCTGGTGGACCCGAATTTCGCGAACTGGCTTTTTCTCCTAAAACGGCTCAAGCGCTCCGGCCTGCGCGTGCAGGATTTGCCGCCGATTGATCTGGTTTTGCTGACGCACGCGCACTACGACCATTTTCACAAGCCCACGCTGCGCAAACTGGACCATCCAAAAATCGGCGTGATGCCGTGGGGCGTCGGCGACCTCGCCAAGAACCTCGGCTTCGAGCGCGTCGTGGAACTCGACTGGTGGGAAAGTTTTTCGCAGCGCGACTGGAAGGTGACGTTCACGCCGAGCGCGCATTGGGGCGCGCGGACGCTGCACGACCATCATCGCGGCTACGGTGGCTTCGTGCTGGAACATCAGGGACGAAAAATTTATCACGCCGGCGACAGCGCGTATTTCAACGGTTTCGCGGAAATCGGCGAAAAGCTGCACCCGGAAATCGCGCTGCTGCCCATCGGCGCGTATCACCCGGAAAGCTTCCGCAAAGTCCACATGGGGCCGGACGAGGCGATGACGGCGTTCAAGGATCTGCGCGCGAAATTTTTTGTGCCGATGCACTACGGCACGTTCAAGCTGTCGTTTGAAGACATGGCCGAACCACCGCGCTGGCTGAAGGAAATTGCCGTGCAGCAGCGGCTGACCAAGCATTTGAAAATCCTCGACGAAGGCGTGCCGAAAGTGTTTTGATGCCCGAAACTGCACGCCATGTTTGACCTCGAACTGCCCGAAAGATACCGCCGTTATGTGCCGCTGGCCGCGTGGCTGACAATCGCGCTGACAGTGCTGTTCATTCCGCTGAAAATCATCGAGTACGGCTATGTGCCGGGCGACGATGCGATGCGGCATTGCGCGAAGGCCGTCAGCGGCAAACCTTGGTCGGAAATCCTCGTCGTCGGCAACGTCTTCAAAATTGACCAAAGTCTCGGCTGGCACGGAATTCTCGGCGCACTGCATCAGGTGTTCCACTGGAACGCGGAAGGCCTGATGGTGTTCTCCGTCGTGGCGATGTTCCTTGCCGTCAACGCCGCGCTGCTGCCGTGGCTGCGCCGGCCGGAGGCGTGGCTCGCCGCGCTGCTCGTCGCGATGGTGATTTCCGATTTGCCGCAACGCTGGCTGATCGGCCGGCCGTTTATTTTGACGACGGCGGCGCTGCTGACGATTTTGCTGATGGTGCAACGCCGCCCGCCGGACGTGAAAAGTTTTGTGTCGTGCGCGGCGCTGATCGGCGCGTGCACTTTCATTCACGGCGTCTGGTATCTGTGGCTGCTACCCATTGCGGCGATTTTTTTCGCGGGCAAATTCCGCTGGTCGCGGCTGCTCGCCGGCGCGTGGCTGCTCGGCACGGGCTTTTCCATGCTCGCATCAGGACACCCGGTGGATTATTTGAGCCACGCGCTCGGCATGGCGCTGCATGGTGTCGGCGGGCATTTGAGCACGCGCTCGGAAGTGACGGAACTCCAGCCGTTCGGCGGCGACATTTTGGCGGTGATTCTCGTCGGCGCGCTGGTGGCGTTGCGCGCGGCCACGCGGCGCGACGTGCCGCCGCTGACAAAGAATCCCGCGTTCTGGCTGATGTGCGGCTGCTGGATATTAAGCTTCCGCGTGGGCCGCTTCTGGGAAGACTGGGGCTGGCCGGCGCTGCTGGTTTTGGTCGTGACGGAATTGGACGCGCTCTTCGCCGAAAAATTTGCCGTGGACTCGCTGCGGCGGCTGTGGCTGGTGTTGATTTTGGCGGTCGCATCTTTCTTTGCCGTGACGGCGGATTTGAACAGCCGCTACACCAAAAACCTCGACTGGTCGTATCTGTCCGAGGCCCAACATCCCGAACTCGCCGGGTGGCTGCCGGAGCCGGGCGGAATTTTATATTCGCCCGACATGGGGATTTTCTACCAGACGTTCTACAAAAATCCGACGGCCAACTGGCGTTACATCCTCGGCTACGAACCCGCGCTGATGCCGGCGGATGATTTCAAAACCTACCAAGAAATTTTTCTGCAGAATGGCGACGCCAAAGCCTACGCGCCCTGGGTGGAAAAAATGCAGCCCGCCGACCGCCTCGTCCTGCGCGCCGGCAAAAACGAGCGCCCCGGCATCGCCGGATTGGAATGGAACTACGGCGTGCCCGGCATCTGGATTGGCCGTCCGCCGCGCGTGCCGGCGCACTGATAGATTTGGCCGGCGCAATTTCGCGCTTGCCCCGCCCGGCCCTTTCACGCTCAAATAATCTATGCACGACTGGCTCGTCAACCTCATCCTCGGCATTGTCGAGGGCATCACCGAATTCATCCCGGTTTCCTCCACCGGCCACCTGCTTGTCGTCGAGCGTGTGCTGCACGTCGAGAAGTCCGACCTTTTCAACATCGTCATCCAGTGCGGTGCGGTCATCGCCGTGCTGCCGCTGTTCCCGCAGCGAATTTACAAATTCATCTTTGAATGGCGCGAAAAAGAGACGTTTGACTATCTGTTAAAAATTCTCGTCGCCTTTGGCATCACCGGCGCGGTGGGCTTCGTGCTCGACAAGAAAGGCTTCAAGCTGCCGGAAGATCCGCACCCCATCGCCATCGCCTTGCTCGTTGGCGGGCTGGCGTTTCTTGCGGTGGAATTTTTCCTGCGCGGCAAAAAGCCCGGCACGCAAATCACCTGGACCATCGCCATCGCCGTCGCCATCGGACAACTCATCGCAGGCACCTGTCCCGGCACGTCGCGGTCGGGCGCGACGATTGTATTTTGCCTGCTGCTTGGCTTGAGCCGGCCGGCGGCGACGGAATTTTCCTTCCTCGTCGGCATTCCGACGATGCTGGCGGCGGGCGGCTGGAAGATTTTCAAGGCGGTGCATCATCCTGACGCGCTCGCGCCGAAGGAAGACTGGGGCATGGTGCTGTTCACCACGGTCGTCGCGGCGGCGGTCTCCTTTGTGGTCGTGAAATGGTTCCTGCGCTACGTCCAGACGCATACGTTCAACGCATTTGGCTGCTACCGCATCGCGCTAGCCATCGGGATTTTTCTACTGATCAAGTGAGCCGCTGAAATTGGCGGCGGATCACCGGCCGCGGCCCTTGAGTTTGGCCTTGGTTTGCACCCGCAATTCCTCCGTGCGGCCACGGTCACGAACCATCCCGCAACCAGAGGGGACGAGTTGGAGTTCAGGCATCAGCCTGCCGCCCGAACAAGCTAAAGCTTGAACTCCACCCCCGCCAGCTTACGCTTCCGCCATGCTTTCGCTGGAACAGCTCACGGAACTGCTTTCACAAAACCGCGCCGCCGCGGCCGCGCGCGTGAAGGAATTTTCGATCGGCGGCAAAAAATTCGCCTTCAATTCGCAGCCCGCCATCATGGGTGTCGTCAATCTGTCCGCCGATTCATGGTATCGCGAAAGCGTCTGCCTGTCGGCGGAATCTGCGGTGCAGCGCGGCAAGGTGCTGGCGGCGCAAGGTGCGCAGATCATTGATGTCGGCGCGGAATCCACGCTCGCGCACGCGGCGCGCGCGGGCAATGCCGCACAGAAATCCAGGCTGATTCCGGTCATCAAGGAACTGCGCGCGGCTAAAATCCTTGTCTCGGTGGAAACCTATTCGCCCGCCGTCACACGGGCGAGCCTTGCCGCAGGTGCGAACATTTTGAACCTCACTGGCACCGCCGGCTCGAAGGAGATTTTCAAACTCGTCGCCGACCACGACGCGGCGGTCATCATCTGCTACGTCGCCGGCAAAAATGTCCGAGAAGTCGGCGACTTCGATTTAAGCGCTGACCCGATTCCGCGGCTGCGGGAATTTTTTGCACACCAGATCGAACTCGCGCAAAAATGCGGCGTGGAGAAAATCCTCCTCGATCCCGGCCTCGGCTTTTACTACCGCAATTTGCAGGACAGCGCCGTGCGGGTGCGGCACCAGATGAATGTTTTTCTGAACACGTTCCGGCTGCGCGAACTGGGTTTTCCCATCTGCCACGCCCTGCCCCACGCATTTGAATTTTTTGGCGAGGAAGTGCGCTGTGCCGAGCCGTTTTTCGCCGTGCTGGCGGCGCTGGGCAAGACGGATTTGTTCCGCACACACGAGGTTCCGCGCATCAAGGCGGTGCTGGAGACACTGAAAAGCCTTTAATTTCCCGCCGGGCCAATCGCCCTATTTTGCCATGAAATAGCAAGTTTTGTGGATTGACGCCTCCGGCTCAAGGGTGGAAGCTGGGGCATCAAGCTGATGGTTTTGACAGTCGCCGATTTTCTTGCATTGTTGCGGGGAAGTCTGGCCGGAGAAGGGCCGGCAAATGAAACCGCAGGCAAAAATCTACTTTGGGGCTGGCATGACTGCGTCGGGTTTTGCATTCCTTGCAGGCCTGATCATGCTGGCGTTGTCGGCTTGCAGGCCGGAGCCGCCGCCGCCGATGCGCATCGGGATGAATGTTTGGCCGGGATACGAGCCGCTATTCCTCGCGCGGCATGACGGGAGCCTGGGCGAAACTGATTTTCGGCTGGTGGAATTCTCCGACGCCTCGGAAGTCGGCCGGGCCCTGCGTAACGGCACGTTGGAAGCCGCCTGCCTCACCTTGGATGAAGTTTTCTACGCCGTGCAAGACGGCATGGATCCGGTAATCCTGCTGGCCATGGACGAGTCGCTCGGTGCGGACGTTGTGCTGGCCCGGCCGGAAATCAAAAGCCTGGCGGAGTTGCGGGGCAAACGGGTCGCGGTCGAAGTGGGCGCACTTGGAGCCTATATGCTCACCCGGTCGCTACAGCAGGCCGGCCTCACCACCAAGGATGTGACGCCGGTCTATCTTCCCATTGAGAAACATTTTTCGGCCTACCAAAACGGCCTGGCGGACGCCGTGGTGACCTTTGAACCGGTTCGCACGCGACTGCTGAAGGCGGGCGCAGTGAACTTGTTCAACAGCTCCATGATCCCCGGTGAAGTTGTGGATGTGCTCGTGGTCCGCCGGGATTACCTGAAAAAAAATCCCGAACGGGCCATCGCGTTGCGGCAGGCTTGGTTCGCGGCGCTGGCACAGATTCGCCAGTCACCGCATGACACGGCGAAATTCATGGCGGTCCGCGAACTGGCGACGGCGGAGGAATTCGAAGCTTCCCTGCGCGGACTCCATTTGCCGGACGAGGCGGAAAGCCGCGTTTTGCTCGGCGGAGACACACCGAAATTGCTGGCATCCGCCGAACGGCTGAAAACCGTCATGCGGGAGGCCGGCCTGCTCCAGCAGGATATTCCGTTGCCACCGCTTTTCACCCTGCCCGAAGCAGTGAAACCAACACCCTAAACAGCGATGGCCGCCCTCCCCCACAACCAATTGCGCTCCGTGCGGTTTTGGCTGCCGCTGTTGCTGTCGCTGTTCACTCTCGGTGGCGGGATGGTTCTGTATGTTTTTGAGGTGCGAATGCACGAGATCCAGGTCGAAACGGATTTCAGCCGAAATCAAATGCTCCGGGATGTCCGGATTCAGGCTGATGTCGAACGCTGGGTGCTGCGCAACGACTTGGAGATGGTGCAGTCCACCTTTGCCGAGATGGGCGTGATCCCAGAGCTGAAGTCAGCGCTGTTTCTGGATGCGAGCAACAATGTGCTGGCCGCCACGCGCCGGGAATATATCGGCCGGCCCTTGGACATCCAAAGCTTCAGCCTGGACAACCTTGATTCAGAACAATTGCTCGCCGCCATGCAAACAGCGCGGCAAACCATGCGCGGAAGTTCTTTGTTCACGAGCGGTCGGAATGGCGTGATCGCCTGTTTTCCAACCTCGCTGCCGCTGCAGCCGGGCGACTTGGAGGCGCGCCGTGGCGGCATGATTCTGGTGGGTTACGACCTGCGTCTGGAAAAAGCCGCCAGCCTGCGCCATCTCCAGACGGAGTTTCTCGTCTATTTTGCCAACACGCTAGCCATCGCCCTGGCACTGGGCATCAGCCTGCATATTCTGATCATCCGCCGACTGGCGCGATTGCAGTCCGCCATGACGGATTTCGCCAGTGGCAAAGCCATCATCGCGCCGCCTTCTAGGCTGGGCGACGAAATTTCCCATCTGGTGACGCAGTTCAATGAAATGGCGACCACCATCGGCAAGGAGCTGGCCGAGCGCCGGCGGATGGAGGAAGTGTTGCGCCGCTTGAACCGCGAACTCCTAGCCATCAGCAACTGCAACCAAGTCTTGATGCGGGCAGTGGACGAAAAAACGCTCCTCAAAGACGTCTGCCGCATCGTCTGCGACGAGGCTGGCTACCGCATGGCGTGGGTGGGCTTTGCCGAGAATGACAAAGCCAAGACGGTGCGGCCCGTGGTGTGGGCCGGAGTCGAGGACGGGTATCTGGCCAAGGCGGGCATCACCTGGGCCGACACGGAACACGGGTGCGGCCCCACCGGCACCGCCATCCGGAGCGGAGGCAGCGCCTGCATCCAGGATTTTGCGACCGCCCCCGAAGCCGCCCGCTGGCGCGAAAACGCCTTGCAGCGCGGCTATCGCTCCAGCATTGCCCTGCCGCTCAAGGATGAAAACGCCAGGACCTTCGGCGCGTTCACCATCTATTCCGTGGAACCCAACGCCTTCACCCCGGAAGAAATCCGGCTGCTGGAGGAACTGGCTGGTGATCTGGCCTTCGGCCTGGTCGCGCTCCGCACGCGGGCGGAGCGCAGGCGCGCGGAGCAGAGCCTCGCGCTCATGAATGTCGCACTGAACAACGTGCGCGAAGCGGCCTTTTTGATCGGTTCCGACTCGCGCTTTCAATACGTAAACGATGAAGCGTGCCGCAGTCTGGGGTATTCGCGCGCGGAACTGATTGGCATGAGCGTCCCGGATATTGATCCCGATTTCCCCTTTGAACGGTGGTCGGAAATTTGGAACGCGCTCAAGGCGCAGCATTCGTTAACCTTTGAAACCCGTCATCGCACCAGGGACGGGCGGACCATTCCGGTTGAGATCGTTGCCATCCATTTTGAACACGATGGGCGGGAATATAACATGGCCATGGCGCGCGACATCACCGAGCGCAGGCAGGCCCAGGAAAAAATCAGCCATCTCGCGTCCATCGTGGAGTCCTCCGAAGACGCCATCATCGGCAAGGCGCTGGATGAAACGATCCTCAGTTGGAACCGGGGTGCCGAGCGGATCTATGGTTACACCGCCGGGGAAATCTTGGGACACTCCGTTTCGATGCTGGTTCCCGACGGCTTGGCGGAGGAACTGGCCGCCATTATGGGGCGGCTGAAACGCGGCGAAACCATTGAACATCTTGAAACCATCCGCCGGCGCAAGGGCGGGCAAGTCATTCATGTCGACCTGACCATTTCCCCCATCAAGGATTCCTGCGGCCAGATCGTCGGTGCCTCCACCATTGCCCGCGACATCACCGGGCGCAAGCGTGTGGATGACGCCTTGTTGTTCCTCACCCAACGCTACTGGCAGACGGGCGCGGAAAACTTCTTCGATGCACTGGCGCAGTTCCTCGGCGAGAAACTCGACATGGATTACGTCCTCATTGACAAGATTGATGAGAATCCGGATATGGCGGAGACGGTGGCCTTGTATGCCAAGGGCGCGATCACTCCCAATCTGCGCTACGCCCTCAAGGGCACACCCTGCGAAAACGTGATGGGGCGGCGACTCTGCGTTTATCCGCAGGGTATTCAGCAGTTGTTTCCCGAAGACACCCTGTTGCCCGGAATGGGCGCCGAAAGTTATATCGGAATTCCGCTGTGGGATTCAACCGGCCACCCGATTGGCCTGATTGCCGTCATGGGCACCAAGCCACTGCCGGACCACGCCCAAGTCACCCAACTGCTGCAACTGGTGGCGACCCGGGCGGCCGCCGAACTGGAGCGCAAACGCGCGGAAGCAGAAATCCGCAAGCTCAACCAGGGTCTCGAACAGCGCGTCGAGCAGCGCACCGCGCAACTTGAAGCAGCCAACAAGGAACTGGAATCGTTCAGCTATTCCGTCTCGCACGACTTGCGCGCGCCGCTCCGCGCCATTGACGGTTTCAGCCGGATTGTGCTGGAGGATTACAGCAACAAGCTGGACGCCGACGGCAAGGACAGCCTATCTCGCATCCGCGCAGCCAGCCAGCGCATGGGCCAATTGATTGACGACCTGCTCCAGTTGTCCCGGCTCTCCCGCGCCGAAATGCACCGCGCCCCGGTGAACTTGAGCGACCTGGCGCACTCGCTGGCGGACGAATTGCAAAAAGTGGAGCCAGCCCGCCGCGTGGAGCTTGTCATCGAACCAAACCTGGTCGCCAATGCTGACGCCGGCTTGATGCTAGTCGTCCTGGAAAACCTCCTAGGCAACGCCTGGAAATTCACCGGCAAACAAAGCGATGCCAAAATCGAATTCGGCCGCCTGACCCGCGAAGGTGCCATCACTTTTTTTGTGCGCGACAACGGGGTCGGGTTTAACATGACCTATGCGGACAAGCTGTTTGGTGCCTTCCAGCGGCTGCACAGCACCGCTGAGTTTCCCGGCACCGGCATCGGTTTGGCCACCGTCCAGCGCGTTATCCGCCGACATGGCGGGCGCGTGTGGGCGGAAGGCGAGGTCAATCGCGGCGCAACCTTTTATTTTTCACTGCCGCCGGCTGCATGAATACTGCCAACAACATGATGAGCGGAAAAGCCATCTGGCGGTTGGCCGCCATGGCGCTGCTTGCCTTCTGGCCGGCAGCGGTTCCGCTCCTATCCGCCCACGCCGAAGGTGGCGGAAGCGAGAGCAAGGCCGCGCCGGCCCAGGTTTCCAAAACATCCGCCGCCGCAGTTACCGCCGATATTTCGTCCGCGTCTCCGCCTCTCCGTTTCACCCACCTCACCACTGACAACGGCCTGTCCCAGAGCCGGGTCTTTGCCATTTTGCAGGATCGCCAGGGCTTTATGTGGTTCGCCACCCGGGACGGCCTCAATCGGTATGATGGAAACACCTTCGTGGTGTTCAAACACAACCCCGACGATCCAGTGAGCTTGAGCAGCAACTATATTCTGTCTCTGCTGGAAGACAATCAGGGCTGTTTGTGGGCGGGCACCGAAAATGGCGGAGTCAACCGGTTTGATCCCGCCACCGAACGTTTTACCCGCTACCGGCACGATCCCCAAAACTCCAACAGCCTCAGTGGTGATATGGTCAGGTGCATCGTTCAGGACCATCGCGGTCATCTCTGGTTTGGGGGAGACACCGGCCTGAACCAATTTGATCCGGCCACCGAAACCTTCACGCGCCACCCCAATGACAGCACCGGCAAACCGATTGGGTTGATCAATGCCATCGTCGCAGATCTCCACGGCGATATCTGGTTTGCCTGCGATCGGGGCTTGTTTCACTTGGACCTTCAAAGCAAACAAATCACCCGTCCCCCAGCAACCCCTGACCGCATGAGCGCAGTCTCTATCCATGAAGACAAGGCCGGGAATCTATGGCTGCCGGTCGAATCTCCGATCGCCGGCCTCATCAAGTATGATCGCCAGACAGAACAATTCACTTCATATGCACTGGAGGCGGGTGCGGTCGGCCCGGAGCTTAGCAACCTTCTGGATGACGGGCAGGATGGATTTTGGATGCCGTCGAATCAGGGACTCTATCACTTTGACCGGCAAACCGGACGTTTCACGCGCCGCTTTCAACACGATGAGTCCAACCCGGAAAGCCTCACCGACAATCGAGTTCTTTCCCTTTATCGGGACCGGGCCGATTTGTTGTGGGTGGGCACTATGGATGGGGGGATTAACATCCTCAATTTCCGACAGGACCAGTTCGGCTGTTGCCGGCATGATTCCACCAAGACCAATAGTCTCTCCCCCGGCAGGGTCTGTGCGATTTATCAAGACACCAACGGTGTTGTGTGGGCGGGTTTCCGCCCCCATGCCCTGGACAGATGGGATCGGACGACGGGGCAAATCACCCATTACCTGCCCGGCCCGGACAGCGAAAACACGCTCAGTCAGGGCAATTATCTTGTGGGCATTTGCCGGGACACTCAGGGGTATCTCTGGTCGGGAGGCTGGGGCAGCGGCCTGAATCGCTTCGATGAGCGCAGTGGCCGGTTCAAACACTACCGGCACAACCCCAATGACTCCAACAGTCTGGCTTCCGACGACGTTCTCGCCATCTATGAAGATCGCAGCACCAACCTATGGGTGGGGCAGTATGGCGGCCTCAGCCGGCTGGACCGGGCAACGGAGCAATTTGCTAACTATTGGCCTGATCCGTCTGAGCCGGTCAACTTGAGAAACAGCGTTGACGCCCTCTATCAAGATCGTTCGGGCGGGCTGTGGTTGGGGACATGGGAAGGCGTGTTGAGCCGTTTCGACGACCAAACGAAAACCTTTGTGAACTACAAACCCGACGCGCGTGACCCGCACCGACTCAACGGCGGCGCCATCTACGCGATCCACGAAGACCAGGCCGGAACCTTGTGGGTGGGCGCTGCGGATGGACTCTACCGGTTTGACCGGAAAAGCGAAAAGTTCACCCGCTACACGGAAAACCAGGGTCTGCCCAGCAGCACGATTGATGGCATTCTGGAAGATAACGCCGGCCGTCTGTGGCTGAGCACCAAGAAGGGGTTGTCCCGGTTTGACCCGCAGACAGAAACCTTCAGAAACTATGACGCCGCCGACGGCCTGCAGGACAATGATTTCAGTCAAGGCTGTTATGCGCAGGGGCAAAACGGGGAGATGTTCTTTGGCGGCAGCAAAGGATTCAACGCATTCTTTCCTGAAAATATCCGGGACAATCCCTACGTGCCGCCGGTGGTGTTGACGGATTTTCAACTCTTCAACAAGCCGGTCGTGATCGGAAAAGAGTCTCCGCTGAAAAAGGCGGTCAACGTCGCCGACCAGATCACGCTCCGATATGACCAGAATGTTTTTTGCCTGAGATTCTCGGCGTTGAGTTTCGCGCAGCCGCTGGAGAACCGCTACGCCTACAAGCTCGAAGGCTTTGACCAGAACTGGCGACACTCCGGTGCCGGTGATAATTCCGCCACTTACACGCGTCTGGCCCCCGGCAATTACACGTTCCGGGTCAAAGCCTCCAACAACGACGGCGTGTGGAACGAACAAGGTGCGTCCATCAAAATCACCGTCATCCCGCCGTGGTGGATGACCTGGTGGTTCCGGGGAGCGGTCATCGCGGCGCTGCTGGGACTGGCGTTTGGACTCTACCGCTGGCGCGTCCGCACCATCAAGCGGCGCAATCTCGATTTGGAACGGCAGTTGATCGAACGCAAACAGGCGGAGGATACGCAGCGCCGATTGAATCGCGAACTGCGGGCCATCAGCAACTGCAACCAGGCACTCTTGCGGGCGGAGAATGAGCAGACTCTGCTTAATGAAATCTGCCGGATCGTCTACCATGAGGCCGGCTATCGCATGGCCTGGGTGGGATACGCGGAACCCGACGACGCAAAAACGGTGCGGCCGGTCGCGTGGGGGGAACCGAAGATGGCTATCTTAAAAGCGCCACCATTGTCTGGTCCGACGCCGAACGCGGGCGCGGCCCCACCGGCACGGCCATCCGCACCGGACAAGTCGTCTGCATCCAGGATTTAATGGAAGACTCGCAGGCTCAACCGTGGCGCGAGAAAGGCCTGCTCCGCGGTTACCGTTCCAACATCGCCCTGCCACTCAAGGACGAGACCGGCGCGGTGTTCGGCGCCTTCACGATTTATTCCGCGGAACCCAACGCCTTCCCGCCGGACGAAGTCCGGCTGTTGGCGGAACTGGCGGGCGACCTGGCGTTTGGCATCACGGTGTTGCGCGGCCGGGCCGAGCACAAACGGGCGGCGGAGGAAATTCGCAAGCTCAACGCCGAACTGGAGGAGCGCGTCCGGCAGCGCACCGCGCAACTGGAAACCGCCAATCAGGAACTGGAAGCCTTCAGCTATTCCGTCTCGCACGACCTGCGCGCCCCGCTGCGCGCCATTGACGGCTTCAGCCGGATCGTGCTCGAAGACAACGCCGGCCAGCTTGACGCGGAGGCGCGGTCAAACTTGGAACGCGTCCGCGCGGCCAGCCAGCGGATGGGCCAGCTGATTGACGACCTGCTGCAATTGTCCCGCCACACGCGCAGCGAAATGCACTGCGGGCCGGTGAACTTGAGCGCCATGGGCCGCGCCGTGACGGACGAGTTGCAAAGAGTGGAGCCGAAACGCCGCGTGGAATTTGTGATCGAGCCGGACCTCGTCGCCGAGGCTGACGCCGGCTTGATGCGGGTCGCCCTGGAAAACCTGCTGGGCAACGCTTGGAAATTCACCGGCAAACAAGCCGCCGCAAAAATCGAATTCGGCCGGACGACCCGCGAAGACGCCCTCACTTTTTATGTGCGCGACAACGGAGTCGGGTTTAACATGACCTATGCAGACAAACTGTTTGGCGCGTTCCAACGACTGCACACCACAGCTGAGTTTCCCGGTACAGGCGTCGGGCTGGCGACCGTCCAGCGCATCATCCACCGGCATGGAGGCCGCGTCTGGGCCGAAAGCACACCAAACCAAGGGGCGACATTTTATTTCACGTTGCCCGAACCTTCAAAGGAACTGCCATGAAAAATAAAACCATCCTGCTGGTCGAAGACAACCCGGATGACGTAAAGCTGACGCTGCGGGCGCTTAAAAACTGCAACATCGCCAATGAGGTGGCCATCGCCCACGACGGCGTAGAGGCCTTGGAAAGGCTGGCGGGATTGAATCCGCTGCCCACCATCATCCTGCTGGACCTGAAGCTGCCCCGGTTGAGCGGCCTGGAAGTGCTGAAACGAATCCGGGACGACGCGCGCCTGAAGCGGCTGCCGGTCATCGTCCTCACCTCCTCGAAGGAAGACCAGGACATACTGAAAAGCTACGATTTTGGAGCCAACAGCTACATCCGCAAGCCGGTCGAATTCGAACAGTTCAACGAAGCCATCCGGCATCTTGGTTTGTATTGGCTGCTGCTCAACGAACCGCCACCGCCACCGGAAAGGAGCACTGCCTTATGAAAACCAAGCTGCACATCCTGCTCGTCGAAGATTCCCAGGAAGACGCCACGCTGATGCAGCGCGAGCTGGAGCGGGCCGGCTATAACGTCGCCAGCGAACGGGTGGAAACTGAAAGCGCGCTCCGGCAGGCCTTGGTGCAGGCAGACTGGGACGCCATCCTGTGCGATTTCACCCTGCCGGAATTCAGCGGCGAAAGCGCCCTGCGCATCGTGCGGGAAAGCGACGCCGACCTGCCGTTCATCTATGTGTCGGGAACGATCGGCGAGGATGTGGCGGTCGAGGCGATGAAATCCGGCGCGCAGGATTACGTTTTGAAGAACAACCTGAAGCGGCTCGCCCCGGCGGTCGAACGCGAACTGCGCGAGGCCCAGATACGGCGCGAAAAAAGGATCCTGGAGGCCGACCGCGAGCGGCTGATCACGGAATTGCGCGCGGCGCTGATGGACGTGAAACGCCTGAGCGGGCTGCTGCCGATCTGCGCCGGCTGCAAAAAGATCCGCAACGACCGCCATGAATGGCAGCGGCTGGAGATCTTCATCCGCGAAAACTCAGAGGCGCAGTTCACGCACAGCCTATGCCCGGACTGCCTGAAACGCCTGTATGAATTTCCCGAAGACGATGACAAGATGAAGGATTGAACATGAGCAAATCGATTTTCGTATTGATTGTTGAGGACGTTGACGATGATGCGCTGCTGCTGGTGGCAGAGCTGAAGCGCGGCGGCTATGAGGTGGCGTTCGAGCGGGTGGACACCGCCGCCGCCATGCGCAACGCGTTGCAACAAAAAAAATGGGACATCATCCTGTGCGATTTCACCATGCCCTACTTCAACGGGTCGGCGGCACTGCAACTAGCCAGGGAATCCGGCACCGACGCGCCCTTCATCTTCGTTTCCGGCACGATTGGCGAAGACGTGGCCATTGAAGCCATGAAATCCGGCGCGCAGGATTACATCATGAAAACCAACCTCGCCCGGCTGGCCCCGGCGGTCGAGCGCGAGCTGCACGAGGCCCAAACCCGGCGCGAAAGCCGGCAGTCCGAAGCCGCCATGCGTGAGTCGGAGCACAAATACCGGCACCTGTTTGAAGCGTTGAGCGACGCGGTGTTCCTGATTGACGAAGCCTCCGGCAAGATCATTGACACGAACGCGCGCGCGGAAGACCTTTTAGGCCGGACACGCACGGAAATCCTCGGCTCCAACCAGGCCCGGCTCTTTGCCCCGCAAAGCGAACAGTCGGGGTTCGCTTTGCTCCGCGCCGTCGCCAACGGCGAACGTCCGGGCGGGTGCGAGCTGGAAGTGTTTCGGCACGACGGACACCGCGTGCCCGTTCACGCCTCGGCGTCGCGGATCGAACTCTACGGCCGGCCATTGCTGCTGACCCTGCTGCGGGACGTCTCCGAGCGCAATCGGATGGACGAGCAGTTGCGCCAATTGTCCCGCGCCGTTGAGCAAAGCTCGGCGTCCATCGTCATCACCGACTCGGCGGGAACCATCACCTATGTCAACCCCAAGTTCACGGCAGTCACCGGCTACACCTTCGCGGAAACCTGTGGCAAAAATCCCCGCATCTTGAAGTCGGGAGAAATGCCTCCGGAAGCTTACGCGCAACTATGGCAGACCATCACGTCCGGCAAAGAATGGCACGGGGAATTCCATAACCGAAAAAAAAACGGCGAGCTTTACTGGGAATCAGCCTCCATCTCGCCCATCACCAACGAGGCGGGAAGAATCACCCACTTCCTGGCGGTCAAGGAGAACATCACCGAAAAGAAAATGCTGGAGGCGCAATTCCTTCGCGCCCAGCGATTGGAAAGCATCGGGCATCTGGCCAGCGGTATCGCCCATGACTTGAACAACATCCTGGCACCGATCCTGATGGGCGTCCAGTTGCTGCACGACGAGGTCAAAACCCCGCACGGCCGCTCCACGCTGGCGATGTTGGAAGCCAGCACCCTCCGTGGTGCCGACATCGTCAAGCAGGTGTTGACCTTCGCCCGGGGCGTCGAGGGCAGGCATGTCCTGTTGCAACCCACCCATCTGGTCAAGGAGATGGCCAAAATCATCCAGGAAACTTTCCCCAAGGTCATCGCCTTGAAAACCAACCTGCCCAAGGATGTCTGGATGGTTTCCGCCGATGCCACCCAACTGCATCAGATCCTGCTCAACCTGACCGTGAATGCGCGCGATGCCATGCCCCAAGGCGGCACCTTGGGGCTGGCCCTTGAAAACATCTCATTAGACGCGGCCACCGCCAAATTCATTCCCGAAGCCAAACCCGGGCCTTATGTCCTGCTGAAAGTCACCGACACCGGCACGGGCATCCCGCCGGAAATTTTCCACAAGATTTTCGACCCGTTTTTCACGACCAAGGGCTTGGAAAAAGGCACGGGACTCGGACTGTCCACGGTGCTGGGCATCGTGAAAAGCCACGGCGGGTTCATTCAGTTCGACAGCCAGATGGGACACGGCACCGAATTCAGGGTTTATCTACCAGCAAAAATGGAGACCGCCTCGGCCACAGAGAAAAACGCACCCAAGCCCCTGCTGTCAGGACAAAGCGAACTGATCCTGGTGGTGGACGATGAAGAAGCCGTGCGCCGGATTGTCAAACGCATTCTGGAATCAAACGGATACCAGACGCTGCTGGCCGGCAACGGCATCGAAGCCATCGCGCTTTATACCGAAAAAGGCCCTCAAATCAGCCTCGTGGTAACGGACATGAACATGCCGGGCTTGAGCGGGCTCGCCACCATCGCCGCCCTGCGAAAATTGAATCCGCATGGCCGGATTCTCGTCGCCACCGGCGCGGAGCTGGCCAATGAAACCGATGTCCTCAAACAACTGAACGTGGCAGGCATCCTTAAAAAACCGTTCGACGCCCACCTGCTGCTCAAAACCCTGAACGACATCCTGCACCCGGTTCAACCATGAAGACGCGCCGTTAGGTGATGTCGGAGACACTGAAGTTTCTACCGCAAATTTTGCGGCGGCAGAGAAAAACACCTTCTTCGCCGGATTTTGCAATCCATTGACCGCAGACTTCCAATCCATGACGCGACAGCAACTGGGCGGCACGTTCCGACGTATAACGGTAGGAGAAAAAGAGCCGGATGGATTCGCCGCGCGCAAAGGAAAATTCCCGCCCGCTGA